>CACYXJ010000010.1 GCA_902778375.1 uncultured Erysipelotrichaceae bacterium
CTCACATCTACCTCGTTTTCGATCCGCATGGTAGCAAAATGGTATCAATGAGTGGTATCACGGCAAAGAAGAAATCCCATATAGGATGGAAGTGTCAGTATTCCGTTCGCATATCCCACATTGTAATCATTTCCCAGTTTTACAGCACGATGAACATGATACTTCTCGGGATGCGCAAGAATTGTTTTTACATTTTTCGCATTTCCGGTTGAAGCTTTGATTTCAAGTAGTGCTGCTTCATTCTGAAAGCGGATGATAAAGTCAATCTCCAGTCCCGAATCTTTATGAAAATAGTACAGTTTTCTTCCGTTCTTCCCAAGGATATCCGCTATAAGGTTTTCAAAAACTGCGCCTTTATGACCATACAGATTTCCTTTGAGAATATCGTACTGTGACCCGTCTTCCAGCATTGCTGTAAACAGCCCGGTATCCGCCATATAGACTTTGAATATTTCCGGGATCGCATTACCATCCAAAGGCAGTTCAGGCAACGTCAGGTTGTAACATCTTCTGATAATTCCGGCATCTTCGATCCATTTGATACTACCTTGAAACATCTCAGAAGTCCCCTTCTTCCGGATCACAGAATACTGGTATTTTTTGTTTTCTTTTGCCAGCTGTTTCGGAATTGAATCAAAGCATTCCCGGATCTTTGATTTATCTTTTCCGATAGCGTATTTGACCATATCATCCCTGTATTCATCAAGAATGTTTCTCTGCAGAACAAGTGTCTGGGAGATCTGATGCGTGTCAATGAAGCGCTGCACGACTTCCGGCATACCGCCGATAACCGTGTATTGCAGAAGAAGTTCTCTCATCCGGTTATGGATCGGTTCAGGTACGGGTGAGCATTGCTCCAGGCTGTTCTGCATCAAATCGATCACCTGGTCACTGATCCCATTTGCCCAGAGAAACTCTTCAAAATCCAGCGGAAACATTTCTATGATCTCTTCATAGCCGACGGGGATCGACAATTCCTCATCTCCATACCCGCTTACGCCAAGTAAAGAGCCTGTCGCAATCACATCATAGCGGCCATCTGTTTTAAAGAATTTCAAGGAAGTCCTGGCATTCGGGCAATGCTGTATTTCGTCAAGAACGATAATAGTCTGCCCTTCTTCAAAAACTGCTCCTGTTCCAAGCAATGCTGACATATACATAACCAGATCATCAACTTTCAAAGACCCGGAAAACAAAGATGCATATTCCGGGTTTTCATAAAAATTGATATAAATCGCATGTGAATAATTCCTGCGTGCAAAATCCATAACGCTGAAAGTCTTTCCACACTGACGCACCCCTTTGATTACCAACGGTTTTTTATGTGGATCATTCTTCCAGTTATTCAGCCGCTCTGTTATTTTTCGTTTCAGCATACATTTCACCACCCGCAAACTAAGTATATAACTTTTTCAAGCGACTTTATATAATATTATGCGACTTTTTCAAGTGACTTTTAGAACTGATTATGGTAATTTTATTCCCACTCGATAGTGCCCGGCGGCTTGGAAGTGATATCCAGAGCCACTCTGTTGACGTGTGCCACCTCATTGACGATACGGGTGGAGATTCTGTCCAGTACGTCATACGGAATTCTTGCCCAGTCAGCAGTCATTCCGTCTATGGAAGTGACGGCTCTCACCACCACCGTATAGTCATATGTCCGCTGATCGCCCATAACTCCGACCGAATGAATATCCGGCAGACAGGTAAAGTACTGCCAGATTTCCCGGTGCAGACCTGCCTTGCGGATTTCTTCTCTGAGGATCGCGTCGCTGTCTCTGACAATCTGCAGTTTTTCCTCCGTGATTTCGCCAAGCACGCGGATGCCGAGTCCCGGTCCCGGGAAAGGCTGCCGCCAGACCATTTCTTCGGGCAGACCAAGTTCCGTACCCAGTTCCCTGACTTCGTCCTTGAACAGTTTGTTCAAGGGTTCGATCAGCTGGAAATTCATATCTTCCGGCAGGCCGCCGACATTGTGATGTGATTTGATCGTCTGGGCAGTATCCGTACCGGACTCAATGACGTCCGTGTACAGGGTTCCCTGGGCCAGCCACTTGATATCCGTACCAGCAAGAAGTCTTGCGACTTCATCCCGGAAGGTATAGACAAATTCATTGCCGATCGCCTTGCGCTTGTCCTCCGGATCTTTCAGTCCCTTCAGTTTTTCCATGAAGCGGTCTCTTGCATCAATCTTGATCAGATTCAGATCCATATTCCGCGAGAAAGTATCCATGACAGATTCCGCCTCACCTTTTCTTAACAGACCGTGATCAATGAACATGCAGTACAGGTTTTTGCCGATGGCTTTGTTGAGAAGTGCAGCGACAACCGATGAATCCACACCGCCGGAAAGACCAAGCAGGACTTTGTCATCGCCGACTTTTTCCCTGATTTCATGGATCTGGGTGTCAATATAATCTGCCATGGTCCAGTTTGCTTCGGCATGACAGATTCTGAATACAAAGTTTCGCAGAATGTCGAGACCGTATTCGCTGTGTCTGACTTCCGGATGAAACTGCAGCGTGTAGATTTTTCTTTCGTCATCCGCGGATGCCGCAAACGGACAGGTTGCACTGTAAGCAACACCGTGGAAGCCATCTGCCAGTTTTGTTACCTGATCGCCATGGCTCATCCATACCGTCTGGGTTTCCGGCAGACCGTGGAAAAGAAGACTGCTGCTGTCGGCTCTGATTTCTGTCCGGCCGTATTCCTTTTTATCGGAAGGCGTTACTTCTCCCTGCAGCATGTAATGTGTCATCTGCATGCCGTAGCAGATGCCAAGTACCGGCAGACCGGACGTCAGGATTGCCGGGTCGCATTTCGGGGCATTGTTTTCATAGACACTGTTCGGACCGCCGGAAAACACGATGCCTCTGACATCGCCCATCGCCAGGATATCCTGCAGTTTCATACTGCCGGGATGCAGTTCGCTGTAAACGCCGAATTCCCTGATACGGCGGGCAATCAGCTGATTATACTGACTGCCGAAGTCAAGAACGATGATTTTGTCTGCCATAAAGTCCCTCCCGTTATTTCTGTATCATAACCGAAAACTGGTCATCATTGTTCCTTTTTATTCAAAGCCGCTTCAATAAATCCCCTGAAAAGAGGATGTGCCTTGTCCGGTCTACTCTTGAATTCAGGATGATACTGCACTCCGACAAAGAAATCGCAGGCAGGTATTTCCACTGCTTCCACCAGCTGTCCGTCAGGCGAAAGTCCGGCAATCGTCATGCCGCTGTTTTCATAATCCTGACGGTAAAGATTGTTGAATTCATAGCGGTGGCGGTGACGTTCCCGGACCTCATCGCAGTCATAGCACTTCTTCAGCAGCGTTCCTTCTTTGATCACGCAGGGATAGGCACCCAGACGCATCGTTCCGCCCTTGTCGATTTCGTCATTCTGGCCGGGCATGAAGTCGATGACCTTGTGGCTGCTTGCGGGATTGAATTCATTGGAATCGGCATCCTGCCAGCCAAGGACATTGCGGGCAAACTCAATGACCGCGATCTGCATGCCGAGGCACAGTCCCAGATACGGAATGTTGTTTTCCCTGGCATAGCCGGCGGTAATGATCTTGCCTTCGATGCCACGGCTGCCGAAGCCTCCCGGCACACAGATTCCCTGCACGTCCGCAAACAGCTGCGGGGCGTTTTCCTTTGTGACATCTTCGGAATCGATCCATTTGATATGAATATGCGTGTCATGTTCATAGCCGCCGTGTTTCAATGCCTCGACTACGGAGAGATAGGCATCATGCAGACGGACATATTTGCCGACCAGGGCAATGGTCACTTCCTTATGGAGGCCTTTGATACGTTTTGTCAGTGCTTCCCATTCCCGCAGATCGATTTCTCTTTCTGTCAGGTGCAGTTCCCGGCATACAATTGCCGAAAGTCCCTGTTCCTCCAGCATCAGCGGTGCTTCATAAAGGTCTTCGACAGTCGTGTTCTCGACGACACAGTCTTCCTTGACATTGCAGAAAAGAGCGATCTTCCGTTTGACATCCTCCGGCAGTCTGCCGTCCGCCCTGGCAACGATGATATTGGGACGCACGCCCATGTTCTGCAGTTCCTTGACCGAATGCTGGGTTGGTTTTGATTTGTATTCATCGGATCCGGAGATATAGGGAACCAGTGTGACATGAATAAAGCAGACATCTTCCGGCTTTTCGATGCAGATCTGGCGGATGGCTTCGATAAACGGCTGCGATTCGATATCGCCGACCGTTCCGCCGATCTCGGTGATGACGATTTCAGCCTGGGCCCTGTCGCCGACATTATAGATAAAGCGCTTGATCTCATCGGTAATGTGAGGAATGATCTGCACTGTCGATCCGAGGTATTCTCCCCTTCGTTCCTTGCGCAGTACATTCCAGTACACCTTGCCGGTCGTCAGGTTGGAATATTTGTTCAGATTCTCGTCGATGAAACGTTCATAATGACCAAGGTCAAGATCCGTTTCGGTGCCGTCTTCGGTGACAAACACCTCCCCGTGCTGGATCGGTGACATCGTGCCGGGATCGACGTTGATATAAGGATCCAGTTTCTGCGCGATCACTTTGAAACCGCGCTGTTTCAGCAGTCTTCCGAGCGATGCAGCAGTAATGCCTTTGCCGAGTCCCGATACGACTCCGCCGGTAACAAAAATGTACTTCATATCCGTTTCTCCGTTTCTAAAAAAATGAAAAGAGAGGGCAATAAATTCCGCGGCTATGTGCCGTTTTTTTTTATTGCCCTCTCTGGACAGACATATTGTACTGCTGCATACATATGCATGCAATATTATTTTGAATTAATTATTTCCCCGCAGGGTCGAGATATAATCCATCAGTGTTTCTTCCGGCGTGTAGCCCGGGAAATAGCCGGTATATACGCCTTCCTTGTCGATGAAGAACGTCATCGGATAGCCGGAAACCGCGAAGGTGCGGGTCATTTCCAGCTGTTCGTCAAACAGGACATCGATCGTGATGCCGCTGTCTTTCAGATACTGTGTGATGTATTCCTTACTGCCCTCGCTGCCGGCGGAGGGTGTCGTGACAAGATAGACCTGAACATCATCCATCGTTTCATGGACTTTCTGCAGGGAAGGAAGTTCCTCGTTGCAGTAATGACACCATGTCTCATAGAAACTGAGAATGATGACTTTCCCCTTCGCGTCCGAAAGAGTCACGGTGTTTCCGTTCCAGTCGGGCAAGGTGAAATCGAATTCGTCCAGTGTCGGATCCATATATTCTTCCGCAGATTCCTGTGTCTGCTGTCCGGCGGTACTTTCAGACGGCATGCGGGAAGTTTCGTATCCCTGATAGATCATATAGAAGCCCATCAGCAGGACAATAATGCCGGCGGCAATGCCTGTGTATTTGACGATGTTCCTGTGGTCTTTGAGGAAATTGAGGATCTCGCCGGTAAACAGGCCAAGCAGCAGGAACATCAGGATGAAACCAAGTGTATAGGAGCCGATCAGCAGCCAGCCCTGCGAAGCTGTTTCCGCCGCCGAAGACATCACGATTGCCTGGGCAAGCATCGGTCCGATACAGGGTGACCAGGCAAAACTGAAGAAGAATCCCATCATCCACGCCTTCACATAGGACATGCCTTTGCCCGGTTCGACATTCTTCTGATATGTGCGGTTCAGAAGCGGAATATCGATGACATGCAGGGAGACAAGGCCGAAGAAAATCAGCAGCACGCCGCCCAGATACAGCATCTCCGTCCGGTGGCCGGCAAAGAATGTCCTTAACGCCGCTGAACCGAGGCCAGCCAGAAAGAAGACGGTACAGATTCCCAGCACAAAACAAAGCGTCAGGAAGAATGTCTTCCGGCGCCTGTAGGAATATGATCCGTCTGGATTTTCCTCTCTTGCGTCCGCTGTCAGATAGCTGATATACAGCGGGATCAGCGGCAGGACACAGGGAGAGAAGAACGACAGCAGTCCTTCCAGAAAAAGACTGCCGGCACTGATATCGATATTCATTTACGTTCCTCAGGAAATGACTTTGAACAGTGTGAAGATCACGACGAGAATGCCGAGAACCACACGGTAGAGCGAGAATATTTTCAGATCGTGTCTGCGTACATAGTTCAGCATGTAGCGGATCACGAACAGAGATGTGACAAAACAGACTGCCATGCCGGCAAGAACGGCCGCCAGTCCCTCCAGGCTGAAGGGAACCTGGGCATTCACAAAGCTGACAGCCCGCAGTATCACGCTGCCAAGCACCGTCGGAATTGTCAGCATATAGGCATATTCGGCGGCGGTTTCCCGGTTAAAGCCAAGCAGTTCGGCAGTCACCATGGTGCTGTCGGTATGGCCGATGCCGGGCAGAAGCGACAGGAACCGGAACAGACTGAGTCTGACAGCGTCGGTCGCCCTGACCTGGTTGACTGTCTCGACACGGACTTTGTTCTCCTTTAACTGCGACCAGAACATGAAGCCGCCGAAAAGAATCAGAGCGGCGGCAAGTGCCCAGCCGGTGCTCAGTTTTGTGAGAATCAGATCGTCCAGCAGGATTTCCAGAATCAGAGCCGGAATCACGCTGATCAGGATCATCAGCCAGAGTCTGATGATCTTCCGCTTGCGCTTGGCGCGGATCCCCTTCTGCCAGGGATTGAGTCTTCCCCAGAACAGGAGCAGCACGGCAAGCATTCCGCCGATCTGTATGAGCGAGCGGAACAGGTTCCAGAATGCCAGATTCGAGAGATAGTCATTATAGATCTGAAGCGGCAGAAAAGACTTCATCAAGGTCATGTGGGCAGCCGGGCTGATCGGCAGCCAGCTGGTGATTCCCATGACAAATCCGTATAGAAGCGACTGCAGTAGATTCAGTATGAATGACATCGTTTCCCCCTCTGATTTCGCAGATATTATAGCATAAGAGTTCTGACCATGCCGTTTGCCTGCAATGAAAACCGTTACATTGATTTCAGCCTTTAATTAAGCGGTTTTTTGGTTTGCATTAGATATTGATTTTTGTTATTCTACCAAAGTATGTGTCTGAAACAGACACCGGAGGAAACTTTATGACACTTCAGGAAGAACTGGTTTCCCTTCTGCACAAGGAAATCAAAGACGCAGCTGACAGTGAATTATATGAAGCATGTCTGGAAATCGTGAGACAGAGATCGGAGCAGATCCCGACGGTTCAGGGAACCAAGAAGGTCTACTATATCAGCGCCGAATTTCTGACCGGCAAACAGCTCGGAAAGAACCTGATCAATCTCGGACTGTTCGACGAAATGGACAGAATTCTGAAAGACAACGGCAAATCACTGGAATCTGTGGAAGCAATTGAAAAAGAACCATCTCTGGGAAACGGCGGTCTTGGCAGACTGGCAGCATGTTTCCTGGATTCGATTGCGACACTGAACCTGCCGGGCGACGGTATCGGTCTGAGATACCACTACGGTCTGTTCAAGCAGCAGTTCATCGATCACAAGCAGCACGAGATCCCCGATGAATGGCTTGACGGCAGCAACATGGTCAGAAAGACTGACATCACCTTCCCGGTACAGCTTGCCGGTAAGACATACCATTCCCGCATGTATGACATGGATGTCATCGGCTATAAAGGCAATAAGAATACCCTGCACCTGTTCGACCTGGACACCATCGATGAATCGATCGTTCATGACGGCATCCAGTTCGACAAGACCAATATCGAAAAGAACCTGACGCTGTTCCTCTATCCTGACGACAGTGACAGGGACGGACAGCTTCTGCGAATCTATCAGCAGTATTTCATGGTCAGCAGCGCTGCCCAGCTGATCATTCACAAGGAAAAGGAAGCAGGCCATGACCTGCACCGTCTTGACCAGTACGTGGCTGTACAGATCAACGACACCCATCCGTCCATGGTCATTCCCGAACTGATCAGACTGCTGATGATGGAAGGCATTCCGATGAAGCGGGCTGCCGACATCGTCAATAATGTCTGCGCCTATACGAACCACACGATCCTGGCTGAAGCCCTGGAGAAGTGGCCGCTCGATTATCTGGGTGAAGTTGTCCCGCATCTTCTGCCGATCATCGAAGGTCTTGACTACGCGGCTTACTGCGCCTTCAGCGGCAATCCCGACCTGATGATCATCGACGAGCAGAACCGCGTGCATATGGCCAAGATGGACATGCATTACTCCCGTTCCATCAACGGTGTCGCCGCCCTGCATACCGAGATCCTCAAGAACCAGGAACTCAAGCCGTTCTACAACATCTATCCGCAGCGTTTCAACAACAAGACCAACGGCATTACCTTCCGCCGTTTCCTGATGCATTCCAACCCCCAGCTGACCAACCTGATCGACATGCTGATCGGCGAAGGCTGGAAGACGGACGCGAGCCATCTCGAAGAACTGCTGCGCTACTATAACGACGAAAACGTTCTCGAACAGCTGGAAAACATCAAGTACCAGAACAAAGTGCGCCTGGCGAACTTCATCAAGGAGAAAGAGAACATCGATCTCGATCCGAATTCCGTATTCGACGTCCATGTCAAGCGCATGCACGAGTACAAGCGCCAGCAGATGAATGCCCTCTGGGTCATCTACAAATACATGCAGATCAAGAACGGTGCTCTGCCGCCGCGTCCGATCACCGTCATCTTCGGCGGCAAGGCCGCTCCGGCATACAAGATGGCCAAGAATGTCATCCACCTGATCCTCTGCCTGCAGGAACTGATCAACAACGACCCGGAAGCAAACAAATACCTGAAGGTCGTCATGATCCAGAACTACAATGTGGACAAGGCTGAGAAAGTCATTCCTGCCTGCGACATCTCCGAGCAGATTTCCCTGGCTTCCAAGGAAGCTTCCGGCACCGGCAACATGAAATTCATGCTGAACGGAGCTGTCACCCTGGGAACAGCGGACGGTGCCAATGTTGAGATCCGCAATCTTGTCGGCAATGACAACATCTATGTCTTCGGCCGCTCCAGCGACGAAGTCATCGGTCTCTACAACACCAGCAGCTATCATTCCTCCGATTTCTATTACCGTTCCAATTCCATCCACAACTGCGTGGACTTCATCACATCGGAACAGTTATGCGCGATCGGCGATCCGGCAATGCTCAACGAACTCAGAGACAACCTGATCAACAAGGACTGGTTCATGACGCTGCTCGATCTTGAAAGCTACTGTGCCGCCAAGGAAACAGCTCTGATGGATTATGAAAACAGAGCCTGGTGGAAGCGGAAGATGCTGGTCAATATCGCCAAGAGCGGATTCTTCTCCAGCGACCGCACGATCAAGGAATACAATAACGACATCTGGCATTTGAGATAGTTCAAGGTTATGATGAAGGGGCGTATGATACGCCCCTTTTTTCAGGAGGAAATGAACAATGGTTGTAATTGAAATGGAAAACGGCGATGTGATGAAAATCGAACTGTATCCCCAGACAGCTCCAATCACGGTCGCCAATTTTACGAAGCTGGTCAAGGAAGGCTTCTATGACGGACTGATCTTTCACCGCGTCATTCCCGGCTTCATGATCCAGGGCGGTGACCCGACCGGAACCGGTATGGGCGGATCAAAGGAAAACATCAAGGGTGAATTTGCTGCCAACGGCGTGAACAACCCGCTGAAGCATACCCGCGGTGTCATTTCCATGGCCAGAGCCACGAATCCGGATTCTGCTTCTTCCCAGTTCTTTATCATGCACCGGGATGCACCGCATCTCGATGGCAGCTACGCCGCTTTCGGCAAGGTCGTCGAAGGCATCGAGGCAGTCGACAGGATCGCCATGGTCAGAACCGACAGACGCGACAAACCGGTTGAGAAACAGGTCATGAAGCGCGTCTATATCGAAGAAGAATAACAAAAAGAAAGGAAGAGAACATCGCGTCTCTTCCTTCTGTTTTTTCAGTTTTTCCGGTTCAATTACTTGACAGCGTCTTTCAGAGTCTTGCTTGCCTTGAACTTCGGAGATTTTGTAGCCTTGATCTTGATCTTTTCGCCGGTAGCCGGGTTCAGACCTGTACGGGCCTTTTTCTTGACAACGGAGAATTTGCCGAATCCGTTGATGTTGACTTCGTTGCCCTTCTTCAGAGCCTTTGTGATTTCTTCAAACACGAAATTGACAACTTCTGTAGAATCCTTCTTTGTCAGATCAAATTTAGTTGAAACATCATCAACAATATTCTTCTTTGTAATGACTTTTACTTCTGCCATAATACGTTGGCCTCCTTATCTGTAGATAATTTTAGACCATTTTAGCCTGTTTTCAATAGAGGATGCCCAAAAAGTGCCTTTATTACTGGCTTTTCAGCATTTTTCAGCCCTCCTGGAGGACATTATTCCCGGTGGCTGCTGCCGTCGGAATAGCTGATCCTGATTCCCGGCTGGACGTTGAAACAGAATCTGTTCAGCATGATTCCATCGCCGTCATCCTCGATCGATACCGCCTCGATCAGGACCCCTCTGGCAACCAGATCGCTGCCTTCGAAATACGGTGTCACCCGGTACAGGACATGATTGCCGGTACGGTGGATGTAGGATGCCACCACGCCCTCGATCGGCCGCATGCCCTCCATATTCATATACTGGGTTCCGGTAATCAGATTGCCGGCATTGGCATTCTGACCACTGAGCCCGTAGGCGATCAGATGGCAGCGGTGATACAGGAAGGCATCCTCGATCAGATCCTCATAACGGACGGACTGCCAGCCGCTTGGTTTGATTTCACTGATATCTTCCCTTTCTGACTGCGGCAGAAGTTCCGGACCAAGCATTGCTTCGGCAGCCGTGCACCTTCCCAGATAATCCAGTTCGCCATAGTGCTCAAAGACATCCCTGTCCTTCTCCTCATCGGTAAAGAACGGTTCGTCATGATTGATCACCGCATATGGTTCACTTTCATAAACCGGAAGGGTTTCAAGACCAGCAATAACAGGTTGACCGGGAATCAGGAAAACAGAGCCCACCGCCAGCAAGGACAGCACAAACAGAAAGGCTGCGTTTTTCAGCCGGTTTTTCGCGGCATATTTCCATTCCGCCCTGTGATACTGCCATAACTGGTACAGGCAGACCAGAAACATGGCAGCAGCCGTTCCGAGTACCAGCAGTTCCTTATTGCCAAGAGAATCAAACCATTCCATGGATTCATTATATGTCAGACAGCCTCAGACAGTAAAAAAGCGCCTCATACGAGACGCTGCGATTATTCGAAGGAATGGATGACGGAGAAGAGGATATTGGCGGAATTGTGGGCGGCCTGCTTTTCGAATGCCGCATAATCCATCGTTGCCGAATCATCCGCATTGTCGGAAATATAGCGGACGATAACACACGGTATTCCGTTTCTCTCGGCAGTGTGGGCGATTGCGCATCCTTCCATTTCCGTGCACAATGCCCCGAAGGTATCGCGGATGTCGTTTTTGACATCGCGTGAGGCAATGAACTGGTCACCGCTGGCAACCCTGCCCTCATGGACACCGATTTCCGGTGCCGTGACCTTGATTGCTTCGATGATTCGTCCTCTCAGTTCCGGATCGGAAACAAATCCGATGCCGTCATGGCCGGGGACCTGGCCGCGCGGATAGCCGAACGCTCCGACTGCGAAGTCATGGTAGACTGCGTCTGTGGAGACGACAACATCGCCGACATTGATCCTGCTGTCCAGCGATCCGGCAATGCCGGTATTGATCAGATGGGTAATCTGGAAACGGTCGATCAGAATCTGGGCACAGGTGGCGGCATTGACCTTGCCGATACCTGAGCGGACAATTACCGTGTTGATCTTTCCGATTTTTCCGACATAGTATTTCATCCCGGCGACTTCTTCCGCCCGGGCAATCACCATTTTATCCAGAAGATTTACAACTTCCACTTCCATAGCACCGATGATACCGATTCTCATATAACCCTCCTGATATAAATCTGTATTATTATATCCCGTATTATTTCAAAATCCCACGTTATTAAGCGGTTTCACATCACAAAAACCTTCCAAACATCACTTTTCGCTTTCTTTATAATATGATTTTCTATAATATAGTAACCATGAAAAAGCACAGTCTGATGAAAAGAACACTGACGGCGGCCATGCTTGCAGCATGCCCGCTGCTGAATAGTCTTCCGGTTTCTGCCGAAGGAACCGACGATACACTGCTGGATGGTCTTTACAGCGATTATGCGATCGTGATCGATGCCGACAGCGGTCAGGTGCTCGCTGAGAAGAATGCCGACGAAAGGATGTATCCGGCATCTCTGACCAAGATGATGACAGCGATCGTGGCAATCGAGAATATCAGCGATTATGATGAGACGATCACCATCACCGATGAAATGATCGAAGGTCTGGCAGAAGCAAATGCTTCCCGTATGGCTTACGAGGAAGGCGACGAACCGGTGATAGAGGATCTTCTGTATGCGGTTGCCCTGCCTTCAGCGGCAGACGCCACCAATGCCCTGGCCTTCAAGGTTGCCGGCGGTATCGATGCCTATGTTGACCTGATGAACAAAAAAGCAAAAGAACTGGGAATGAACAATACCCATTTCGTGAATACTTCCGGTCTGCATGAAGACGACCACTATACGACAGCCCGCGACATGGCAATCCTGCTGGACTATTGCCTGCAGAATGAAATGTTCCGCACCATCTTCAGCACCGACGAATATCACACCGGACCGGTCGCTTCCTATCCGGAGGGAACCGATATCTATTCCACAGCTTCCCTTTCCGCTGACAAAAAAGAAGTTGATATCTCGGAAATGATCGGCGGTAAGACCGGCTTCACCTATGAAGCAGGCTACTGTCTGGCTTACTGGACGGAAATCAACGGACTCAACCTGATAGTCGTAACCGGCCATGCCGGCGACGAAATGGATGATCCCCTGCATGTCGTCGATGCCGAAGAGACAATGGAGAGGCTTCACGGATGGCGCCGGAAGACATTCTTCACTGCCAATGAAGTACTTCATACCATTACCGTAAACCATGCTTTCAAGAAGCAGGAAATGCTTTATATCGAGGCACCGCAGGACCTGACTCTGGATATTCCCGAAGAATGGAAAGTGACAGTCACCTGCAACCTGCCGGATGAAGTCAAGGCAAGCTATGAGGAAAAGGAAATCACAGGTTCCCTGATCGTCAAAAGTGATGATCATGTCCTCTTCACAAAGAATTACACCGTCACTGTTCCGCGCGAGAAAAACTTCTTCGCCCGCCAGTGGCTGCGGATCAAATCCTGGTTTTCAAAAGACGACTGATGATCAGCCGTCTTTTTTGTCTTTCAATTGTCCGGACTTCATTTTCCCGATAAACCGCGCCGACAATCCCGCCGGCAGATGCCGGGACAGTCTGTTCAGAACGCCGGGAATGATCAGTGTTTCCCCTTCCTTCATCTTCCGGTAGGCATAGCGGGCGCATTTTTCCGCATCCATTGCATAGAAAGGCGCCGTCTGACCGGACTTTCCGTAGAATGACGTACGGACAGGACCGGGACAGAGACAGCATACCTTTACACTGCTTCCCGCTGTTTCCTGTGCCAATGCTTCGGTATAACTGAGCACATATGCCTTGGACGCATAATAGGAAGCGATATAGGGTCCGGGAACAAATGCCCCGGTGGATGCGACATTCAGTATCGTCCCGCTGCCGGCAGCCAGCATATCGGACAGAAACAGTTTTGTCAGACCCGTCAGGGCGGTGATATTCAGCGCAATCAACTGTTCATCTTTTTCTTTCGGAATCCGCCGTGCTTCACCCAGAAAACCGATGCCGGCATTGTTGACCAGATGGCTGATTTTCTTATCACCGCATTCTTCATGCAGTCTTTCAGCCGCGTCTTTTTCACTCAGGTCAATGGCGGCCGTTTTCACATCGACACCGTATTTTTCTTTCAGATATGCGGCTGCTGTGTTCAGCCGGTCCTGATTTCTGGCACAGAGAATCAGGTCAATCCCATCATCCGCAAAGCATTTTGCCAGTTCGAAACCGAGTCCCTGTGAACCGCCGGTGATCAGAGTATATGCCATGACTGTCCTCCCTTACTTTTTCAATTGTAACAGCACTTGATGATATACTGTCTAAAAGAAACCGAGGTACATATATGATCTATCCTTCTTTTCTGGGTAAAAACGGAACGATCGGCATCTCTGCGCCAAGTGCCGGCGTCGGCCGCAAACTGGAAGATTTTGACAGATCCCTGGCTACCCTTCGCAGAAAGGGCTACCGCATCGTCGAAACCGCATCCGTACGGATCAATGACATGCGCGGCGGCAGTGCTGAAGAAAGAGCTGAGGAACTGGTCTCCCTGTTCAAAAATGACGATGTCGATTTCGTCATGGCCGCAGCCGGCGGAGATTTCCTTTTTGAGATCCTGCCCTATACCGATTTCAGGACAATGAAAAAACATCCGAAATGGCTGATGGGTGCATCTGACCCTACCGGCATTCTGTTCCCTTACACAACTAAATACGATGTGGCGACGATCTACGGATGCAATGCCGGCAGTTATGATGTTTCCCCGCTGCCGAAATTCCTCAAAGACAACCTGAAGATCATCAGCGGCGATCTGCCGGTTCAGACAAGTTACAAAAAGTATATGAAGACACCCGGATTCCTGGCGGAAAAGATCGAATACGACACTCCGGTCAAGTGGCAGGGAACCGTCGATTCCCTTCATACACAGGGCAGATGCATCGGCGGATGCATCGACGTTCTGAAAGACCTGATCGGCACCCGCTTTGACGGCGCAAAGGATTTTGTCAGACGGTATAAGGATGACGGCATCATCTGGTATTTCGACAATTTCTCCATGGGTGCCGAGATCTTCTACCGTACCCTTCTGCAGATGCGCTATGCCGGCTGGTTCAGCCATACAAAAGCCGTTATGGTCGGACGTGTCCTGTTTGAATCCAGCGACACCGGTATGACATACGGCGATGCGCTTTCCCTTGCCCTGCCGGATATTCCGGTCCTTTATCAGGCGGACATTGGTCATACGATTCCGTCGATGACAATGATCAACGGAGCGATTCTGAACATTGATTACGAAAATCACAAATCTGCTCTTACATTTTCGCTCAAATAGGATTATGCTATATAAGCATATTCTTATGGGGCTTTAGCTCAGCTGGGAGAGCGCATGGTTCGCAATCATGAGGTCGCGAGTTCGATCCTCGTAAGCTCCACTTTTGCAAAATGCTGAAAAGTGCTTAAAAACGGGCACAATTCAGCTTTTTTCTTTTTCTGCATTGTTTATCATTTTTTGATTGTGGTCAGAAATGGATGGAAACATAAGTAATCTGAATGGTTACTGACATTTTCGAGTGATAATATAATTGTTCTATGTATTACCTTGATTTTGAGATTTCTGAAGGTCATAGTGAAGGGTAAGAACGTTATCATTAAAGAGAATCACAAACAGAATGACATCCAAGTATTGCAGTAAAGTACTACTCTTTGGTGAGTATTCCATGATTTTTGATTCATCTGCATTGTTAATCCCGTTGCAGATGTTTTCTGCTGAGTGGGTATTTGATGATACAAGACAGGATGAGAAACTCTTGTATTCCAACAGAGAATTATCCCGGTTCTGCCAGTATCTGGATCATGAAGTGTCATTGAAGAAAGCAATTGATACAGATTTTTTTGCCAAGGATATTACCAACGGTCTGGCACTGGCTTCCAATGTGCCGATGGGTTATGGACTGGGCAGTTCCGGTACAGTTGTGGCAGCTGTCTATGACCGTTATGCGAAAGAAAAGTCGGATAATTATCTGGAGCTGAAAGGATTGTTTGCCAGGATGGAGAGTTTTTACCATGGCTCAAGTTCCGGTATTGATCCGATTGCCTGCTATACTGGCAAACCATTTCGTATCAGTGCAGACAAAATAGTGATACTTCCCGATGAGTTTATCCATAAAGACATCCATATCTGTCTGATCGATACAAAGATCGCCAAAAATACGAAGCCACTGGTAGAATACTTTAAGCAGCAGCGGGAAGATGCTTCATTTTTGCATGCATTCCAGTCAGAGTATCTCCCGTATGTTGTTTCATGCATGGATACACTGACCGAAGGAAATATGGATGAGTTCTTTGTTTCAGTAAAACAGTTGAGCAAGGCCCAGCTGCGTTTCTTCCGGCCGATGATACCGGATTCATTTATTCCATTATTTGCAATGGATCATGACTTCCGTTTCGCCGTGAAAATATTGGGGGCGGGCGGCGGAGGCTATATGCTGGGCTTCTGTGATGAAAAAACAAAAGCATATGAGCTTCTGAAAGAATATGATGTTCTTTGGATCTAGAAGCGAGATATGGAGGAGCATTTGAAACGGCATTGGAAGGAAACTTTCATTTCACGGCAGAATTCTTCTGCGCCGGCAGGCAAAAATATGTATGCATGTTTGAGACCGGATACTGTTTCAGCGTTTACATGTCCATATCCGGTGTTAAAATTGACTTAATATAGGAGTTTGCGAATATGAGCGAAAATCAGAAAAAAGAGAAGGCAAAAAAGTTTCATGCCAGTTCGCTGCATATACTGGTGGCTGCATTCCTTTTTGCCATGGCAGGACTCGTGCTCAGCTTCGTTGATGTATGGGCAAAGCTGGAAGCCAAGAAAGAGGAGACTGCTCAGACGAATGTTTTTGAAACCTTCGAGCTGAAAACTATGGATGGCGGTACCTTGTCTGCCAAGGATCTGAAATCCACAAAAATCATTGCGGTCAACATCTGGGGAACGGACTGTCCGCCCTGTATCAAGGAACTGCCGGCACTTGAAAAACTGAACAACACGTATGATGACAGTGAGTTCAGGCTTATCGGCATTCCGGTTGATGTCACACGGCACGGTACAGAAATCATCGACGATCGTCTGGAAGAAGCGAAACGAATCCTGAGTGCGTCAGAGGTCACTTTCCCAAATATCATAGCTGACGAATCCATGGACACATTCATTCACTCCGTGATAGCCGGAACCCCGACAACATTCTTTCTCGACAGTAACGGCAAAATAATCAAAACTGTTACCGGCGGCAGGAGTTATGAAACCTGGAAGGATATCACTGAAGAACTGCTGAAAGAGAGGACACAGCAATGAACGAGAAGACAAGAAAACTGATTACATGGCTGCTGCTCGCCGCATCGGTTGTCATGATCGTATTGGGCGTAATGCGCGGTGAACCTTTTGCCGTGTTCAACAAAGCAATCAAAGTCTGCATGCAGTGCATCGGAATCGGGTGAGAACTATGAAAAAGAGACGTTTTACTGAAAAATACCGGCATCTGATACAGGCGGTGTGGTTTGCCTTTACCAACGGTTATGCCCGCGGTTATGTCACCGGCAAGATCTATACCGGCAACACTAAATATCTGTGTGTTCCCGGACTGAACTGCTATTCCTGCCCGGGTGCGATCGGATCCTGTCCGATCGGTTCCCTGCAGGCGATCATCGGCAGCAACACCTACCGTATTTCCCTGTATGTATTCGGATTCATTTCCCTGTTCGGCGTTCTGCTGGGCAGACTTGTCTGCGGCTTTCTGTGCCCGTTCGGACTTGTTCAGGACCTGCTCTATAAGATTCCCTTCAAGATCAAGGAGAAGAACCTGCCCGGACACAAGTATCTGAAATATATGCGCTATGTGATCCTGGCCGTGTTTGTTGTCCTTCTGACATCGCTGGTTCATGACGTTACCGGAACCGGTGTTCCCTGGTTCTGCGAGTGGATCTGCCCGAGCGGCACCCTTCTTGCCGGAATCCCGCTGATCACGATGAACCCTGAATTCCAGGCGGCACTTGGTTTCCAGTTTATCTGGAAGTTCTCGATCATGATCATCATCCTGCTCGTCTCGGTTGCCTATTACCGGCCGTTCTGCAAATACATCTGCCCGTTAGGCGCGATCTACGGCGTGTTCAACCCCGTTTCCACCTACCGGCTTATCATCGATCACGACAAGTGCGTGAAATGCGGCATGTGCCAGAAGGCCTGCGGCATGGATATCAAAACATTTGAAACACCCAACAGTACCGACTGTATCCGCTGTCTCAAATGCGTAAGCGCATGTCCGACAGGTGCGATCGATTCCTCCTGGAACATCAGCCGCAGGAAGCTGGAAGCCCATTTCCTTCCCGATGAGGAACCTGCAGCCAATCCGGAAGTTCTGAAAACGACCCTGCTCGCTGTTGCGGCTGTCATTGCCGGTCTTGCCAGCACAATCACGGTATTCGGATACGGCATGCAGGCCGTATTCCGGAACAACCTGCTGGAACTCGTTCCTGACATCGGCGTGGCGGTCTATGGATGGCTGACGCTGTTCAAAGCCGCAGTTTCGATTATAACTCTTATTGCCGGCGTGGTTCTCTTCATGCAGAGAAAGGACGGCAACGCTGTCACCCTGGCAAGAGAGCGTCTGGGCAAAGCCCTGTTGTTCATGCCGATCGGCGTCATCGGCTTTGTGGTGGGCCTCCCCTTCTGTCTGGCACTGCTCTCAACTGCGATCAACGGTGTGCTCATATCCCCGTACCCGCTGATTGGTCTTCCGCTGCTGTATTTTGCGGCCCGTCTTACTGAAAAGAAAATCAGTGATCCGAAAACCAGCGATATCCTCTGGTGGATCGTCTTCGTGCTGGCAGCTGCCGCAGCCGCTGTCACAGCCTTCATGATTTTTGTGGTTTACAGAGGCTGACGCAGCAATCATAAATACTATGCTGAAGGAGATCTCAATGAGGTCTCCTTTTCAGTTTTTTCGCATATGATTTAAAATATAGTAGATAACCCGGAACGGAGGTAACTTCTGTCATGAGAACAATTCAGATCACAAGAAAGAAAAAGTTTGCTTCAGCCCTGATGCCCTACTGGATCATCACCGGTATCCGGAAAGATGACTTCATGAAACAATACGGCCTGGAAGGTGACCTGTGCGAGCAGTCCGATGCCGGTTTTCCGGTTCCCCGGATCGACAGCAGTGTGCTGGATGAAATCGGCACCCGGATCGAAAACGGCAAAACCATCGAACTGGAAGTTGATGACGCTGCTGTCTCCCTGTTTGCCAGCACATTCGACGGTTCCCTTTCCAATGAAATCGTTCTGGATGAAAATGCGCCGGGACATATCACCGTAACCACAAAAGGCGGCTTCAAAAACATCAGCTGCCCGGTACTTCTGCAGGAATGATCCTGCTTTTTCTTTGTGCTCTGTACCGGGAAACAGCACGGTGTTACGATGTTTATAGAAATAGCTTGAAAAACGGAGGCTGATCATGAAATTGTTTGAACGTATCAATATCGGTTCTTTGCAGCTGAAGAACCGTGTTGTTCTTGCGCCTATGGGCACGACAACCGACCATACATATGGTTTCAACACACGCGATATCGATTATTACGGTGAGCGGGCAAAGGGCGGCTGCGGTCTTGTTCTGACCGGCGCTGTCGTGTGCTCTGAGGAATTCGAACCGGCGCCATGCCAGAAACTGACAAGTGTGAAGGATGTGTATATGCTGCATCAGGTTGCCGAGCGGGTCCATTGCTACGGTGCCAAATTCGGCATCCAGCTTTCTCCCGGAATCGGCCGCATGAACTGGATTGATCCCAAAACCCCGCCTTATTCTTCCAGCCCCTGTCCGAACTACTACAATCCTGATCTGATCTGCCGCGAACTGCCGACTGACGGCGTCAAACGTCTTATCAAGGCAATGGGATATTCGGCGAAACTGGCAAAGGACGCCGGTGTCGACATCATCGAAATCCATGCCTACGGCGGCTATCTGATCGACCAGTTCAATTCATCCCGCTGGAACCATCGTACCGATGAATACGGCGGCAGTCTGGAAAACCGCATGCGTTTCATGATGGAAATCATCAAAGAAGTCAGAGAAGCCTGCGGCAGAGATTATCCGATCGCTGTCAAGATGACTCTGGACAGCGTGGATGATCCCGAACGGCCGCTTGAGGAAGGTCTGGAAATCGCCCGCACGCTTGCAGAATCCGGGATGGTCGACCTGATCCATTTCGGCCGCGGTGCCTATTCCTGCCGCTGGCGTATGGTCAGCAGCGTTTATCAGCCGGAAGGATTCGACCTTGAAGCAGCGGAACAGATTCGTGCTGTCACCGGCGATCTGCCGCTGATGGCCCACGGCAAGCTCAATCATCCGGATGCTGCTGAGAAAGCACTGCAGGACGGCAAGGTCGATCTGATTGCGATCGGTCATGGCCTGATTGCCGATCCTCATTGGGCAAACAAAGTCAAAAACGGCCAGATCGATGAAATCAATCCATGTATTGGCTGCGGCGAGTGCCATTTCAATTCCATGAAAGGCTGGCCGAGACCCTGCGCGGTCAATCCGGTATCGATGCACGAAAACGAATATGTTCTCACACCGGCGAAAGAAACAAAGAAAGTACTGGTCATCGGTGCCGGTCCGGGCGGTATGAAAGCGGCAATCACAGCTGCCCAGCGCGGCTTCGATGTCACACTCTGGGAAAAGAAGGAACGGATGGGAGGCGCGATGGCGGCTGCCGGCGCACCTGATTTCAAGAAAGATGTCAATGCCCAGGTGGAATACCTGATCCGTCAGGTGAAGAAATACGGCGTCAGGACTGAGCTCGGAAAGACTGCCACTATCGAAGATGTCAAGGCTTTCGATCCCGATTTCACTGTCGTCGCGACCGGTGCAGATCCGATCGTCATCCCGGTTCCCGGCAAAGACAAGCCGATCGTTTCCCTGGCAATCCCGGTTCTGCTGAAAGAACAGGAAGTCGGACAGAAGGTTGTCGTCATCGGCGGCGGCGATGTCGGCTGCGAACTGTCAGTCGCCCTGGCGCAAAGCGGCAGGCAGGTAACGATCGTCGAAATGATGGACAGGATCATGGCGAGAGGCGGATCCTTCGTAGCCAATGAACAGAATCTCCGCTATCTTGTCAGCCATTCCGATATCGATATCAGATGCAGTGCCCGCCTCACAGAAATCCTGGACGACGGTGTGGTCGCTGTCATCGATGGTGAAAATGTCACGATTCCATGTGATTCCGTCGTCTTCGCAGCTGGATACAGAGCAAACCACAAACTGTATGAGGACATTCTGGATGCCGGTTATGAATGCGTTCAGATCGGTGACAATGTCAAGCCCGGAAAGATCATTGACGCAATATCACAGGGCTACAACTATATCCGCGTTCTTGAGTGATTCCGGATACAACCGCGTGATTATAAACAGAAGTATACATTGCTTCTGTTTTTTATCTGTGCCGTTATAATTGTTTTTAAAGAAAGTCAGGAAGTGATGCGGACAGATCGGTCAGGGAATCCTGTTATCTGGACAATAAACAGAAGGAATTCCATTTTACAATTGCCGGAGCAGAGCCCAAACCCGAACCTGATACAGAACCGGATGAAGTACAGCCGCAGCCGGACCACAGACGGCCGGTACCGGATACCTCTGCCGGCATCACAATGGCGGGCATGCATGCGATGTACTATACTGGCAGTAACAGATGAGGTAAATGGTATGAATGAAAGACAGACTAAACTGGTAAACAACACCGACAGACACAGACAGCTTGTACTGGACGCGGAACGATGGCTGTGGGCACATCCGCAGACCGGATTTACGGAATGGGAAGCGCATAATTATCTGGTCGAAAAGTTTCAGCAGCTTGGCTATGAACCGGTTTTAGCCGGAAAGATTCCCGGTTTCGGCGATATACCCGGCTTCTATGTTGATGTCTGCACCGGAAAGGAAGGGCCAACACTGGCAGTATTCGGAGAACTTGATGCCCTGGATATCGCCAACCATCCTGAATCCGTCAACGGCATGACGCACTGCTGCGGCCATCATGCCCAGGCAGCTGCCCTGCTGGGTCTGGCAGCAGCGCTCAAGGAACCGGACGCACTGGAAGGCCTTTGCGGTACGGTTCGCCTGATTGCTGTTCCGGCAGAAGAAATGATTCAGCTCGGCTTCCGTGAGGAACTGCGCAAACAGGGAGTCATCAAATATTTCGGCGGTAAGACGGAATTCATGCACAGAGGCATTCTTGACGGCGTGGATCTGGCCATCATGGTACACGGCACGGCAGCAGGAGAAGGAGAACCGTACGATCTCAGTTGTGAATACGGCAACAACGGCTGCATGGCGAAAACAATCCGCTTCAAGGGCAAATCGTCCCATGCCGGCGGTGCCCCGCATCTTGGCATCAACGCCCAGTATGCGGCAATGCTCGGTCTGCAGGCGGTCAACGATCTGCGCGAGACATTCCAGGAACAGGATACGATCCGTTTCCATCCGATCATGATGGGTGTCAACTGTGCCGTGAATATCATTCCCGATGAAATGAAGATCGAAAGCTATGTCAGAGGAAAAACACTTGATGCAATCAAACGGGAAAACAAAAAAGTCAACCGGGCCATGGCCGGAGCCGCACTGGCTCTTGGAGCAGGAGTGGAACTGACTGACAGACCGGGTTATGCCCCGGAACATCATGACAAGGCATTCATGAAACTGGTCGAGTCCTGCTGTATCGATCTGGTCGGTGAAGACAGGGTTCAGTTTGATTACGATGAATGGAGTACGGGATCTTCCGATTTCGGCGACATCACCTGCGTCATGCCGGGTGTCCAGTTCAATGCCGCCGGAGCCACCGGCACGTTCCATGGTATCGATTTCGATCCGAAAGATCCGGAGAGATTGTGCATGAATTCGATCAAGGCTCAGCTGTTTGTCATCGATGCCCTTCTGCAGAATGAAGGCGTTGCCGCAAAAAAGATCGTGGCGGATTATCAGCCTGAGTATCCTTCCGTCAAGGCCTATCTTGAAGCAATCGACGAGATGGTGCTGGACAAGGACGCAGTTGTCTATGACGAAAAAGGAAATCCGACCGTTGATTTCCAGAATTAGTCTCATTCAGATACATATATGAAAAGAGAGGGACAAATCTCCCTCTCTTTCGTTTTGCTTATTGTCCTTCCTGCACAGGCAGCGGCTTCAGGCCATAGTACTCGCATAAAGCCTGGTAATACAGTTCACCTGCTTTTTTATAGCCTTCTTCATTCGCCCACGCCGAGACATCTGTCTCATTACTGACGTAGATCTGTTCGGTAACGACAGTCGGGACAAGTGTCTTTTCCATCAGTGTCCAAGTCTCCAGTCCATAGTCTGTTTCGTCCGAACAGGGTACGACCTTCATCTGATATTTATCGACACCGAGCGGTTCATAGTACATGTAGCTGACTGCCGCTTCCGGATACTCCTGGGCAAACACCTGGCGGATCGCTTCCGCAAAGCCAAGACTTCGTTCGTTATCAGACGTGCCCGGTTTTTCGGCATAGATCCGCATGCCCGTTTTTTCCGGATCAGGATCATATGCAGCATGGATACTGAGCACCATATCGGCGTTTCTCTCGTTGACTTCCTTGACCGTGTTCAATACCGACTGGGCTGTTCCGGCTTCATGCGTGCGGATCGTGATGAAACGCTGGTCCTGCATCAGTCTTTCGCACAGGGCATTCACGATACCTTCGTTGAAGTCCGCTTCGTTGATAATGCCGGTGTAGCCGGTCTGATCGCCGCCGTATGCCGCATCGATTGCCACTCTGATCCGGTCAGAACCGGTATTCAGACATCCGGAGAATGCCGCCCCGATCACAACGAATGCCAGCAATACGGCCAGCAGCGGAATCAGCGGATTCCTCAGCGTCTTCTTTTTCTTCTTGCCTGTCATTGATATTGTCCTTCCAGTTCTTCCAGTCTGGCATCCGCCTCCATATGGTCAATGATCTTCATCATCAGTTTTTCCATATCGCTGCCTGGCCGGTAATCAGCAGCAGTCATAAAGTTAGCCCGGCCGTCATCGATCAGTTTTCTGGCAGTATTCTTCGCTTTTGCGGATTCGCTGTTATATACCGCGATCGACTTTCCGCCATATTCCTTTACCAGTCGCATGCACGGCACATCGGTGATACCGTCGGCGATATAGACCATTCTCGTAAACGGAACCGGACGTCTTTTCGGATCGACATATTCATTGAGACCGCTGTCGTCATTTTCATCCAGAACCTGCTTGTTGATACGGAAGATATACTGCGTCTTTGTCGTATAGTTGATGACCTGTGCCGGCCATACGGCAACGCCGTTTTCATAATAGTAGCGGCAGGCATAGATCTTGGTGAATTCATCGGCGATCGGGGTCGCTTCGATGATTTCCTTCATACCGGAAGAAATAATATAATGCTCGATCAGAAACCCTGCCCTGCGGCCGTAGTCATTGATTCTTTTAAACCAGGTATCCACTCCGGGATAGAGAACAATGTCCTTGCCGAGACTGTAGAACATGTCCTTGCGGATGGGATTGTCCTGCTGGGCAAACTTATGCTGTAGCGTGTACAGATAGGCACTGATACTGTCCATCCGGTTGCGGATGCTGAGCTCGGTCACCTCATTCCAGAATTCACCCGGATTGTCATAGCCAAGAGCAGGAATCAGGCTGTATTCCTGCATATCCTTGGTGCAGAGGGTCTTATCAAAATCGTACATGACTGCCAGTTTTTTCATAACGTTACCATTATAGCATCTTTCTATATCCGCTAACGCAGCGGCCAGAAAAAATCCTGTCCCCGGGGACAGGATCATGAGTGTCAGATATTCAGCAGTCTGAGAATGGCATTGACGTAGATTTCCGCCTGCAGAAGCAGTTCGTCCACTGTCACCCATTCATTGGCATTGTGAATGTGGTAGTCCCTGCCGGGGAAAGCGCAGCCGAAGGCAATCGTGTTTTCGATCATCTTCGCATATGTGCCGCCGCCGATCGTCATCGGCATCGTTTCATAATCACCGGTTACTTCCTGATAGGCACCGAGCAGCGATGTGACGAGCGGGGATTCCGGTGAGAAATACAGCGGTTCAACTGTCCGCAGGATTTCCACTTCGCCGCCTTCGTCGGACAGTCTTTCCTTCATCAATCCGGTGACCTTGCGGGCATTCATGGTGACCGGGAAACGGATATCGATCGTTCCTTCGACAATACCGTCATGCATGCCAATCACACCGGCATTCAGTGTCAGGGCGCCGAATTCGTCTTCGCATTTGCAGCCAAGACCTTCGCCATCCGTGTTCAGACCGATATGAGAGCAGTAGAAATCAACAAACGGGTCCTGATATCCTGCCTCTTTCAATCCGGAGAACAGCCAGGAAATTGCATTGACGCCAAGTTCCGGTGTGCTGGCATGCGCAGCTGTTCCGGTAACTGTGATCACGATTCCGTTTTCTTCTTCTTCGACTGCAAACTCGATGTTATTGTTGTTGAAGTAGTCTTCCAGTTTCTTGCGGGAGAAGGTGGCCTTGTCGACCTTGACAGTGCACTTGGGGCAGACGACATTTCCGGCCGTTCCGCCTTTGATGGCACGGATTCCGGTAAGTTTGGAACGGTATACTGCACCAACCATTCCCTTTTCGCCATGCACACCCGGGAACTCACCGTCCGGTGTGAAGCCGTAATCGCACGAACCTTCCTTCTCAACATAATGTGCCAGACATGCCGAGCCTTTTTCCTCATTTGTTCCCATGATCAGACGCACCCGTTTATTCAACGGTACGTTCATGTCACGCAGCACTTTCATGGCAATCATTGCCGCGACAACCGCGCCTTTATCATCGCTGACTCCGCGGCCGTACAGGACTCCGTCCTTTTCCGTCATGACAAACGGGTCCGTGTCCCATCCGTCTTCCTTATGAGCAGGCACGATATCCAGATGACCGATGATACCGATCTGTTCTTCCCCTTCTCCCATTTCGGCATAGCCGGCATAATGGTCGACATCGGCTGTACGGAAACCGTCTTCCGCCATCATGTCAAGGGCACAAAGCAATGCCTTCTTCGGACCTTCACCAAACGGTGCGTCCGCTGCAGGTGTTCCCATTTCGCTGTTGATGGCGACCAGTTTCCCCAGACGGGAAAGCAGCTCGTCACGGTATCCGTTCACCATAGATTTCACATCCATAGTATTTTCCTCCATAAAACATTCATCATTATACAGGAATCCTGTTTACAATGATATATCAAGCGACACCGGGCAGTGATCCGATCCCAGTACTTCCGTGTGAATCGCCGCATCTCTGACCTTGTCCATGATTCTTTCGGACACAAGAAAATAATCGATGCGCCAGCCGGTGTTTCTCTCTCTTGCCTTGAAGCGGTAGCTCCACCAGGAATATTTGACTTCTTCCGGATACAGGGTACGGAAAGTATCCCTGAAGCCGGCAGCCAGAAGCAGTGTCATCTTTTCCCTCTCTTCGTCTGAGAAACCGGCGTTTTTATGATTCGTCTCAGGATTTCTTATGTCGATTTCCTCATGGGCGACATTCAGATCGCCGGTATAGATGACCGGTTTTACAGCATCCAGCTTTTTCAGATGCGCTTTCAGCAGTTCCTCCCATTCCATCCTGTACGGCAGCCTCGCCAGACCTTCCTTGGAATTTGGAACATAGGCGCAGACAAAATAGAAATCAGGATACTCCAGGGTAATGACACGTCCTTCCTTTGTGTCATCGCCTTCGATTTCATATCGGACCGACATCGGTTCCTGGCGGGTGTAGACCATCGTTCCCGAATAGCCTTTGCGTTCGGCGCTGTTCATATACATATGATAGCCGGCAAACCGCATGGAGTCCTCGAGCTGGTCCGGCTGCATCTTCGTTTCCTGAATGGCGAAGATGTCAGCGTCTGCTTCATTGAAGAAATCCGCGAATCCTTTTTTCATACAGGCTCTCAGCCCGTTTACATTCCATGATACAAGTTTCATCTTTTCACTTTCCGGGTCGCATTGCGAAGCCATTTCTGTTCATCTTTGTTCAGATGCGGGGCAAGGGTACGGTATACATTCTGATGATAGTCGTTGAGCCAGCCAATTTCCTCGTCGCTGAGGTATTTGAGGTCGATTGCTTCCAGATCGTACGGACAGTATGTCACATCCTCGAAATACAGGAACTGTCCGTAGAAATTTTTCTCGCCTTTGCATACCAGAAGTTCGTTTTCAATGCGGATGCCAAGTTTGTCCGGCATGTAGACGCCGGGTTCGTTGGTGACGATCATGCCCGGTTCCAGACGGACAGCCGGTCTTGCCGGTGTGCCCATTCCCCAGCGGATGCCGTGCGGACCTTCATGCACACCCAGCACATGCCCGACGCCGTGTCCGGTGCCGCACTGATAGTCGATGTCGATCTGCCATAGCGGATTGCGGGCCAGAATATCAAGGTTGTTGCCGGTGGTGCCATAGAGAAAACGGGCATGGCCAAGATCCATATGTCCCTTCAGAACTTTTGTATACAGCATCTTTTCTTCTTTTGTCAGACGTCCCAGGGAAATCGTGCGGGTAATATCGGTCGTTCCGTCTTTATATGTTCCGCCGGAATCCACAAGCAGAAAACCTCTTGGATTAACTCCGGCATGATTTTCCTCCGTGGCGCTGTAATGCATCATCGCACCGTTTGCCTGATAGGCGCAGATCGTCGGGAAGGACGGTTCGATATAGTCTTTCTGCTGCGCCCTTTGTTCATACAGATAGTTCTGGGCACTGACTTCGGTCATGTTTCCTTCCTTCACCGCTTCCTTGACCCAGCGGATGAAACGGACCATGGCGACACCGTCTTTGACATGGGCATTGCGGATATTCCTGATTTCCGTTTCATTCTTAAGTGCCCGGAATAATAACAGCGGCGAAGCTTCGTTCAGGATCCGGTTGTCGGAAGCAAGAGCGGAATACAGTTCAGTATTCAGTTTCGCAAGATTGGCCCAGATCGTTTTGCCGTGCAGTTTCTTCAGATCTTTGGCAACAGAATCATAGTCCCTGACCTGCACGCCGCTTTCCTTCAGATAGGCTTCGGTGCGTTTTGTCACTTTGGCTTTGTCGATATAATAATTCACACTGCGCATGGTCACGATGGCATAGGCATAGGCGACGGGTGTGCAGGCAATGTCATTGCCGCGGACATTCAGCAGCCAGCATGGATCTTCAAGGGCTGTCAGGATCAGTACATCCGCACCTTTTTTCTTCATTGCCTCGCGGGTGCGGGCAATTCTCTCCTCCGCACTTTCACCGGTATATTTCTTCGCAAGGGTATAGATCTTCTCCTTGGGCATTGCCGGTCTTTCCTTGCCCCACACCTTTCCTGCCAGATCATGATGGACGGAAAGCTTCGCGCCTTTGGGTCTCAGCGCTTCCTTCAGGCGCAGTGATACAGAAGCGGCAACGACCCGGCCGTCATAGCCCAGCGTGCCGTTATCCGGCGTTTTATCGATTAGAAAGGACAATACGTCCGGAACGCCTTCCTGGCCCATACGCATCAGTTCGACACCGCTTCCCGCCAGTTCCTTTTCGGCCTGGGTAAAATATCTTCCGTCGGTCCATAGACCGGCGAAATCATCCGTGACGACGGTGCAGCCGGCTTCGCCTGAGAAACCGGAAATATAGGATTTGCATTTGAAATAATCCGCTGTGTATTCTTCGGAAAGATGATCGTCCTCGTTGGGAATGTAACAGACATCGATCTTTTCTTCCTTCATATATTGTCTTAAAGCCTGGATCCTGTCGGCTGTATTCATAGGCACCTCTCATTCTCTGTCTACTATCATACCCTTTTTTTCACCTTCCCTGTTCCGGAAAGCGCGCAAAAACAAACATTGTACGGATTTCATCTGCATTGACTCACAGCCGTTTTTCATTAGAATTAATGAGGTATTATGGCTATTATCAGAAAAACATTCTCGGTTTCGGATATTTCCATCCGGGTCAGTGCCGATTCCATCGAAAAACGCGTCTGTTCACTCAGCGGCGTCAGAAACGCGTCTGTCAGTGTTGAAAACCAGACGATGACGGTGGAATTCGACGATGACCTGACATCCGCGAACCGGATCATACAGGCTGTCAGGGAAGCCGGCTATCAGGCTTATCTGAAAGAAACCGAAAACCTCGGCAGGAAACCGGATGAGATCCAGCCGGTCATCGGCAGGGACCTGATTCTCTCAGCCGTTTCCGCGGCTGCCGCTCTCGTTCTTGCCTATGTCCCCTTCGGCACCTGGCCGGCAATGCTTCTGGCTGTCTGCAGTTTCGCACTGGCCGGCAGTATTCTTCCCGATGTGAAGCAGGAAATCAGAAGCGGCAGGATCGCCGGGGAGACTTCGCTTCTTCTGCTTGCGGTGCTTGCCTTTCTGTCTGGCATCTGGCTGCTGATCCAAAAGGATACACGGGCGGCAATGTTCTTCGCTGACGCTTCCTGGGCCCTGCTTTCGGCAGTCCTGATCCAGCGGTGGATGCTGCATAGGCGGCAGACATTTCTGAAATCGCGCAGTTCCATCCGTTCGTCATTGCCTCCGACCGCATCGGTCTATGAAAACCATCATGAGACACTGGCTCCTGTCAGCGACCTGAAAGTCGACCAGGTCATCGTCATCCGCCCGGGCGAAACAGTACCGGCAGACGGCAGGGTCATCAGAGGCTTCGCTATCATGGATGAATCCTCCCTGACCGGCTGGGACAAACCGGTCGAGAAAAGCAAAGGTTCCTATGTCTATGCCAATTCCCGCTGTCTGAAAGGATCGATCGATCTCAAGACAGAAAAAGTCGGCAATACGACGGCAATGATGCGGCTGGCGGAAATGGCGGAGAAGACCGCTTCCGACAGTTCCTTCCGGTCCCCGTTCAAGAGTTTTACCGGCAAGCTGTTCTTCTATGTCATCCTTGCCGTGCTGCTTTCCGGATTCGGCTGGTATTACTCCTCGCATGACGCCGCCTTCGCATTGACCAGTGCCCTTTCGGTACTGGCATGTTCCGCCCTTGCGGCACTGCCGATGATCTCCGCCAACGCGGTCATGAACACCGCCCGTACAGCTGCCTCCGAACATATTCTCTTCCGCTCCACGGATGCCCTGGAGATGACCGGCAGAATCGACACCGCCGTCATGGAACAGGACAACACCATTACCGATAACGAACTGAGTGTCACCGATTTCATCCCGGCAAGGGAAATGACTGCCGGAGAGTTCGAATATATTGCCTATGCCCTGCAGAGCCGCTCGGACAAACCATTTGCCAGAGCTATCACAAGATATCTGAAAACCCGCAAAATTTCCGGTATCGACCGTCAGGAATTTTCGCGTCTGAGTTCAAAAGGCCGACAGGCAATCAAGACGATGAGCCGCTACAAAGCCGGTTTCATGGATGAGATCATCAGCCGCGGCATCGATACCTCTGCCTGGGATCAGACGATCAGTTCCCTGCGCAAGGAAGGCAAACGGGTCCTGCTGTTTACCGAAGACGACCGTATCATCGGTGTGATCGCTGCCATCCGGCCGCTGATTCCCGGTGCTCATGAAGCCGTCAGGGCGCTGAAGAGAATGGATATCGACATCTGCCTTCTGACAGACGGAAGCCAGGATGAGTCGGATCTTCTGAGCAAGAACCTGCGGCTGGAAAATGTCATTTATCAGCCCGCCCGCTATGAGGTGGAGCGCCTTCTCCAGAATCTTTCCGACAGCAATAACGTCAGTGCCTATCTTTCCAGTGATCCGGAACGGATCGCTTCCCTGCCGGCGGATGTCACGGCAGTCATCGGTACCGGCGCCAATACTTCCTATGAACATGCCGGCCTGCAGCTGACGAGAAAGCGTCTCGGCGATTTCGTACATGCCGTGGAGCTTTCAAGAAATCTGAACAGCCGCATCCAGAACGCCCAGGTGGCAGTGATCCTCTATCACGCCGCGGCGGTATCGCTCTTCGGCTTCCTGCTGCCGCAGTTCCTGCCGCTCAGGCTGCCGCTTGCCGTCCCGCTGATCTGTTCACTGGCTGCGATTTATCTGGCATCCCGTTTCCGCTAAAAAAAGATCCCTTTCTTTACAGGGATCTTTTATTATTGAAATTTCCGAATTGATGTTTCCGGTGAAATGTAAATTTCTTTTTTCTTCATTTCTGTGATGCTTTCACCATCACCATGAAATTTGATTTCTATGCTTACAGCTTTCGCTGCATGATTTCAGTATTCAATTGTCAACCGAAATTTGCCATTGGTCTGCCCTCATGCAGACTTTCACTTTCTTTTTAGTGAAACTTGATTATTTCTGCGTCCCCCTGGACATTTCTGCATTTATCCAAGTGGACGGCTAGTGAATTTCGAGTAAAATCTCCTTCATGATCAATACCTCCTTTGTAAGTACTGATTCTCTTTTTTACTCAATTCTTTTTTATTGTCTTCCTTTCAGAAGACTTTTACCTGTAATTGAGCAATACCTCTTTCATAATATGTACCTCCTTATGAAGTACTTCCATCTTCACTTTTAATATATCAATCGTCATGCGCAAAGACAGTCTGTTTTTTCAATTTTATTTGATATATAATGGTTTTGTTGGGAGCCCGGATGGGCATTTTATTTTATATGATACAGGATATATACCCTTTAAAACTGCACAATGAGTATCTTCCACGCTCTCCCCGTCAGGGCGACTATCTTTTTGCCTTCGCCGGCAGCCAGGTAATCGTCAAGCCGGACGAGACTTTTTTCCGCTATGAAGATCTGGCAGCGTACAGTTCCTTTGTCTATCTGTTCGAGATCAACAGCACCGGCTTCTTTCTGATCGAAGAACCGGAAGCCGCTCATGTCTCGCTCAATATCCGCCAGATGCGCAGCTATAAACCGAAGCATCTCGGCTTTGCGGCAGTTACGGCATGGCAGCTGTATACCTGGATGAACGACAACCAGTACTGCGGCCGCTGTTCCTACCCGATGGTCCGCCACAAAAAGGAAAGAGCCATGCGCTGCGAAAGATGCGGCAACATTGTCTATCCAAAGATTTCCCCTGCTGTCATTGTCGGTGTGGTCAATGAGAAGAATCAGATCCTCGTAACCAAGTTCGCCCACAGTACCTACAAGCACTATGCCCTGATTTCCGGTTTTGCCGAAATCGGTGAAACGATCGAGGAAACAGTGATCAGGGAAGTCAAGGAGGAAACCGGCGTCGATGTCGAACATCTGCATTATTACAAATGCCAGCCGTGGGCCTTCTCCTCCACCATGCTGTTCGGATTCTTCTGCCGGGTCAAAGGCGATGACAGGATCACTCTGGACGAAAACGAACTGAAGGAAGCCATATGGGCTGAACGGACAGACGATATCGAAAGTCCGGATAACTCGTCCCTGACCTCGGAAATGATCCGTCTGTTCAGGAAAGGAATGGTGAGTTTCGATGAACTATAACGAGATTCTTTATCAGATTTATCCTCTCGGTTTCTGCGGCGCGCCGAAACACAACGACGGTATTCTTGAAAGCAGGATCCTGAAGGTCATCGACTGGATTCCGCATCTGAAGAAGCTTGGCATCACCGCTGTCCTGTTCAATCCTGTCTTCGAAAGCGACAGGCACGGCTATGATACCCGCGATTTCAGCCGCATCGACTGCCGTCTGGGAACCAATGATGATTTTGCCAGAGTATGCGACAGCCTGCATGATGCCGGAATCAAGGTCATTCTCGACGGCGTCTTCAATCATGTCGGCCGCGGCTTCGGCTATTTCCAGGATGTTATCGAAAAGAAATGGGATTCGCAGTACAAAGACTGGTTTCATATCAACTTCGACGACCACAACCACCAGGACGGCTTCTGGTATGAAGGCTGGGAAGGCCATAACGAGCTTGTCAAACTGAACATGCGCAATGAAACTGTCCGCCGCTTTCTGATCGAAAGAGCCGACCAGTGGATCGCCGAATTCGGTATCGACGGCCTGCGTCTGGATGTCGCCTACATGGTCGACCGCGACTTCATGCGCGAACTCTGCGCCCATATCCGTTCCTACGATCCGGAATTCCTGTTTATCGGGGAAATGATCGGCGGCGACTACAATGTCCTGCTGCAGGACGGTCTGCTTGACAGCGTGACCAATTATGAATGCCGCAAGGGACTGTTCTCATCGATGAACACGAAGAATCTCTTCGAGATCGGCTATTCCCTGAACCGCCAGTTCGGCAATGATCCCTGGACCCTCTACCGCGGCAGGCATCTGCTTTCCTTCGTGGACAACCATGATGTCGACCGTCTGGCAAGCGTTCTGGAAGACGGACGTGACCTGCCGCTGACCTATGCCCTGATGTTTGCCATGCCCGGCATTCCCTGCATCTATTACGGCAGTGAATGGGGCGTCAAAGGTGCCCGCACAAAATTCACCGATCATCAGCTGCGGCCGGAATTCAAGCATCCGGAATGGAACAGTCTGACCGATTATATTGCCAGACTCTGCGAAATACGCAGGAGCTACAGCGTCTTTACCGACGGTGACTATACCCAGGTATGGCTGCAGAACAGGCAGATCGTCTTCCGCCGCCGCAACAGCAAAGGCCAGCTGACCTTCGGACTGAACATCGATGAAAATGACTGCGACGGATATTTCAATCCGGAAGTGGAAAACGGGATCGATCTGCTGCAGACGAAGAAAATACAGTTCAGTCAGCCGGTGAAACTGGCCGGTAAGACGGCATATTTCTGGTATACCGACTGGATCTGAAGCACAGGTAACCTGTGCTTTTTTCATATGGGTATTTGTGTTAGCATATATCCGCAAGGTGGTGTGTTATGAGCGAAAAGAAAGAACTGATCCGTGATCTGACGTCGGGAAGCGTTCCGGTAACGATGCTGAAGTTTGCCATGCCGCTGTTCTTCTCAGGACTGCTGCAGACATTCTACAATATGGTGGACATGATGGTTGTCGGCCGTTTTGTCGGCTCCAGCGGGCTGGCTGCGGTTTCGATCGGCGGCGATCTTCTGATGCTGCTGACATTTATCGCCATGGGCTTTTCCAATGCCGGTCAGATCATGATCTCCCGCTATGTCGGCGAAGGAAGGCGCGACCGTGTCGGCGAGATGGTCGGAACACTGTTCACCCTGCTCGGTTCTGCCGCCATCCTGATGACCGTGATCTGCCTTTTCGCTTATCCCGGTCTGATGAACTGGCTCAACACGCCGGCGGATTCCTGGAACATGACCAGAGATTATATCGTCACCTGTATCTTCGGCCTGATCTTCATCTACGGCTATAATCTGGTATCGGCGATCCTGCGCGGTATGGGCGACTCCCGTCATCCGTTCATATTCATTGCCATTGCTTCGATTATTAACATCATCCTCGACCTGGTGTTTGTCGCCGGTCTGAAAATGGGCCCGTTCGGTGCCGCGCTCGGCACTGTCATCGGCCAGGCAACCAGTTTCCTGTTTGCCCTGCGGCTGCTGTATAAAAACCGCGGGCAGTTCAACTTCGATTTCAAGCCCGAACATTTCCGCATCAGCCCGAATGTCATACATCCCCTGCTGTCGCTCGGCATTCCGATGGTCATCCAGTCGGCGGCCATCACCTTCTCAATGCTGTTTGTCAATTCCTACGTCAATACCTACGGTGTAGCCGCTACGGCTGTCACCGGTGTTGCCAGAAAGATCGAAAGCATCCTCAACCTGGTATCCCAGGCTGTCTCCAGTGCCGGAGGCGCAATGATCGCCCAGGCGCTCGGTGCCGGCAAGATCGACAGAGTACCGAAGGTTGTCTATACCGCCTTCTTCGTGGTTCTCGGTCCGGCGATCGTTATGGCCCTGATCACCGTATTCAAGCCGGAATGGCTGTTCGGTCTGTTCTCGGATGATCCGGAAGTGCTGACCCTGGCTTTGACCTATATACCTGCCGCCTTGATCCAGTACACCGGCGCAACCGTAAGACCTGCCTCCTTCTCACTGATCAACGGGTCCGGAAACTCCCGGCTGAATCTGACTGTTGCACTGCTCGACGGTATCGTCGGCAGAATCGGACTGGCGCTTCTGCTGGGTGTCTATCTGAATTTCGGCATTCTCGGTTTCTGGCTTGGAAATGCCATCTCCGGCACGATCCCGATGCTGATCGGTGGTGCCTATCTGATCAGCGGTGCCTGGAAGAAACGGGCAAGCGTTCCGGCAGCCGCATAATAAAAAAACAAGACTCCTGTCATCACATCACTGCAGGAGTCTTTTCATATCGTCGGGAATTTCACATTCGACAACGATGCTTTCTTTTGTAAACGGCTGGACAAAGACCAGCTTCGCACAGTGCAGTGCGGGTCTGCTGATCCTTCCGGTATTGCCGCCATAGAGTCTGTCGCCGCAAAGCGGATGGCCGGTATATGCCATTCCCGCCCTGATCTGATGGGTGCGTCCGGTAATGATTGACACTTCCAGAAGCGAACAGTTTCCGCTCTCTTTTATGACTGTGTATTCGGTCACGCATTCCTGACCGTTCTTCGAAATTCTCCGGTCATGATGGCCTTCCTTACGGGCAAGCCGGTATGTCAGCGTATCGCTTTTGACATCGAAGACGCCTTCTGCCACGGCAACGTAGGTTTTCTTCAGCAGACCTTCGCCGCGCTGGCGGGAAAGTCTTGCGGCTGAAGGCTGGTTTTTCGCATACAGCATGATGCCGGATACATCCTTGTCCAGTCTTCCCACAGCCCTGATCGTGAAGGACGGACCGTAGTAATTCTGCAGCAGCGTTCCCATATCATCGTCGAGATGCTCGTGGCTTGGATGGCACGGCATGCCGGCGGGTTTGTTGACAACGACAAGATCCTCGTCCTCATACAGGATCTCCGGTCTGCCGCTGATTCTTGTATAGTGAGCCAGATCATAATCCGGGAAATTGATTTCCAGAGTGTCCCCGCTGTGCACGATGGCTGTGATATAGGCGGAACTGCCGTTAAGCAGGATACCGTTTTCCGTGAACTTCAGGCGTGAGATCTCGCGTCTGGAAAGACCGATGGACTGTGATAAAACGGCCTTGATCATAAGGCCGTTTAAATCTTCACCGATCGTAATTGTCAGTGACTTCTTCATACTCAGCCCTGGATCTGGCTGCGCAGATAGCTGTCGATAAAGCCGTCGATTTCCCCGTCCATGACCGCCTGGATATTTCCTACTTCGTAGGATGTGCGGAGATCCTTGACCATCGTATACGGATGGAAAACATAGGAGCGGATCTGGGAGCCCCATTCATTGGCTTTCACTTCGCCTCTGACGGCTGCCGCCCTTTCCTCGTTTTCGCGGATTCTGAGCTGCAGGAGTTTGGATTTCAGCATGTTCATGCACGCTTCGCGGTTCTGCAGCTGCGACCTCTGGGTCTGACAGAAGACAACGATGCCCGTCGGCTTATGGGTCATGCGTACGGCACTGTCGGTCTTGTTAATATGCTGACCGCCGGCACCGGAGGAACGCATGGTGACAACATCGAGATCCTTTTCATCGATTTCGATTTCGACATCATCTTCAAACTGCGGCATGACTTCCACCGATGCGAAACTGGTATGTCTTCTGGCATTGGAATCAAACGGCGAAATTCTGACCAGACGGTGAACACCGTTCTCTGCTTTCAGATAACCGTAGGCCATCGGACCTTCGATCAGTACCGAGCAGGATTTCATACCTGCTTCTTCACCTTCCTGATAGTCCATCAGGGTGATCTTGTAGTTGTGTCTTTCCGCCCAGCGCATATACATGCGGTACAGCATCGACGCCCAGTCCATGGCTTCCGTTCCGCCGGCACCCGGATGAATTTCCAGAATGGCATTGTGGTTGTCATATTCGCCGGAAAGAAGCACCTGGATCTCAAATTCGTCGAATCTCTTCATGACGTCAGCGTATTCCTCTTCGATGATCTCGTTCATGTCCGGATCAAAGGAGGAGGAAAGCTCGGCAATGCCTTCGGAAAGATCCGAAAGTCCTGCCGCAAGGCCTTCATAGGTGTCCAGCAGGCCTTTCAGCTGGTTTGTTTCGCGGATGATCTTCTGGGCTTTCTTCTGATCGTTCCAGAAATCAGCCGCATTCATCAATTCATTGTTTTCTTCAATCTTCTTCTGCTTAGACGCGAGGTCAAAGAGAGGAGCCAAGCGACTCCAATTTGGCCTGGCTGCGAGCTACGCTCTGTTTCATTTCAAATAATTCCATATTACGCCTCCTGATTCTGCTGAGCAGGGACAACGCGGACATTCATGCAGTAGGAAACAATTTCCTGCGAGATTGTCTGCATCATTCCCTGGAATAATTCATAACCTTCCTGGACATATGCCTGCAGCGGGTTCTTCGAAGCATAACCTCTCAGACCGATGCCGCCGCGCAGCTTGTCCATGGTATCGATATGGTTGGACCAGGCACGGTCGAAGGTTCGCAGAGCGACTTCCTTCTCGATGCGGATCATCCGTTCCCTGATCGGTTCGATCTTCTTTTCATAATCCTGCCATGCCTTGTCGAGACAGATTTCGATGACTTCCTCGTTGCTTCTGCCCTGGATATCTTCGATACTGACAAGATTCTTGAAACCGATATCGTTCAGACCTTTGACCAGACCGGCAGCGTCGACTTCCTGATGACGGGATTCGTAATCGATATGGGAAGCGACCATGTCGGAGATGACACGTCTGAACATGTCGTGGATGACAGAGTGGACATCGTCGTTTTCAAGGATGAAGTCTCTCTGCTCATACATCGTTTCACGCTGCTGACGCATGACATCGTCGTACTGCAGCAGCTGTTTACGGGCATCATAGTTCACGCCTTCCACACGCCGCTGGGCGCTGGAAATGGACTTCGTGACCGTCTTGGACTCAATTGCCGTATCACCGAGCGAGGCAAACAGTCCTTCCATCCGTTCGGAACCGAAACGGATCATCAGGTCATCCTGAACGGAGACATAGAAACGGGACATACCCGGATCTCCCTGACGTCCGGCACGGCCTCGCAGCTGGTTGTCGATACGTCTCGATTCATGACGTTCCGAACCCAGGACGCACAGACCGCCGAGTTCCCTGACGCCTTCGCCAAGCTTGATATCGGTACCGCGGCCGGCCATGTTGGTCGCAATCGTGACAGCACCGCGGCGTCCGGCATGGGCGATGATATCTGCTTCACGGGCATGGTTCTTGGCGTTGAGGACCTGGTGGGGAATCTTGCGTTCCTTCAGATATTTGGAAATCAGTTCCGAAGTCTCGACTGCGATCGTACCGACGAGGATCGGCTGACCCATGGCATGGCGCTCCACGACTTCGTCGACAAGCGCCGCGAACTTCGCCTTCTTGGTTCCGTATACCGCATCCGGATAGTCGATACGGATGACCGGTTTGTTGGTCGGAATCTCGTAGACAAACATGTTGTAGATTTCCAGGAATTCCTCTTCCTCGGTCTTGGCTGTACCGGTCATGCCGGCCAGCTTGTTGTACAGACGGAAGAAGTTCTGATAGGTGATCGTTGCCAGGGTCGTCGTTTCCTGTTTGATGGAAATTCCTTCCTTGGCTTCCACTGCCTGATGCAGGCCGTCAGACCACTGACGTCCCTTCATCAGACGGCCGGTATTGGGATCGACGATAACGATTTCGTCATCTTCCTCGTCAACGACATATTCGACATCGCGCATCATGACGTAGTTGGCTTTCAGAGCCTGGTTGATATGATGCAGCAGCTGGGTATGTGTCAGATCATACAGATTCTCCACCCGGAACACTCGTTCCGCCTTGGAAACACCCTGTTCCGTCAGCTGCACGGAGCGGCTCTTGACATCGAGTTCGTAATCCTCCGCTTCCTTGAGGCGCTTGACGAAACGGTCGGCCTGCAGATACAGGTTGGCCGTCTGTTTCTGACCGCCGGAAATAATCAGCGGCGTGCGCGATTCATCGATCAGGATCGAGTCAACTTCATCGACGAGGGCGAAGTTCAGACCGCGCAGTACCCGGTCCTGCACTCTTGTGACCATGTTGTCGCGCAGGTAATCGAAACCGAGCTCGGAGTTTGTCGTGTAGGTAATGTCACAGGCATAGGCTGCCCGCTTCTGCGGCTTGGAAAGCTGTCTGAGGTTCAGACCGACAGTCAGACCGAGCCACTGGTGAATCTGTCCCATCCATTCCGAGTCACGCTTGGAAAGATATTCGTTGACTGTTACGACATGAACGCCCTTTCCTTCCAGGGCATTCAGATAAACCGCCATGACAGAAGTCAGTGTCTTACCTTCACCGGTTTTCATTTCCGCGATGTCACCGCCCTGCAGGACAGCAGCACCCATCAGCTGCACCGGATAAGGGAATTCGCCGATGACCCTGCGGCATGCCTCACGGGCAGTCGCGAAGGCTTCGGTGAAAATATCATCAAGCGTGGCTCCGTTTGCCAGTTTTTCTTTCAGATACGGAGTCATCGCCTTCAGTTCTTCATCAGACTTGTTTTTGTATTCTTCTTCCAGATCGAGAACCTTCTGGATCTTTTTTTCTATCTGTTTCAGTTTACGGCCGTCTTCATTGAACAATTTCGATATAAAATTTGCCATAAAACCTCCAATCCCTTGAATATCAAGCCCTAATATTATACAGATACAGGCGGTAAAAGGCAATGAAACCTACAGCCATCTGATATTTGCCGAAACAGTATAAATACGCACTTTTCTGACATTCTGCGGCAGAACGGAAAGAGCCCCCAGCAGCGTCGCTCCGGTGGTGACGGTATCGTCGCACAGCAGCACTTTCTGCGGCAGGACGATTCCTTCTTTCAGGCGGATCAGTTCCTTCATCTGCAGACGCTCTTCCCTCCCCAGTTTTTTCTGGTTCCGGCTGCTGATTTTGACAAACGGTTCGATCACCGGCATTTTCAGACAGGCAAACATTTCCGCCAGATGGGAGAATCCGCGCTGTTCCTGTTTTTCCGCAGAACTCGGCAGAAGGCACAGGGTGTAACCATGATACCGCCACTTCAGATATGATCTGACTTCATGCAGGAACACATCCTTCAAGGCTTCATCGCCGAGTTCCTTGTACTGGATCAGGCATCTGGAAAAGGCGCTGTTATAGACATAGGAACTTTCCGCTCTCACGCCGTCAAGACAGAATCTGATTTTCCTTCTCTGCCATTCCTGGCGGCATGTCTGACATAACGGATCACTGCCGTCGAAGATATCGCGGAACGTGCCCTGGTCCATCAGGCTGCCGCACATCAGGCAGCGCATGCGTTGGCCTCCTGCAGTGACACGGCGCACTGTTCCGCTTTCCCGCTGCGGTGCCGGCACAGAAACAGCACGTCACCGTCCGGATGGCTGAGAGTCCGGCCTGCCCTTCCTGCCATCTGCACCAGAGAGGCTTCATCGAAGATTCGGCTGTCAGCTTCGAAAACGCATACCTGCACACCGGGAATGGTCATACCTCTTTCCATCACCGTCGTACAGACCAGAACGTTGTATTTCCCCTGTCTGAAAGCGGCGATCAGTTCATCTCGGTTTTCGCTTCTGCCGGTACAGACAGCACAGTCGGAAAGCAGCCCCAGCAGGATGCCTAGCCTTTCCGCTTTGGCGACGGAAGGCACAAATACCATACATGGCCTGCCGGAATGACTGCGCAGCCATAACAGCAGCGGGATAAACATGAATACAGACGGTACGATCCGGATCCGGGGTACCGGCAAAGGATGACCGTGCGGTCTTTGGTTCAGTTTCAGACAAGCCATTGTTCCGTTCCGTACCCTCTTAAGCAGTTCCTGATCCGGTGTCGCACTCAAGGCGATCATATGGCCCCGGCGGCAGGTTTCGGCAATGCCGTGCAGCACCGGATTGCCGCGAAAAGGGAAAGCATCCGGTTCGTCCAGAATCAGAAGATCGAATGCTCCGAAATAGCGGTAAAGCTGATGGGTAGTCGCAACGATCAGGTCGCCGTCGGTGACCTCCGTATGACCGCCGCAGACAGCAACAACTTTGGCATTGGGAAAATAACCTGCCAGACGTTCCCTCAGTTCGAGAACGACCTGTCTTCGGGGAATGGCGAAACATACTTTCTTCCCTTTCTCCAGCATCCCGGCAATACTGGCAATGACCAGTTCTGTTTTCCCTGCGCCGCAGACGCAATGCAGCAGGACGTCCGTCGTTTCGATCAGCTGGGCACATTGTTCCGAAATCTCTTTCTGCTGTTTCGTCAGCGGATAGGACAATGTATATTCCTCGCTGCCTTCTGCCGGCAGGGACAGAGCGGCCGGCTCACCGTCTTCTTCCAGCATAACCCTTCCAAACGGAATGCAGCGGCGGCAGTACCATCCCCTGCTGCCTCTGTAAAAGTATTCTTCGTCTGTATTCAGACATCTCGGACACTGCATATGTATGACTCCTTCCGGTCAATATATAGACCGCAAAGAACCTGTTCCCCGGGACAAAAGAAAAAGATCCGCAGCTGTCTGAGACAGCCGCAGATCCTGGAATGATCATTATTCCGGTTTTTTCATGTCCCCGCGGACCATGGAGAAGTCTTCCATCGGATAATTCTTCAGGTTTTCGAGGATTCCCCTCTTGTCCGCGCCGGCAAGCAGTTTTGTCCGGGCCTTGCGGACTTCGTTTTCAGCCGCGTGTCTGGAAGGTCCGCCGACACATCCGCCTTCGCAGATCATGGCCTCGATGAAGTCTTCCGGCAGTTTTCCCATCGACAGCAGTTTGACACCCACGACACAGTCCTTACCGCCGGTGCACTTGCGGACTTTGATGCTGTCCGTATCCTGACCGCGTTCCTTCATGCATTCCAGAACTGCCGCAGCGACTCCGCCTGAAGAGGAGAAACCTTTGCCGAATATGGATGCTTCCTGATATTCACCTTCAACCGGTTCAAGTTCCACGTCACGGGAAGCCAGCAGGGTCGTCATTTCCCCGAATGTCATTACATAATCGGCATTTCCTTCGATTCCCATTTCCTGCGATTCGGATTTCTTGGCGATGCAGGGTCCGATAAAGACCGTGACGCAGCCGGGATGACGTGATTTCAGGTATCTGGATACTGCACACATCGGCGAAACGATTGAAGACATATTCTTTTCGAACACATCCGGATAATGGCGAATCAGCAGGTTGATGAATGCCGGGCAGCAGGAAGTTGTCATCTTTCTGCCTTCGGCATATGCCTCCACCCATTCTTCCGATTCATAAGCCGCAGTCATATCACCGCCAAGGCCAACTTCGACCATATCCGTAAAGCCGATCTTTTTCAGGGCATTGCGGATGGAAGCCATCGTGATATTTTCACCGAACTGTCCTTCGATTGCCGGTGCACACATCGCATAGACCTTCTTTCCGGCCTTGATGGCGCGGATGACATCCAAAACATGGACTTTCGAACCGATGGCACCGAACGGGCAGGAGTGAATGCACTGGCCGCAGCGGATGCATTTCTCTTCATTGATGACGCAGATTCCGTATTCATCGTAACTGATCGCATCGACCGGACATAGACGTTTGCAGGGGCGGACGAGATGGGCAATCGCGCCATACGGGCAGGCGTTTGCACACATACCGCATTCCCGGCACATATTCGGGTCAATCTTCGCCCTTGTATCGGAAATCGAAATTGCCCCGAAACGGCAGGAATTCATACACGCCTTGCCGAGGCACAGACGGCAGTTGTCCGTTACCGTATACGAAGAAAGCGGACATTCCTCACATGCCGGTTCGATGACCTGGATGATATTCTTTGACGGTTTGTTCACCGAAGCGTTTTCGTTGCTGGCAAGACGCATACGCCAGCGCAGGATTTCCCGTTCCTTATAGACACAGCAGCGCCATGTCGCATGCGGACCGGGGGAAATCTCATAAGCAAGAGCTTCTTTATTCTGCTCCGTCAGTCTGTCTTCCCATTCCATGCGGGCAAGACCTTCCACTACCCGGTGTTTCAGTGCAACTGCGCCTTCGTCGTTTCTGATCATAATTATCTCCTTTTGTGTTTTTGCGGTTGATTCTGTCTGATTTCAGTAACAGTATATCATGAATCCGCCGCGTCACGGCATCTCTCAGACAACGAAAAAAAGAACTCTCCATCCGCTTCATGAAGAGTTCGGGCATTTTCCGAATTACTGCTCGACATTGTAGATCGCGGCAACTTCCCTGCGTCTTGTCCAGATGAAGACAAAAGCGGAAAGAAGACAGAAAGCCATATATCCGGAAATGACAAGCCGCGGTGAGATCATCAATGCCAGCCAGCCGGCGGTCAGTTCGCCGGCCAGACTGCCGCAGGTATTGAGCATGTTGAAGGCGCCGTTGAACCTTCCCTTCTTCTCGTCGGGAACATATGCCTGTGTTGCCGAGACCCGGATCGTGTAGCTGGTCACACCGAGAATGCCGGACATGAAGCAGAACAGTGCTCCAAGAGGCAATGAAAGATACAGATATGTTCCTTCCAGAATGGCAGTGACAATATACACGAAGAAAGCGATACGGAACTTTTTCTCAGGCGGGATCCGCATGCGGTAATGCAGTGCGCCGCCGACAGCCCTGCCGACGACTGCCATGCCGACGACGACCATGAAAATGTATTCGCCGTTTTCGAAACTGGCACGGAACCATGGCAGTGTGAGAACGTTGGTCGCGCCATAGACCATTGCACTGACCGTAAAGTACGAAACGATCGCTGTCAGGCCTTTGTTGCCGGTCAGATAATCGAAACCTTCGCGGATATCGCGCAGAACCATCCGCCCTTTGTGCTCTTTATCTTCTGTTTTCTTCTGGAGTTCCACATAGTTTTCGTATTTGTCGGCAATTCTTGTTTCCATGACGGCCGCCAGGAAAAAGCATAGCGCGTTGGCCGCAAGCAATGGTGAGATGCCGACCTGCTTATATACAAATGTCGCCACCGGCACCATGATCGCCGACATCGTTTCCAGTACCGAGGACACCGAATAGGCTTTGGAATAGTTGCCTTTGGTGATCAGCAGCGGATAGAAACTGGAATAGGCGACAAGATAGATGCTGTGAATCGTGCCGATCAGGAACACATAGAGGGCAAAAACGGGAAAACTGAACCAGCCGCCGGCAAGAATAAAAGCGGCGATCAGATACAGGATACTGGAAAGAAAATCCAGGGTATAGATCGTCCTGCGGCGGGAAAACCTGTCCAGGACAGCACCGGAAATGATCGGGACGATGATCTGGGGAATCGTGAACACAGCCAGATATACGGCATACAGCAGTGTCGACTCCGTATAGTCCAGAACCATCAGACTCATCGCAAAACCGGACATCGCGTTTCCGAACATGGAGACAGCGCTGCCCGCCGTGATGATCGTAAAATCCCTCGTCCAGAGAGTACCGGTTTCTTTTTCCGACATGAATCCATTGTACCGTCATTTGTCCGCTCTGAACAAATTGAATGCATACATCGTGCAGTGAGATATTTCTCTGTTTAGAATAACAATATGAAAATGTTATGGAAACTGAGCCGGGAAGCAATACGCTACAAAGGTCTGTATGTCCTGGCGATTCTTGCCACCCTTTCCCTGACACTGGTGAATCTGGCTGCCCCGAAGGTGCTGTCGGCCATGACCGGCATCGTTCAGAAAGGCGTGGATGAAAACAGTCTGATCCAGATCCGGAATCTGACACTGATCCTGGTCGGTCTTTATCTTGCCCGGATCCTTTTCCGCTTTATGAGCAACTACATGGCTCACAAGGCTGCCTGGTATCTGGTCGGCGACCTGCGGACAAGAACCTATGACAAGCTGGAGCGCATGCATCTGGGATTCTTCCACGACAAGCAGACCGGCGACCTGATGAGCAGGATCGTCAACGACACCCGCGATTTCGAACTTCTCTATGCCCATATGATTCCGGAAACGATCACCAATATCGTGACTTTTTCCGGAGTGCTGATCATCCTGCTGACGATCAATGCCAAACTGGCGCTTCTGACCTGTGCGCCGATTCCCCTGATCCTGGTTTCGGGTGTCATCTTTGCCAAAAAGGTGCGTCCGTATTTCCGCATATCACAGGCGAAGATGGGCGAACTCAACGGCAAGCTGCAGGACAATCTCTCCGGCATTCACGAGATCCAGTCCTTCGGCCGCGAGGAATACGAAACCGGACAGGTCAATGAAAAGAACTTCGACCATGTCAGAGCGATGCTGAAAGCGCTGAAGATCAGTGCCGTATTCCATCCTACAGTCGAATTCATTTCCTCGATCGGCACGATCCTGGTCGTCGGATTCGGCGGCTATCTTGCCTACAGGGAAGGCCTGCAGGTGCAGGACATCGTCGCCTTCCTGCTGTATCTGTCCCTCTTCTACCAGCCGGTGACAGGTCTTGCCAACCTGCTGGAAAACATGCAGCAGTCCCTGGCAGGGGCAGAGCGTGTCATGATGATCCTGGATGCCCCGTGTGAGATCACCGACAAGGAAAACGCTGAAAATCTCGGTGCCTGCGACGGCGAAGTATCATTCGACCATGTCAGTTTCTCCTACATCGAAGGAATTCCGGTCCTGGAAGATGTTTCCTTTACCTGCAGACCGGGCGAAATGCTGGCCCTGGTCGGTCCGACCGGTGTCGGGAAAACAACCATCACCCAGCTGATCTCAAGATTCTATGAACCGGATGAAGGAACGATCCGCATCGACGGACATGACATACAGGATGTGACAATTGAAAGCCTGCGCCGCAACATTTCCATTGTCCTTCAGGACACATTCCTCTTTAACGGCACAATTGCTGAAAACATCAGCTATGCCAGGCCGGATGCGACGATGGAGGAAATCCGTGAGGCTGCCAAAGCCGCCAATATCGACAAAGAAATCATGGCCATGCCCGAGGGTTATGAGACCAGAACAGGCGAACGCGGCATCAAGCTTTCCGGCGGCCAGAAACAACGGATCGCCATTGCCAGGGCAATCCTCAGACAATCACCGATCATCGTTCTCGACGAAGCGACAGCGGCAGTCGACGTGGAAACGGAACAGCAGATCCGCAATGCCATCAACAGTCTGACCGGCAAGCGGACGATTATCGCCATTGCCCACCGTCTCAGCACCATCCGCACCGCCGATCAGATCCTGGTCATTGAGAACGGCAGAGTCAGCGAACGAGGCACCCACGAGGAACTGCTGAAGCTGGGCGGCAGCTATGCACATATGAATGATATTCAGCAGGCCGAAGCATAACGGTCTGCTTTTCATCTTGCAGCAAATACAGTAGAATGAATCTGTATTTTTCATGAGGGAAAGGAAGTCTTCATGCATGTGTAAACCGGCATGAGGCAAAAGAATCACTATGGCAAAGAAAAAAAGAAAGATCAGATGGGGCATTATCATACCGGTTATTCTCCTTCTGCTCGGCGTCGGCGGTTTCTTCGGATTCAAAGCCTATCAGGCATATCAGGAGGAACAGGCAAGGATCGAAGCGGAAAAGAAACGGGAAATCCTGTATGTCGCTTCCGCTGACAAAACTGAAGAAGCACAGCTGCGCAGCAGTGTGGAACAGGTAACGGAAGAAGCTGAAGAAACAGAAGAAGCGGAGCCGACAGTGACGCTGCCGCGCGGAACCAAGGTTCAGGTCAGAGTCCTGCCTCTGGTCATCAAGGAAAATGAATCCGATGAGGAAGGCAAGGAATACCGGATCGTCTACATCGATGACGTGGAATATCTGATGACAGATGAGCA
>CACYXJ010000011.1 GCA_902778375.1 uncultured Erysipelotrichaceae bacterium
TTAAATAAATTCTCCGCATCGCTTTCTTCCCACGGTCGGAGGATCAATCTTTTCGTTTCAAGTATCATGGCATACCTCTCTTACCAACGGCATCTCTGCGAAACTGGAATTTGTCATACTGACTTAATCAAACCATTTTCCCAAAAGGCTTCAAAAGTGTTTGCCACTCCGCTTTTCAAATTTACATATATAAAGGTTTTGTCGCAGTGATTTATTGCTGATTTATGGTATTCACAAAAGAACAGCCAAAACTGTTCCTTTGTGATCAAACACGGAGAAGTATATCTGGAATGAACCAGATGTAATTGACAACTGTTTGTCTGTCGTGGAAGATAAATATGGTACACACGAAAACCACAGACTGATATTCCAAGAATCAGTATGTATATCCTTTGATCTGCGGGTCGGAAAGAATGATGGGAGGAAAAAATGATGAAAATTGAGAATCTGGAACGCGCACTGGAAGTACTTGGTGAAAGAGCGTCCGAAAAAAAGGAAGCTGTCAGGAAAATGATCGAAGCCGGTGTGCCGGAAAAGGAATTTGTTGAAAAACTCGGCATCGATGATGAAAAACTGGTAAAAAGATTCCTCAGAATACTGCATGATCTCGAGGAGAAAGATGTCTTCAGCCAGGAACTTTCCAAAGAAGAACTTGCTCAGGTCGCAGGCGGAGCGTCCCTGGAGGAGACACCGTGCTTACAGAGTTTTAACCGTTATTTATACAAAGGCTGCGATACAAACTGGGCTCGTCCAATTGATATTCCGAAATTCCCGAACTGCGCAGCTACCGTTGAGGATGGCAGCTTTTGCATGTCAGCTGACGCGTGCTTTGAACAGGCAGTTATGTATGGCCCGATGCGCAACTGCACCAAAGCGTGGAAATAATCATATTTCAGTACGCTGAAAGCACATCTTTGTGCTGATCAATGAAACAAAGCAGAAGGGCAGATATCTGTCCTTCTTTTCATTTGTCTTTATACCGGGTGGGAAATTGATTTTATAAAACATGGGAGTACTCTGTATAATTAACGGTGGATGTGCAGGAAGATGATACCGGGAGAAATATCCTCGCTGCAATAACTGAACAGCAAGAAGTGACTGCTGTTGAAACGGAGGAAGTATAAGATGACGTATTACATTCTCAATAAAGGTTTCGAATTACGGGGCTGGGATGGTCTGCCGTTTGGATTGCGGTATCCCAATCCGCACTATACAGATTTTTTTGAAAAGGAAGATTACCGGGTTGTCTATGCTCTGGATGGCCGCCATGATATCGATGAAGAGAAACTCACCGAGCGTCAGAAGGCTTTGCTGGATCATCTGAAGAAGATGGAGATTGCTCTTGCAGCCACTGGTGAGGAGCGGCTTGAACCGCATCAGGAATATAAAAAGTATCCCGGTATGTACAAGAAATCGGTGCAGTGGTCCATCACCGGCCGCTGCAACTATAACTGCCGGCACTGTTTCATGAGCGCGCCGGATTACAAAGGGGAAGATCTGACCTTGGAACAGTGTAACCGGATCCTTGATCAGCTGGTGGAAAACGGCATCATGGGCGTTGCGATCACCGGCGGTGAACCGTTTGTGAATCCTCATTTCTATGAGATTCTCGACGGCATGAAAGAGCGCGGTCTGCATCTGGATACACTGTACTCCAACGGAAAGATGATCGATGACCATCTTCTCGACGAACTGGAAAAGCGGGATATGCGTCCGGCCTTCCATATCAGTTTTGACGGCGTTCGCTGGCATGACTGGCTGCGCGGCATCGACGGTGCGGAAGAAGATACAGTAAGGGCGTTTAAATTATTGCGGGAAAGAGGATATCAGACAAGTTCCTCCATGTGTCTGCACAAACACAATATCGGTGACCTCAGAGAGAATATCAATTTCCTTGCTTCCCTCGGTCTTGTGCATGTCAAGCTCAACGTCGTCACGCCGAGCGGCCGGTGGAAGAACGAGACAGAACACTTCCTTACCCAGGATGAAGCCAACCAGGCAATCATCGACTATCTTCCGTATTACTTCGAAGACGGTATGCCGGTATCCGTGCAGCTGTGCACGTTCCTCGACATCAATAAAGAAGACGGATTCATGCGGGTGCCGAGCCAGAAATACAGCGGCCGTGAAGGTGCTGAAAAAGAAATGGCCTGCGGTGTTGTCAAAACCAGCATGTACATCAGTCCCCAGGGAAAAGTCCTGCCCTGTATGACACTGGGCGGAACAGCAATCGATCCGCAGTTTGAATCTGTTCTCGATACGGATCTCAGCAAAATACTGAAGGCATCCCATTACCGTGATATCTGCAATGTGAAGATGGGAGACTGCATCCGGCATAATGAAAAGTGCCGTGACTGCAAGTACCGTCTCAAATGCGGTGCCGGCTGCCGGGCATGCGGCTGCGGTGAAACAGGTACGGATTATATGGCGATCGATGAGGAATGCTGCAATTTCTACCTGAACGGCTGGTATGAAAAAGCTCTGGAAATGATCGAAAAGTACAAGGACAGACTCCCGAAGAAACAGAACAGACAGCAGGGGAAAGAAAGAGAAGGCGAGGATACGATCTGCTGATCATCATCTGCTATTCTTAAGTCTCATTGTATGAAAGAAGGAATCGCAATGATTCCTTTTTCTATGGCAGTTCTGCTAACATTGTTATTAGAGAATAACAGGAGGTATCAGCTATGTTATTGCCGGCAAATGCTCTTGTCGAAATGGATAAACTGTACCATAAAAGAAACCACGTGGAACTGACGATCGGTATTCTGAAAGACGGAACAACCGACGTCCTGTTTTTCGGCCCCGACCGCAAGGCGAAGAAGGACGGGTCTCTGATCTATCCGGTAGGTTCGATCTGCAAACCGTTCACTGCTTCGCTGGCCGCCAAATACGTATCGGAGGGAAAACTGGATCTCGATGCACCGCTCTCCGCATATATCAAAGATCTTCCCGACCAGTATTATCCAAGTCTCCGCAAGCTTGCCACCCACACTTCCGGCTACAAGACACAGCCGTATACACTCTTAACGAGTCTGCCGTTTTTCATCCGGATGAACCAGGAAGACGGCCTGTTTCATACCAATCCGTTCCGCGGCTATCCGGATGAAGAGGGGATGATGAAGATTCTCAGGGAAACTCATCTCAAGGATAAGGAATATCCGTTTGTCTACTCCAACTTCGGTATGAGCGTCCTGGGCTATATTGTCGGTCAGATCGGCGGCAAGGGCTTCTGGGACACGCTGCAGGAATATATCAGGGATGATCTGAAGCTGAAGAATACCTTCCTTGGCAACGTTGAACTGACGGGCTATGACCATAAGGAAAATCCCTGCCGCTGCTGGCAATGGGAAAAAGAAGATATCATTGCCCCGGCCGGAGCCTTGAACTCCAGCGTCGACGATCTTCTGAAATTTGCCAGAATCAACCTGGATGGCAGCCGTCCCTATCTGAACATGTGCCATACCTACCAGGCACCGCTGGACAGCCAGTCGGACAGCGGCCTTGCCTGGCGGCTGGATAAAACCATGCCGATTTCCTGGCACACCGGATCTGCCGGCGCGTTCCAGGCCTGGCTGGGAATGAACCGGGAAACAAATACGGCAGTTGCGGTTGCTGTCAACTACGGACTGGTCAACGCCGAGGAACTCGGCTTTGCCATTCTGCGTAATCTGTAAGTGAAAACCAGCCGTACCTGAATCCTTCAGAGAACAGCAGGCGTGCTATAATGATAAGCAAGGAACAGGAGCACTTATGTCGGAAACTGAAACGAAAAAAAAGGAAACAGGAAATATATTTTTTGTCATAGCCGCCGGTATGCTTCTTTTTCTGTTCAGTGTATTAACTTCCGCGGATCATGATGTCAGGGTCTATCCTGTTGCCGGACTGATCGGACTGGTGTTTCTTTATTTCGGTCTGATGCATTACAGCAGATATGGAAAAAAGATCATTGTTCTGAAAGTGCTGACAATACTTGCGGCAATGATGATGGTTTCAATCTTTGTGATGAGGATGATCGGTAAGGAGGTCGTCATCCTGAACTATATGCTTCAGTTGTATCAATATGCGTATTTATATCTTTACGCTTCACTGGTTGAAGCAATTGCCGCCAATTATGGCTCAGAGATAGAGATTTCCATTCATGTCACGAAGACTCTCTGCATTACAACGGCAGTTCTCGCCCAGATCACACCGCCCCTTGTTGCCGGTTTTTCACGTATCAGCTCGATGATATTGGCGGTAATCATGATCATCCTTTTCTGGATCACGGTGTTGCGGATGATCATGCATATCCTGCTCATGAAAGTGGTTGTGAAAAAAGGAACAGAAACGCTCACGACAGTTTAAGAAAGAATAAGAAAACGGCAGGCCTGCCGTTTTTTCAGTTCATGATTGCCGCCTTAAGCGCTTCGAGTTCCATATCGCTCATGCCGCCTTCCTTCAGGTATGTTTCAGCATAAGGCGCCAGGTCAGCTGTCTGAAGATCAACGCGTTCATCCCTGACCAGATAATGAAGCAGTTCCGTAAAACTTTCGTCGATGACGATTTTATATTTCTCCGGTTCGTTGTGCGGTGAGATGTGATAGAAGTTGTCATATGTCAGCATGTAGTCATCCAGCATCTCTTCGTATGTGGCTCCTGCAAGCATCTCCAGGAGCAGGCATACAAACCCAGTCCTGTCCTTGCCCAGTGAGCAGTGGAAGAGGTATGGACCTTCTTCCTTGCTGACGGTGCGCATGACTTCGGCGATTTTGTGTTTGATTTCATCGGTGCCGTAGCGGGTGTTGATCACCGGCAGCAGGATTTTGCCGTTTTCATAAAGATTCATGAAATAAGCGGAAGGCGATGAATCCTGGATGTGTTGCTGCAGGGATTCTTCCGTGTCCGACATATTGACGATCAGTTTGATGCCGTTTTTTTCGAGCAGGGCATCGGCATATGCTGCCCGGCCATAGGTATTGTCGCAAGGGGAAGAAGAGCGGAAGATCAGGTTTTCCTTCAGTCTGCCGCCGCTGATACTGCGGAAATTGGCAAAGATCTCGTCACTGTCGTACTCGCTCCTGTCAGTTGTCTGATGGACGTCCCGGGCATCCTGGATGGCAGAGTATCTTCCGACTTCGTTCAGGCTGATGGAAGCGGTGTCGGATTCTGTCAGTCCGGCATCATCCCAGAAATCCTCGCCATTGTATACGGCGACCTTGATATACGGGTAACCGGGATAGCCTACCAGCAGCATCTCTTCCTCACCGACGTAATAGCCGCTGTAAAAGGGAAGACTTTCCAGGACATAGCCATTGGAGAATTCCACCCGCACACTGTCGCCGAAACGGTAGCCGAGGTCAAGAAAATCACTGATCGTGATTTTGATATAGCAGCCGCCGAATTCTGTTTCGTGTTCGATCGGAACGTTTTCAAGATCCATGGACCGGTCATTGTCCGCACAGCCGCCGACAGAAAAAACAATGACGGCAAGGATCAGCAGGATTTTCAGTCTGAGAGTACGCATTTTTTGGGTTTCCATTCTCACCTTACTACGCAAAACTGTTTTCGCAAAGCCTGATTTTGAAAAAAGGAATTCGTTATTTTACGCTATAATGTTAGAAGTACGGTGTTCCTGCTGAAGAGAACACAGCTCACAATCTGAGCGGGAGAAGACAATGAAAATTCTGTTTGTAACGAGTGAATGCGCGCCGTATTCAAAGTCAGGCGGACTTGCGGATGTTGCTTTTTCGCTGCCTCCGGCACTGAAAGCCGCAGGCAACAAGATGGCGATCGTCACCCCTTACTACAAATGCGTAAGGGACCGTTTCGCTGATGAAATCGAATTTGTCAGCAGCACTTCGGTCAGACTCGGCAATGCCGAGCTGTACTGTGGTCTGCTGAAGGGAAAACTGAACGGTGTTCCGGTATGGTTCATTGATAACCAGGATCTGTTCAACCGTGACAAACTGTACGGATATGACGATGACAAGTTCCGTTTTGCCTGGTTCTCGAAGGCAGTCGTCGACGTGCTGGACCAGATGGAATTCGTGCCGGAGATCCTGCACTGCAACGACTGGGAAACAGCTCTCTGCGTACTTTATCTGAAAGACAAGATGGCGGAAAGAACGGACTACCGCACGATCCGCACGGTCTACACAATTCACAACATCGCCTATCAGGGACAGTTCGGCGCCAACGAACTGGGTGACACGTTCGCCCTGAATCCGGGATGGTATGACGCGGCTCTCGGCTATGAATTTGACGGCAGACACGATGTCAACCTGATGAAAGGCGCGATGTTGATGGCGGACGCCGTATCCACCGTTTCGCCGACCTATGCCCGCGAACTGCACACGCCGCAGTTCGGCAAAGGCCTGGAAGGAGTATGCGACATGATCGAATCGAAGATGTACGGCATTCTCAACGGTATCGATCCGGCTCACTACGACCCCGGTATCGACCCCCGTATTCCCGCCAATTTCACCGCAGCCGACAAGTCCGGCAAGGAAGAATGCAAGGCATATATCCAGGAAACATTCGGCCTAAGGAAAGAAGAACATTGGCCGCTGTTCGCGGTTGTCGCAAGACTGGTCGAACAGAAGGGTATCGAACTGATCCGCCAGATCCTGCCGGAACTGATGAAAAAAGGACTGCAGCTGGTCATCTTCGGTCAGGGCGATCAGAAATATGTCGATTATTTCAATTACTGCAAAGAACAGTATCCCGGCCAGCTGGGCTTCTCCGACCAGTATACGGAGGAAATGGCAGCCAAAGTCTTCGCCGGTGCCGATTTCTATCTGATGCCTTCAGCCTTCGAGCCGTGCGGCCTTTCGCAGATGATGGCGATGCGCTACGGCACTGTGCCGATCGTCCATGAAACCGGCGGTCTGAAGGATACGGTACGGCCGTATTCCGACTTCGACGGCATCGGTGACGGCTTCTCCTTCAGCGGCTATACCGCAAAATCGCTGATGCTGGCAATCGACGACGCCATCAAGGTCTACTTTGCGGAACGCGATGTCTTCGATAAAATCGTCGACCGCTGCATGCGCAAGGATTTCTCATGGAAGAAATCCGCCCGTACCTATATGAAGATGTACTCTGATATCTGCGGTTTCGGATCAGATCCCAACGTGACTTTCCAGGATGCTTTCGAAGCGCTGAAGATCGTCTATACCGAACAGAGAAAAAACCGCGATGTCTTCCTGGCAATGCAGCCCGAGGATTATCAGACGGTCATTCAGGTACGGATCGAAGGACCGGGCGAAGGAACTTTCTATCTCAAATTCACCCGCGACGGCATGGAGATGGAACCGTACAGCTACAACGGGGCAGATGTCGAAATCACCACGACATTCGACAATCTCTACAACATCGCAATAGGCACCACCGGTACCAGCCGCCTGTTTGTCAACGGGCAGATGAAAATCGAAGGAAACATTTCAAAGGCCTTCGAACTGCGTTACCTGATCGGTACACACGAACGTAAAAAGAGGAAATAAGCAAAGAAAACAGATGCATTGTCATCTGTTTTTCTTTATGATGGAAAACAGGAGAATGCAGCTATGATCGACATTAGAAAATATACAGATAACGAAGAAATATTCGCCGAAGCAGTCAGTCTGCGCCGTAAGATCCACTCCCATCCGGAGATCGGCATGGACTGCAAAAAGACAACAGACCTGATCTGCCGTCATCTTGAGAAATACAACATTCCTTACCGCCGCACCGGAGAAGCCGGTGTGATTGCCGACATCAAAGGCACCAAAGGCAGCAGCGACAGCATCGTCATGCTGCGGGCGGACATGGATGCCCTTAATCTGGAAGAAAAAACCGGACTGGCATATGCCTCGGAGATTCCCGGACGCATGCATGCCTGCGGCCATGACCTGCATACAGCAATGCTGCTGACGACAGCCAGGATCCTGATGGAAAACAGGAACGAGCTGGAAGGCAGTGTCCGTCTGCTCTTTCAGCCGGCTGAAGAAATCGGTACCGGAGCCGACTACATGCTTCCGTTTGGAGCGATGGACGGCGTCGGTCTGGGTCTTGGCATCCACATGGATCCGCTGAGTCCCGTCGGTACCCTGAAGAGCCGGATCGGTCCTGACTGGGCGGCTGTCGACCGTTTCTATATCAAAATCCATGGCAGCGGCGCTCATGGTGCGACCCCGCACAAAGGGTCGGACGCGGCAATTGCCACAGCATCCATTGCCATGAACCTGCAGACAATGGTCAGCCGCGAATGCGACCCGATGAAGCCGCTTGTCGTTACCATCGGCAAGATGACTGCCGGAACCGCGTTCAATATCATTGCCTCGGAAGGATATCTGGAAGGAACATGCCGTTCCTTTGACGAGGACGTATGGCAGATGATTCCAGGCGCCATGGAAAGAATAGCCAGACATACTGCCGAGAGTTTCCGCTGCACGGCAGAAGTGAAGGTGGACCGGCCGATCAAACCGCTGGTCAACAGCGAGTTCGCATACAATGTCCTCAAAAAGGCAGCCCTCAAAGTACTGGATGATCCGGCACTGTTCGGGGAATGCAAACAGGAGATGATCGGTGAGGACTTCGCAGTCTATACCGAACATGCACCGTGCGTGTTTGCCCATCTTGGCTGCGACGGAGGCTATCCGCTTCACAGCAATTATGTCAATTTCAACGAAGAGGCAATGCGGACCGGCATCGGAGCCGAGGTCCAGTTTGTTCTTGAAGGACTCGACACGCTGAACCGTATCGAAAGAGTATGACAGCAAGGATCCTGCGGGATCCTTTTTCTTATGGATTGACACCGTGCATTAATTGCATTATTATAGATAATGCAAAGAGGTAATGCATATGATTCTGACATTTGATTTTTCATCCGATGTCCCGCTGTATATGCAGCTGCGCAATCAGATCGTCATCGGCATCGCCGAAGGAAAACTTGTCCCCGGTGAAAAGCTGCCGACGATCCGTGCTCTGGCAGATGAGAGCGGCATCAATATGATGACGGTATCGAAAGCCTATCAGATTCTGAAACAGGAAGGGTATATCGTTACCGACCGCCGCAAAGGGGCTGTCGTTGCCGGTCAGCCGGTTTCCAGAATCAGTGAGGAAATCCTGCATGAACTGCGGGTGAAAATATCGGAACTGCGTCTTGCCGGTATGAAGAAAGAAGAAATTCTGGCAATGATCGAAAAGATTTATGAGGAGGGGAACAAATAATGACAAAGGCAATCCTATGGCTGTCAGTTATCTGGCTTCCGTTTCTGATGGTCTATATGAATGTAAATGAAACGAAAGCCAAGAAGAATATTATTCTCGGCGTGACTCTGCCTCAGGAAGGAAGAGAAGATGCTGATGTGCTGAAAGAACTTGAGAGCTTCAAAAGAAATGAGTGGCTGAGTGTTGCCGTGCTGATGGTGATGGCTGCAGCAATGTGGATCTTCTCCGATGAACATGCATATATGACACCGTGGATGTTGTGGATCGTGTTCTGCATCGTTCTCCCTTATGTGCCGTATGTGCTGAGCAATGGCCATCTGAAAAACCTGAAGGTTCAGAAAGGCTGGGTGCAGGAGAAACGTGTAATCAGGGTGGATACTTCCGCTCTGCCGCCTGAGAACTGGTTCTCGCCATGGCTGTTCGTTGCGCCGGTGCTTGTGTGTCTTTTGCCGGTACTGTTCGATAAGTCGATGGCGGTGATGTATGTCATTTCCGCTGTAATGTGTGCCCTGTTCTGGTTCGGCTACCGGTATCTTTACCGCAACAAGGCGGAAATGGTCGACAGCAATGCCGAACTGACAGCTGTGCTGACCAGGGTGCGCCGCTACAATTGGGGAAAAATGTGGCTTCTCACAGCATGGTTCATGGCAGCTTTCTGTCTGGTCGCCTGGATCACCGGTATCAATAGTCTCATCGGAATCATTCTCGGCATCGCCGTAACTGTCCTGCTGTGCTGGCTGGCATTCCGCCTGGAAATGCGGATGCGGCATGTGCAGGAAAAACTGACGGAACAGAGCGGCGACGACTGGTATGTGGATGACGATGATCACTGGCTCGGCGGGCTGCTGTATTACAATCCTGATGACAGCCGGCTGATCATCAACAACCGTATTGGTCTGAACACCACTGTCAACATCGCCCGTCCTGCCGGCAAAGTGTTTATCGCTCTTGCACTGGTGATGATTCTGGCCATGCCGCTGCTGGGCGGATTCCTCGACGGCGGTGTCAAGAAAGAAATCACTCTTGCTGTTGAGGATGACAGAATTGTCTGCAATTCCGGTATGGGAAGTTACAGGATCGATCTTGACGATGTTCAGGAAATAAAAGTTCTGGAAGAACTTCCTTCCAACATGAGAAGGAGTTTCGGCACGGGAACGGAAACCCTTCTGCAAGGCAGATTCTCGGCAGACGGGTATGGTTCGATGGAAGTCAATCTGGACCCCCGTCAGGGACCGTATCTGCTCATAACAACGGAAGGCAAGACTTATCTGTTCGGAACCAGGGATGGCTCGGCTGTCAGAGAAATCTATGAAGCTTATCATTGAAAAGCTTCATTCCTGTGATATGCTTTGAACAAGGGAATGATGTCTCCCGCAGCGAAAGCTGAAACCGTGTGTTAAAACGCTGATGACGTCTGTACATGTTTTCATGTGCAGTGTTGTCAGCTTTTTTATCGAAGGAGGAAATGATTATGCTGATGAGCATCGCTTTGATTCTGCTGGCGGGAATGTGTGCTGGTCAGCTTTTCAGAAAGCTGTCGCTTCCGCCATTGATCGGTATGATTCTTGCCGGCATGCTGGTGGGACCGTATGTGCTGAATCTTCTGGATGACAGTATTCTCGCCGTATCTTCACAGCTGCGCCGCATCGCTTTGATCATCATCCTGATCCGGGCAGGTCTGAAACTGAATTTTGAAGATCTGAAAAAAGTGGGAAGACCGGCTGTACTGATGTGTTTTCTGCCGGCATGCTTCGAAATGGCAGGCACGATTCTTCTGGCACCTTTTCTGCTGGGGGTTTCTTTAGCAGATGCCGCTGTGCTTGGTGCCGTTCTTGCTGCTGTTTCACCAGCTGTCATAGTTCCGCATATGATCCATATCATCGATGAAGGCTACGGAGTGGAAAAGGGAATTCCGCAGATGATCCTTGCCGGGGCTTCCGTTGATGATGTATTTGTCATTGTTGTCTTTACCAGTGCGGTGGCTCTGGCTTTGGGCAATGACGTTTCCTTCACGAGTCTTTTACGTATTCCGGTTTCCATTTTCACCGGCGTCGCTGCCGGATTGCTGATCGGAAAGCTTTTTGTCCGGCTTGTCCGGATCACAAAAATGAAGACAGCATATATTGTCATCCTTATGATGAGCGTTGCCTTTTTAATGAATGGGTTTGAGGACGCCTGTAATGATATGGTTCCGTTTGCTTCGCTGCTTGCCATCATGACCATGGGCATGGCGGTCCGGCAGGATGATATACAGGTAATGAAAAAGGCCAGCCCGGTATTTGAGGAAATGTGGACAGCAGCGGAGATCTTCCTCTTTGTTCTGGTCGGAGCATCTGTTGCTTTGAACAGTCTGAAAGACTGCGGTATACAGGCGGTGCTTCTGATTCTTCTGGTGCTGGTTTTCAGGGTGTGCGGTGTATGGCTGTGTCTGCTGAAAACAGATCTGACATTCAGGGAAAAACTGTTCTGCATGATTTCCTATCTTCCCAAGGCAACCGTACAGGCTGCCATCGGCGGACTGCCGCTTGCGATGGGCGTTGTATCCGGCCAGCTGATTCTGACAGTATCTGTGGCGGCAATTCTTCTGACGGCACCGCTTGGGGCAGTCGGTATTGAACAGACTTATCGTCATTATCTTTCTCCGTCATGTACAATGGAAACAGGAGACAATGAAACATGATCTATACGATTACCATGAATCCGGCTCTGGATTATATTATCGAAACCGATCATTTCGACACCGGCACGATTAACCGCATCAGGGAAGAACATCTGTATGCCGGCGGCAAGGGCATCAATGTGTCCATGATTCTGAGGGAACTGGGCATGGACAGTACGGCTCTTGGATTCGCGGCCGGGTTTACCGGCAAAGCGCTGATTGAAGCGCTGAGGCAGAAAGGAATCAATGCCGATCTGATCGAAGTGGAAGAGGGCATGACACGCATCAATGTCAAACTGAAGGCGCAGGAGGAAACAGAGATCAACGGCATCGGTCCGAAAATCGAGCCGCATCATTTCGACATGCTTCTGAATAAGGTGCGGAATCTTTCGGAAGGGGATGTTCTGACTGTTTCCGGCAGCGTACCGAAGAGCCTGTCCGGAGATGTATATGAGAGAATCGCCGCTGCATTGCCGCAAGGTGTGCTGCTGGTGGCGGACGCGGAGAAGGATCTTCTCCTGCCGCTTCTGAAATATAAGCCGTTTCTGATCAAGCCAAATCATATTGAACTTGCCCAGATGTGCAATACAGTCATAAGGAACGAGGAAGAACTGCTTGCCTGTGCGGCAAAGCTGCAGGAAATGGGAGCCTGCAATGTCCTGGTTTCCATGGCAGGTAACGGAGCTGTGCTGCTGGATGAAAAGGGTGGTGTCCACCATGCTCCGGCGGCGGAAGGAAAGCTTGTCAGTTCTGTCGGTGCCGGTGATTCCATGCTTGCAGGATTCCTGGCCGGATGGCTGAAAAGCAGGAGTTATGAAGAAGCGTTGATGCTGGGAACAGCCTGCGGCGGAGCAACAGCATTTACCAGCGGTCTGGCTGATAAAAAGCAGATTGAAGAAGTACTGGCATCTCTGAAGGAGGGAAAGCAATGAAACGATGGATGAAAGCCGGGATTATTTCACTGGCAGTGACATTATGCGGAATGCTTGCAAATATCATTTCCTGGTACAGCAGCGGACATCTGCTTCTGGCAAAAACGATGTACGGCGGCGAAATCATTGAGGAATTTGGTTTCGGCATCATGGCAGCCCATATTTATTCGATGGAACCAAACGGCAAGGGTTCGGTTTTCATGCACTTTGACCCCTTCACCTTTGTGATCTCCCTGGTTCTGTTCTTCCTTCTTGCATTTGCTGTTCTGACAGTCATTGAACTTAAGCAGGCAAAGAAAACCGGTGTGGAAGTGTAGCAGACAGAACAGATTGTTGATATAGTGAAATATAGTAAAAAAGCCGAAAGGGATAATCATGAAAACAATTGCAATCGTATGTGGTGCGGGCATGTCTTCTTCATTGCTCGTCAATAAAATCAAGGAAGCTGCAGCAAAAGAAGGAAAAGATTATGAAGTCTTTCATTCCGAATCATCGAACGTTCAGTACAAATGCCAGAATGCGGATTGCATTCTTGTAGGACCGCAGATCCGCTTCGATATTCCAAAGTTTCAGAAGCTTCTGCCTGGCGTTCCGGTTGATGTCATTGATATGCGTGCTTATGGAACGATGAACGGCAAAGCTGTTCTCGAACACGCTGAAAAGCTGATGGGGATTGAAAGCGATAAGTAATCGGTCTGCGGCCAGCAAATAATCAAGGTTATGTGAATCAAATGAGAGGCCTTCTTAGTAAATCATGTTCATAGTTTGAATCGCTGCCACAGCCAAAGAAAAGTTGGAATACCTATTGATTTACGGTGGTGAAATAAGGTAAAATATCCAATTGTCAGGAGATCTTCCACAAGGAATATTTCCGCATAAAATGATGGGAGGTGAAAAAATGCCTAGAGTCGTTGTTAAGGAAAATGAGGATCTTGATTCCGCAATGCGCAGATTCAAGAGACAGGTTAATAGCAGTGGAATTCTCGCCAAGGTTCGCAGCAAGGAATACTATGTGAAGCCGGGTGTCAGAAGGAGACTGAAGAGCGAAGCTGCCCGGAAGAAGAAGAGAAGGTAATCACTTCCAGAAAAGAAAGATCAGGACCATGTGCAAAGCATGGTCTTCTTTTGTTAATATGGTATGGAATAAAGAGGTACAGGCTATGGAACAGTCATTATTTCAGTCATGTGTGGAATTCATCACATACCGGGATATCTGCCGGCAGGATTTTCTCTGGACCGCATACCGCCAGGTTTTTCCGGTCTGTGCGTATATCTATATGAACCATCGCACGGAGCCCAACAGCGAAATGACAAAACTGTGCAAGGAGATCCTGCGTGAAAACAACGGATTGTTTTCTGCTTTCCGGTCCAACGGTGAACCGATCTTTGTGTCGATGCTTGCAACGGAGGAAGATCCGGGCATGAAAATGGACGCGGCGCAGGTCGCATACACACATCTGAGAAACTATTTCATGGCCAGTGCCTATCTGCCGTTTCTGGCAATGGTCATGCCGGACATGATGCCGGTGAATCAGTTCGACAGATTCGCTTCCGAAACCAGGCAGTTGTATGACGAGATGAACCGCCAGCATACTTTCCTGACCGGCTCTGAGGATGTCATTTTCGCCGGTCTTCTGTGTATGAACAGAGAACGCGACTATCGGGAACTGGTGGATGAGATGGAATATCTGTATGCGAATCTCAAAGACACGGGTGTATTCCACCGCAATGCCATGCAGTCGCTGAGCCACGCTCTGGTTCTCTGCCAGGGAAGTGCCCAGAAGAAATACAACAATCTGCAGGAACTCTGCTATATGCTGAAAAGTTCCGGCATCAAATACGGTAAGGATTATGAAATGATTCCGCTTGGAATCCTGGCAAATGTCGGCATCGATCTCGAAACGGTATGCAATGATCTGATCGAGGTCTATGACTTCCTTGAAAAGGAGAACGGCTACGGCTTCTTCGGTTTCGGCAAAACTGCCAGGCTGATGCATGCCAGTATGATTCTCTGCGCCTACTATTCGCCCGGCATCATCGAATTGTCCAGCGCCGTGATTATCAGTGTCCTGCTGGAAATCCAGCAGCAGCAGGCCGCCCAGGCTGCCGCCGCGGCATAAAAAACAACTGTCTGTTTCAAAACGAAGCAGACAGTTTTTGTTTGTTATTTCTTGTTCAGGAATTCTTCCATTTCCTTCATGAAGCTTTCGTCATCCGTCATCAGTGAAGGCTCCAGTGTCAGCACCGGAACTTTTTCTTCCTTTTCCGGCTTTTCTTCCGGTTCGGTTTCCGGTTCTTCCTCTTTGTTTACGAATGGCTCTGCCGGTTCTTCACAGGGTTCCTCAACTGCCGGCTCCGGCTGTGGTTCGGGTTCAGGTTCCGGTTGTGGTACAGGCTCCGGCTGTGGTTCCGGTTCGTATTGTGGTTCGGTTTCCGGTTTCTGTACTGGTACCGGTTCTTTCTTTTCCTTGTGGACTGCTTCGGCGTCGACGCCGTTTTCCTTCAGCATGGAAGCTGTGGTTTCCGCTTCCTCGACTGTCAGTGAGGAGAGCAGGACAGCCGGCAGTTCCTGCAGGAGCTTGCGGATCTCGGGAACGCTCATTCCGGTCAGAGCCCGGATCTGGCTGATGGCATTGGTCTGATTGTCGCAGGTATTGATGACAACTTTACTGCTGCTGGAGTCGGCCAGTTCCAGTTTGACTTCCGGTTTGGAAGCTGCGAACTGGGGAGCGCCGCAGTAGGTGCAGTACATCGTGAGATCAGGCAGTTCTTTGCCGCATTTCTTACAGAACATGATCAATGATTCCTTTCTTTGCAGTTTTAGTTCTGTTTTCAGTTTAGCACGGCTGATGTATCCGTGCATGCAATCATTCAATGTCAAATGAATAGACGTCAGATATTGAATAATAGTACAATTTTCATAGATTTTATAACAGGAGGGACAATGGATCGATCACTGGGCAAATTTGTGAATTTCGGAATCCTGGGATTTCTGTACTGGGCATTTTTCGCATCGTTCATCGGTTTCATAACAACATATTTCAAGAATTGCGGAATGAGCAATTCCATGCTGTCGCTCGTTGTTGCGGCTTATATGTTCTGTGCCTTCCTCGGAGCATTTTTCTGGGGCGGACTTGCTGATAAAAGGCAGTCCAATAAAAAGGTCTTCATTCCCGAACTGAGCATCCTGACGGTACTCTGCATTGCCGAGTTCTTCCTGGTCAAAGTCAATATCTGGTTCGCCGCCATACTCCATCCCCTGATCGGTTTCATGGCACCGCCATTAGGCACAAATCTCGATGCCTGGATGCTGCGGGCATTCGATTATGATGCCGGCAATTTCGGAAGGGCAAGATCACTTGGCTCTGTCGGCTATGCCGTCTCGATGCTGCTGCTGGGCCAGGTATATAACCTGATCGGCTTCCATATGATCCCGTTTATGACCGGTATCCTCGCAGTCATTATTGTCGTACTGGCACTGCGTACGGAAGAAAAACCCTATGCGGCTGTCAAAAAGGAAGCACCGAAAGGCAACACGAAGGATCTGCTTAAGATCCGTCCCTATGTGATCCTGATCATTATTCTTTTCCTGACAGGCGTGTCGACATCTCCCGTCAACAGTCTGAAGATTGTCATTCTGGAAAGTGTCGGCGGCGACGTTTCGATCCTTGGCATCGACTCGTTCATCGGCGTCATGGTTCAGGCTGTGTTTATCTTCATTTCCGGCAGTCTGAGACGGCTGCCTTCGAAGCTGCGCATGCTTTCGGTTGCGGTTTTCGCGACATTGATGCTGGTCTGTGTCTGGCTGGCTGCGAATCCGGCGATGATTATCATCGGAACGGTCATGATGAATGTTTCCTACGGTCTGCTGCTGCCGACGATGCGCGAAATCACGGAGAAGAATGTTCCGGCCGAGCTGAAGAATACAGCGCATTCCCTGACCGATGCCATGTTCGGCAGTTTCGCCGGTGTCTTCGCACTGCTGTACAGCGGTGTTCTGATGGATGCCTTCGGAGCGCAGTTCGTTGCTTTCCTCGGTGTGCTGATCATGATCGTGCCGCTGCTGCTGTGCGTCATCGATCTCTTCCACAAACCTGCTGCTGACCAAAAACCGCAATAAGCGGTTTTTTTTAAGAGTACCGTTCAGGTCAGAAAGATGGAAATACGTTATGATACTGAAAGAGGTAAACGTATGAAACAGTATATTGTCGATGCTTTTACATCCGTGCCGTTTGCCGGCAATCCGGCTGCGGTATGTGTCATGGACAGATGGCCTTCCGAAACTGCCATGAAAAAACTGGCGATGGAAAACAGTCTTTCGGAAACAGCATACCTGGTCAAAGAAGGGGAAGGATACCGGCTGCGCTGGTTTACTCCCAAAGCCGAAGTCGAACTGTGCGGTCATGCGACGCTTGCTTCATCGTTTGTGATCCTGAATTACATCGAACCGGAAAGCAGCAGCGTGACATTCCATACCGTCAGCGGTGATCTGCATGTAGTAAGAGAAGGCAGCCGCTACGTCATGGATCTGCCGCGCTATGAACTGAAGGAAATACCGGTGACAGACGAAATGGAAGCAGCCTTCGGCGTGCGGCCTGTAAAAGCAATTCTCGGACTCGATCTGATCTGTGTGTTCGATGATGAGGAACAGGTGAGAACCATGAACCCGAACCAGAAACTGCTGGCCGGACTGGAAGGACGTCTTCAGAATGCCACGGCATTGGGAAAGGAAACAGACTGTGTCTCACGCAGTTTCTGTCCCGAACTGGCGATTCCTGAAGATCCGGTATGCGGATCGGCTCATTGTCAGATTGCCGATTACTGGTCGAAGGTTCTCGGCAAGCAGATAATCGAAGCCTATCAGGCATCCGAGCGGGGCGGATATCTGCACTGTGAAATCAAAGAAAACAACCGTATTGCCATCAGCGGTGAAGCAGTACTGGTGGCGGTCAGCGAAATCGTCGCATCATTACAGGAGGAATAACATGCAGAAAATCACAATGGAAAATCTGAAAGACGTATCATTCGATGTCTTCAAAATGTTCAGCGAACAGATGGCTCTTGTCACAGCCGGTCCGATCAGTCATTTCAATACCATGACGATTGGCTGGGGAATGCTCGGCAATGTCTGGGGGCATCAGCCAGGCATCACCATCTACGTCAGTCCCAGCCGCTATACCTGGGAATTTCTGGAACAGAACGAAACGTTCACGGTCACTTTCTTCGCAAAGGAATATGAAGCAGATCTGATGATGCTGGGAAGTGTTTCCGGCAGAGACAGGGACAAGGTTGCCGAATCACATCTGACACCGAAAGACCTGGGCGGTTCTGTCGGTTTCGAAGAAGCACAGCTGACACTGGTCTGCCGCAAGCAGTACAGTTATCAGTTCGATAAGGAAAAGACACCGGCGAAGATGGAAAAACTCTATTCGCGGGTCGAACCGCATTATGTCTATACCGCTGACATTATTGATGCCTTCGGTGAAATCTGAATATGAAAAAAGCCGGATCGTAACTGATCCGGCTTAATAGTCTTCACGGGGCTGTTTGACACGGAAGTGATAATACAGAAGTTCCAGGATGCTGGCGGCCATCCAGCCGACAGGATAGCCAAAGCCGATCGTTGCCGGTGTGTTGGAAATATAATGCGCCATGATGAACAGATAGATCTGACGTATGACAACGAATCCGATCAGCATGATGATCATCGGTGCCTTGGAAGCGCCGCGTCCGCGCAGCGATCCGGCCAGGATGTGGGTAATGCAGTTGAACAGCAGGAAGTATACATTAGTGCGCAGGAACAGGGTGCCGTAATCGATAACCGAGGTGTCGGAAGAGAACAGACTGACAGCCGCCGGTGCGAAGATCCAGATCGCGGTCGCAATCACGGAAGTGATGGCAAGATTCAGGATGATCGCAGTACGGGTTCCGTCTTCTGCCCGCTGGTACTGTTCAGCACCGATATTCTGGGAAACGAATGTCGTCGCCGCCAGAGCCATGCTGTTCATCGGCAGCATGATGAATGTGTCGATCTTGTTGTAACAGCTCCATCCGGCCATGACACCGGATCCGAAATGATTGATATAGGACTGCACGAAGATATTCGAGAAAGCCGTCAGGACCGACTGGATCGCCGCCGGCAGACCGATGGCGAACACATTTCTCAGGATATCAAGATCCAGCCGCATGCCTTTCCAGTCGAAGCGGTAGATGTCTTTCGTCATGCTCAGCAAGGCCAGGATCAGCACTGCCGAAACAAACTGCGAAGCGATCGTCGCCAGGGCGGCTCCGGCAATGCCCATATGGAAGACCAGTACGAACAGCAGGTCGAGAACGATGTTGAGGACACTGGTCAGGATCAGGAAATACAATGGTCTTGTCGTATCTCCTACCGCTCTCAGGATGCCGCTGCCGATGTTGTAGATCAATAGACCCGCAATACCGCCGCAGTAAATCTTCAGATAAGTCACCGCATCGGCGAAGACATCGGCCGGTGTCGCCATCATTCTGAGCATCGCCTCGACACCGCTGACACTGATAAACGTGAACAGGACGCAGAGGATGAAGGTGGCGGCCATGACGGTCTCCACCGCATCGTGCAGCCGTTCCAGATTCCTGGCTCCGAAGTAATTGCCGATTACAACGCCGGCACCGATTGAAAAGCCGTTGAAGAAAAAGACAAAAAGGTTGACGATCATCGTTGTCGAGCCGACCGCGGCCAAAGCCTGGGTACCGACAAAATTGCCGACGACGATCGAGTCTACGGTGTTGTACAGCATCTGGAAGATATTGCCCAGCATCAGCGGCAGAGAGAACATCAGGATCTGATAGGCGATGTTCCCGGTAGTCAGGTCGCGGCTGGTTGTCTTTTTCGCTTCTGTCATTGTTTTGCCTGTTATGCGGTTCCTGTTAATCATACCACAGAGATTCCGCTTCTGACGTTTAAGGCTCTGTGGCGATCGCGGCAGGATGCTATAATACAGACAGAAATAGAACGAGGACATATCATATGAAACTCACATTGCAGGGAATACAGGACCGTGCCGCCTTTGAGCAGGCAGGCATTCAGCTTCCGTCCTACGACGTCGCATCTGTCGTCAGGAAAACAAAAGAGACACCGCGCTGGGTTCATTTCGGTATCGGCAACATTTTCCGCATCTTCATCGGCGGTATTGCCGACGAACTTCTCAAAAAAGGAGAAATCGATACCGGCATCACCTGTGTGGAAACGTTTGACTTCGAAGTGGTCGACCGTATCTACCATCCGTATGACAATCTGGCTCTTGCCGTGACACTGTTCAATGACGGCACCAGTGACCGGAAAGTCATCGCCTCGCTGGCTGAGGCAATTGCCGCAAAACCCGGTGATACTGCCACAAGAGAAAGACTGAAGGAAATCTTCACCGCTCCGTCGCTGCAGATGGTATCGTTCACAATTACCGAAAAAGGATATGCCCTGCGGGATGCGTCCGGCGAATGGTTCCCGTTTGTCAAAGCCGATGTTGAAAACGGACCGCAGCGTACAACCGGTGCCATCGCACTTGTGGCTTCACTGCTCAGGGACCGCTACGAAGCCGGCAGACTGCCGCTTGCCCTGGTATCGATGGACAACGTTTCCCATAACGGCGAGAAACTGCGCAATGCCGTACTGGAAATGGCAGAAGCCTGGAAGGAAAAAGGCTATGTGGACGAAGACTTCATCAGCTATGTCAGCGATGAGTCGACCGTTTCCTTCCCGTGGACGATGATCGACAAGATCACCCCGCGGCCGAGCGAGGATGTCGCGAAAATGTTAACGGATCTCGGTGTTGAGGATATGGATATCGTGATCACCGGCAAGCGCACCTATATCGCGCCTTTCGTCAATGCCGAAGCACCTCAGTACCTGGTTATCGAAGATAGTTTCCCGGCCGGACGCCCGCCGCTGGAAAAAGCCGGTGTTTACATGACTGACAGGGACACAGTCAATGCTTCCGAGAGGATGAAGGTAACCGTCTGCCTCAACCCGCTTCATACCGCGCTTGCCCCGTATGGCTGCGTGCTTGGCTATACCCGCTTCAGCGATGTCATGCGCGATGAGGAAATGCTGAAACTTGTGGAACTGGTCGGACCGAAAGAGGGCATGGCAGTGGTCAAGGATCCCGGCATTCTTTCCCCGCAGGCTTTCATCGAGGAATGCATCAACGTACGCTTCCCGAACGAGTATATTCCTGATACGCCGCAGAGAATCGCAGTAGATACCTCACAGATGGTCGGCATCCGCTTCGGTGAAACGATCAAGGAATATGTCGCTAGAGACGGGAATGCCAAAGCGCTGCTTGGTATTCCGCTGGCAATCGCCGGCTGGCTGAGATATCTGCTGGCAGTGGACGATGAAGGAAATGAATTCGAACTCTCACCGGATCCGATGAATGAAGAACTGCAGGAACTCCTCAGCGACGTCAGACTCGGACAGCCGGAAACCTATCACGGCCAGCTGCAGGGATTGCTGAAGAACGCCAATATCTTCGGCAGTGACCTGTACGAGGCAGGAATCGGCAGCCTGATCGAAGACCTGTTCAAAGAGGAAATTGCCGGCGTTCATGCTGTCAGAAATACTCTGAAGAAATATCTGTAAATCAGAACCGTCTGTAAAGGATAAAACAGTCCGCTTAAGAACAGAAGCGTCTTTCCCCGAAAGACGCTTTTCCGTTTCTCTGTGCATGCAGACATGCACTGCCGGATGCCCGGTCTGATCTGTAATCTGCTGAAATAAAACTGATGGCGGACTGCCAATATATGTTACATTAAGAGAAGAGAAAGATATTTCAGGTCATTGAAACCATTCATATCCGGGAGATTTGATTATGAGCAGTAAACTATGGAAAAAAACCGTAACTTTCCTGACAGCATTCATGCTGAGTCTTTCGTTTTTGCCGCAGGATGTTTATGCACAGGAAGAGCAGGAACCGGTAGAGAATACGGAAATAACGGAAAACAGCGAACCAGACAAAGACGAATCAAAGGCGGAAACTTCTTCTGAGGATAATGAAAACATCGTCTTGGAGGGAAATGAGGGCACTTCTGCCGATTACCGGGCAGAGCCGCCTGCTGCAGATGAAGCGAAAGAAGAAAAGAATGAACTGAGAGCTGCAGGGGAAGAGAAGGCAGTACGCACAATTATGATGTATATCTGCGGTTCCAATCTGGAATCAGGAGGCGGATATGCTTCGGACAATATCAAACAGATCCTCGGCTCAGAGTTCAGTGCGGATGAAGATGTACGGCTGATCGTCATGACCGGTGGAACGGATATGTGGTTCATGGAAGGTGAATATTTATGCGATCCGGACAATCTGGGTATTTCCGAAGAGGACGGAGAATATATCATCAGCCACACGAACAATCAGCTCTGGGAGGCCAAGGGAACAGACGCCCCGGAAAATGCCGGAAAACTGGTCCTTCTGGATCCGGATTTTGCCAGAACAGTTGACTGGGAAGGAAAACCGAGCAGGGGACTGATGACAAGTCCCGAGACACTGAAAGTATTTATCAATTACTGTGTTCAGAATTACCCGGCTGACATGTATGACCTGATTCTCTGGAATCATGGCGACGGCCCGATTGACAGTTACGGACCGGATGAAGAAAGGTTTTTCAGGTATATGGAACTGGCACAGTTCCAAGATGCTTTCGCTGACAATGATGTGATCAGAACAGCCGGCAAATTTGACTTTATCAACTTTGACGCCTGTCTGATGAGTACTGTCGAACTGATTCTGCCATTCTCTGAATATACAGACTACTATATTGCTTCACCGGAAACGATTCCCGGCCACGGCCAGGTTTACAGGGACTGGCTCAATCAGCTCGGCGAAAACCCTGACTACGATACATATGAACTCGGCAGGATCATCGTGGATTCCTACCATGACTTATATAACGCAAGCACCCAGGATGGAACACTGGCTGTCATCGACACCGGCAAGCTCCTGGAAAGCGGCTTTGTGGAGATGCTGAGTGAACTGAACGAACAGCTGCGGAAGGAACTGCTTGAAAAGGCGGACAATGGTGAATTCCTGTATTTCGATGAACTTGCATCATCCCTCAGATCGATCCAGTACGGCGGAAAACCATATTATGATCTTGGAAACTTTGTTTCCATGGCAGGCTTTGCGCTGCGGGAACTGGATGAAGAAGATCTTTCCGGCGATACGATCGATGAGACAAACGGATATACGGAAGTGGCGAAGAAAATCCTGACGGTTCTGAATGATGAAGAGATTATTTATGCCCGCGGCACGGAGGGCTTCAAAATAGACGGACAGTATTGTCTGGACGCGGATGGTAAAATCGGGTTTTCCGATTATCTGCGGACCAGCGGTATCTATATTTTCTTCCCGGACAGATGCATGCTGATGCAGCAGTTCAAAGAATATTTCATACAGCTGAAAGATCTGATCGATACCATGCCGGCTGACGATCCGCGCACGGTTTTTCTGAAAGAATACCGGGATACCGCAGTCTACTACGCTCTGGCCTATGAAGTCGGCTATGCCGTATCCCATCTGATCGATCATGGCATGGATAAAAATGAGATCAATTTTGACAAGGTCATGGAATACTGGCAGTACGACCCCACGGATCAAATGTTCTCACCCTATTATCAGCGGATCCGGCATATTTACAACTATCTGCAGGAGGACGGCTATGATCCGGCCGCATGGGCGGAAAAAGTGATCCCTCAGATGGCAGAGGAAGCTGTCAATAAAGACAATATCGAAATCACCAGTATTAAGGAACAGGCCGGAAACACATACGAAATCACAGTCAATAATACGAAAAAGAGAGTCATCGACAGTCTCCGTACCAACATCATCGCGGAACTTCCGGCGGTCAAAGAATACCTGAAAGAGAATCCCGACGTTGCAATGATGATGAATCTTTTCGGTGTATCCACTGAATTCCGTATCGGCTCACTCAGAGGCTACGAATATACCGATTTTGATCCGGACAGCGGACTGGACCGGTATGTGAAATGGCTGAATGATCCGACAAGCCAGTGGGAACTGAGTGTCATGGAGGATGAATGGTATGCTGTTCAGGATGTGGAAGGAAAGCTGCACGTGCTGGACGTCGACTGGTACCCGAACGGTGATATCATCACAAACTGTTTCTATCCTGCCGTGATCACAGGCGAAGACGGAACGGAAAGAGAAGAGGAAATGCTGTCGGCGATGATCTTCTCTCCGGACGGAGAACTGAAGGAACTGTATATCGCGGAAGAAGTCGGTTACCGGAAAGTAAAACCTCAGGATCTGAAGGAACCGTTGGTGCTTACGCCGATCACCGCCTTCAGCGGACCTTTTGATACATTCTTCATTCCAATCAGCGCATCGCCGGTCACGATCGATCCGGCAACATGCAATCAGATTAAACTTCTCATCACGGATGTGGCGAAAATCTCCGACATTCAGGACACGGACGACGACGGTAAAGCCCTGACAAAACAGTATATTCTGAGAGATATTTACAATTATGAATATGATCTGAGTGAACTGATCGAGAATCCGGATGAGGAACTCATCTGCATAGAACTGGCGGAAGTACAGGATGTCGTTTACAACGGAGAGGAACAGGGACCTGTTCTTGTCTATGACGGAGAAGTTCTGGAAGAAGGAACCGATTACGAGTGGTATGCGACAGGCGAAGGCAACTATGCTGACGTCGGTGAGTACGAAGTGCTTCTCAATGGCAGCGGCCGCTTCACACATGATGATTTACGGACATACAGGATCCTGCCGGCATCAATCGAAGACGGTGAAATAAGCGGCATTGAACCGATGAAATACACCGGCAAGCCGATTACGCAGAATCCTGAGATCAAGGTTGGAAACAGGACTTTGAAAGAAGGTGTCGATTACGACATCACTTATGAAAACAATACGGAAATCGGTACTGCTACAATGACCATTACCGGTAAAGGCAATTACACCGGCACCGTCACAAAGCAGTTTGTGATCGCTGAAGAAGTCTACAGTATCACCTACGATCTTAACGGCGGCTCCTATAACGACAGCACAGCCCAGATTATCGAAAGGCATGCGGTCGGAGAAGTAATCTCTGTCCATGAGGCACCGGTAAGGGATGGTTATAAATTCCTGTACTGGAAAGGCTCGAGTTACCAGCCCGGAGACAAGTACACGGTTACGGAAGATCATACTCTGACTGCCCAGTGGGAAAAGAACGGTTCTTCCGCGCCGGACACTTCCGATACCAATAACAGCGGCTTATGGATTGGTCTGATCCTTGGATCGCTGGCTGTGCTTGCCGGAGTCTGGTATATCCGCAGCAAACATGAATGAATTCAACAGAAACAGCAATTCTGATTTCGGCTGAAGAGCCTGAAAAAGCGTCTGCCCGATGGGAAGACGCTTTTTACTTGCCGTAATCTGTGCACTCAGTTTTTCTTACTTCATGAACTTTTCAATGGCATCATTCATATGTTCGACTGCCGAGAGATCGCCATCCTCGATGGCATGGACCAGACAGTGCTCGAGATGCTGTTTGATGATATCCTTGCCGATCTTGTTCAGTTCGCCTTTGACCGCGGCCAGCTGGATCAGGACATCGGAACAGTCGTCATTGTTCTCGACCATTGTCTTGACTTTGTTGAGATGACCGATGGAGCGGGACAGTTTGTTGGCGATTTTTTTCACCTCGGCAGGATCATGGGTATGTGTATGCGTGTGCTTGTTTTCCATGGTTATCATTATACAGATTCACAAGAAAAAAGGAAAAAGATTGCATTCTTTACAGAAGAGAAGAACCGTTATGGTATAGTGATGTCACTATGGAAAACAGGGAATTCTACAAACGGGTACTGATGATTTCGGTGCCGATCATGATCCAGAACGGCATTACGAATTTCGTCAGCATGCTGGACAATATCATGGTCGGTCAGATCGGAACCAACTCCATGTCGGCGGTCGCCATCGTCAACCAGCTGATGTTTGTTTTCAATCTCTGCATTTTCGGCGGTCTGGCCGGTATCGGTATCTTTACCGCCCAGTTCTTCGGACGCCGCAATCATGACGGCGTGCGCAATACCTTCCGGCTGATGGTCATGGTCGCGCTGATCCTGGCAGCGGCCGGCATCATGCTGTTCTCGTTCTTCGGCAGCCAGCTGATCAGTCTGTATCTGCACTCCGATGGCGGTGTGACGTCAGCCGCGGAAACGATGATGCATGCCGAGGAGTATCTGAAGGTAATGATGATCGGAATGCTGCCGTTCGCCTTTACCCAGGTCTATACATCGACCCTGCGCTCGACCAATGAAACGGTCGTACCGATGCGGGCGGGAATCGCTGCCGTGCTGGTCAACCTGGTCGGCAACTACGTGCTGATCTACGGCAAATTCGGTTTTCCCCAGCTCGGTGTTGTCGGTGCCGCTGCGGCTACGGTTCTTTCCCGTTTTGTCGAGCTGGCACTGGTCAGTGCCTGGACACATACCCACACCGAACAGAATGTTTTCATCAACGGTGCCTACGCCAGCATGCGTGTTCCTTTCGAACTGACGAAGCAGTGTTTCATCAAAGGCACGCCGCTTCTGGTCAATGAATTTCTCTGGTCGGCAGCCCAGGCAACCCTGTCGCAGACCTATTCCTACCGCGGTCTTTCCGTCATTGCCGCATTTAACATTTCCCAGACGATCGGCAATGTGTTCAATATCGCCTTTATCGCCCTGGGCAGCGCTACCGGCATCATTATCGGCCAGGAACTCGGTGCCCGGCGTTTTGATACGGTGAAAAGGGATGCCAACCGCATTACGGGGTTTACTGTGGTGCTTTGCGTTTTCATGGGAACTCTTCTGTTTGCTGTTTCCGGATACTTTCCGATGATTTACAAAACATCCGACGAAATCCGTGAACTGGCAACTTCCCTGATCCGGGTAGGGGCGGTCTGCATGCCGGTATATGCCTATGCCAACGCGGCATATTTCATCCTGCGTTCCGGCGGCAAGACCGTGATCACATTCCTGTTTGATTCCTGCTTCAGCTGGGTCGTTTCCATTCCGCTGGCAATGTTTTTTGTTCATTTCACGGATCTGCCGGTCGCGCTTCTGTATCTGTTTGTGCAGATGGCGGATCTGATCAAGTGCGGACTGGGCTGGTATCTGGTGAACAAGGGAATATGGATCAACGACATCACCCAACTGGCGCAATGAGAACTGTCTGTTTTTCTGTATGAAAAAACACTTTTCTTTTTACGAAAATGTGTTAATATAGTTTAGCGCTGATATATTTGCAGGAATACCCAAGCGGTTGAAGGGGCGGGCTTGGAAAGCTCGTAGATCGGTAACACGGTGCCAGGGTTCAAATCCCTGTTCCTGCGCCATAACGAAAGTCGCATGAAAATGCGGCTTTTTTGTTTCTTTTGCCTATATGAACATCAGGGGCACATAACGACATTTCAGCCGGATTGTTGTATGATTACATTACTTTATGACGAACACTAAACGCAGAAAAATACCGTTCTGGAAAAGATACAGTCTGGCTGAACGAATCATGATCATTGTCTTGAGCGTGTTTGCGCTGGTTTGTCTGTGCCTCTGCGGTGTACAGATCGTGAAGATCATGCAGAAACAGCAGGAACCGCGCAAGGCAGACCATATTGTCAAACCTGACGGCAATGATATTCTTGCTGAACCGATGCCGGAAGGTACGGTACTGGCAGAGACAAAGGATGCCGGAAAGGAATACATCGATGAGACATTGTTTCTCGGTGATTCCAATACCGTGCGTTTTATGACCTTTTTCGATGAGGACGGACTGACATATACAAGTGCGGAAAACACGATTGCTGTCATCGGCATGGGGGCTGATGCCATTTCGACGCTTGCATGCATGCAGTTTGATATCGGCACCTTCACGATGGTCGATTCGGTCGCGATCCTGCAGCCGCGCCGTATCATTCTGACCTTCGGCACCAACAATCTGGACGGCTTCACCAATGATGCGACATTCTTTATCGAGCAGTATGAACCGCAGATCAAAGCTGTGCAGGAAGCCTATCCCTATGCCGATATCATTATCCAGTCGATCTTCCCGATTGCCCAGTTCAATGATTATCCGAACCTGAAGAATTCCCAGATCAGATTGTTCAACGCTGCCATCATCCAGATGTGCGAGCAGAATGACTGGAAATATCTGAATACATTTGAAATGCTGTATGACAGTGCCTCCGGATTTGCCAAAACGGAACTGATGGATACCGACGGTCTGCATCTTTCCGAGAAGGGTGTGGCTGAAGTCATCCGCTATGTACGCACCCATGCTTATATAACAGATGACAGAAGACCCCAGCCGCTTGAGGAGATCCCGCTGGTATACGGACCGAAAACGGATATGCTGGATATCAATCCGCTTACCAGCCAGCCGTTCGATCCGGAAATCTTCACCCAGCCGGAAACAGAGGCTCCGGTTGAAGAATACACACCGCAGGAAGCACCGGCCGAAGAGCCTTATGTGGAACCGGAACCGGTACCTGAAGAAATTCCGGAAGAAATCCCTCCTGAGATTCCGCCGGAAGGGGAAACAAGCACAGAACATGACGGCGAATAACGTCATGTTTTTTGTCTGCAGCAGAGAAAAGCAATTATAATGTATATGGCTCTCAAAGGAGAAACTGTTATGTATGACATCATCATTATAGGTGCCGGCATTACCGGTACGATGCTGGCACGGGATCTTTCTGCCTACAAACTGAAGATTGCCATGATCGATAAGGAAAATGACATTGCCAACGAAACGACAATGGCCAATTCAGCAATCGTTCATACCGGCTATGACCCGGCGGAAGGTACCCTGAAAGCAAAACTGAATGTTGCCGGCGCGAAAAAGTATGAAAAGATCTGCCACGATCTTGGCTGCAAATACAAGGTCGTCGGTGCCTATATCGCTGCCTGCGGCGAGGAAGAGGAAGAGCATCTGAAAACCCTGGAACAGAATGCCATAGCCCGCGGTATTCCGTACGAATTCCTCAGCGGCAAGGAAGCCCGCAGGGAAGAGGAACATCTCGGTGATGATGTCACCATGGTCCTGTCCTTCCCGACAACAGCTGTCATCTACCCGTGGGAAGTCGCCATTGCCTGTGCCGAAGTCGCTGTCAATAACGGCATGGACCTGTTCCTGAACGAGGAATGCACAGCGATCGATAAGGATGATGAAGGTTTTACCGTTCACACCGGAAATCATGATTTCAGGACGAAAATGATCATCAACGCGGCCGGTGTCCATACCGAAAAGGTTGCCCGTATGGTCAGCGATGATCCGGGATTTCATATTACCCCGCGGCGGGGCGAATATTATGTTCTGGACCAGGATGCGAAATATGTGAAGCATATCATTTTCCCGGTGCCATCAAAGACCAAGGGAAAAGGTGTTCTGGCAGTGCCGACAGTCTACGGCAACACGCTGATTGGACCCAACAGTGACTTCGTGGATGACCTGGACGACAATTCCACTTCTGAAGAAGGTCTGGACTATGTCAGGAAGAATATCCGCAAGACAATGAAGGATGTCCCTCTGTACCGTTCCATCCGCACCTTTGCCGGTCTGCGTCCGACCAGCGACAGGCATGACTTTGTCGTTGAGGAAGCGAAAGATGTCCCGGGTTTTGTCAATGCCGCGTCAATCGAATCACCCGGCCTTGCCTCGGCTCCGGGTGTATCCGAATATATCATTGAGAATTTCGTGAAGAAGCATTTTGATCTGCAGGATAATCCCGATGCCGTAATGGAAAGAGAGGCGCCTGTCATTCTTTCCGAACTGAGCGAAGAGGAACGCAATGAACTGATCAGGAAAAACCCGCTGTACGGAAAGATCATCTGCCGCTGCGAACAGGTATCGGAAGGCGAAATCGTCGACTGCATCAGAAGTGTCTGCGGCGCCCGTTCCGTCAAAGGCGTCAAGAAACGCGTCCGGCCGGGAATGGGCAGATGCCAGGGTGGCTTCTGTGAACCGCTGGTTCTGAATATCCTCGCCCGCGAACTGAATACCGCACCGACCGATGTCGTGCTGGATTCCCTCAGATCTCTGATTCTGGAAAGTGAGAACCGCTGATGAAAAACTATCAGGCAATTATTATCGGCGGCGGCAGTGCCGGTCTGTCCGCTGCAGTTACACTGAAGAAAAACGGCATTGAAGATATCGTCGTCCTTGAGAAAGACTGCGAACCGGGTGGCATTCTTGAACAGTGCATCCATAACGGTTTCGGGCTGCAGACATTCAAGGAACAGCTTTCCGGTCCGGCATATGCCGAACGCTATGTAAAAATGGCCGAGGAAGCAGATGTCCTGATCAAGCTGAACACCATGGTGACAAAGCTGACCGCTGACAGGGTCGTGGAATATGTCAATCCCGAAGAAGGTGCTGTCAGAATCAGCGGCGATGTCATTATTCTGGCTGTCGGCTGTTATGAAAGAGCCCGCGGCGCCATCAATATTCTCGGCAGCCGTCCTGCCGGTGTCTATACTGCCGGCCAGGCGCAGCGCTATCTGAATATCGAAGGCTATCTCGTCGGTAAAAGAGTCTTCATTCTCGGTTCCGGCGATATCGGTCTGATCATGGCAAGAAGAATGACCCTGGAAGGGGCAAAGGTTCTCGGCGTGGCGGAAATCATGCCGTATTCCAACGGACTGCCCCGCAATATCAAACAGTGTCTCGAGGATTTTGATATCCCCCTGTACCTTTCCCATACCGTCACCAGGACTTTCGGCAGGGACAGACTGGAAAAGATCGAACTCTGCGAAGTTGACAAAGACAGAAAACCGATTCCGGGAACGGAACAGTATTTCGATGTCGACACATTGCTGCTGTCAATCGGACTGATTCCCGAGAATCATCTGGCCGACGAGGCAGGCATTGTCATGAACGGCGTGACCAGAGGTCCGGTCGTCGACGATTCCTACATGACTTCCGTGCCGGGCATTTTCGCCTGCGGCAACGGTCTGCATGTCCATGACCTGGTTGACTTTGTATCCCTGCAGGCTGCCCGGGCAGCCGAAGGCGCGGCCGGTTACCTGAAAGACAAAAAAGACCGCGGCTATATACAGCATGTAAATCCGGGTGAAAATGTCAGCTACACCGTACCGGCATGCGTCCATCCGGCGGATGTGCGCGGCAATGTCGAATTCTTCTTCCGTGTCCGCAAGCCGATGGATGAGGCTGTGCTGGAAATCAGAAGCGGTGATACCGTGATCCGTACACTGAAAAAGAAAAAGCTGATGCCGAGCGAAATGGAGAGGGCAATCCTGACAGCGAAGGAAATCGCCGCTCTCAAAGATGACGTCACGATCAGCGTGAAGGAGGTTATATCATGATTCAGAAGGAACTGGTTTGTGTCAACTGCCCGATGGGCTGCCGTATCAGTGTCGAGCTGGAAGGTGATCAGGTTCTGTCTGTCAGCGGCAACAGCTGCCCGCGCGGCAAGGAATACGCCCTCAAGGAATGCATCCGTCCCGAACGTATTCTAACCAGCACGGTAAAGGTCAACGGCGGCGTGCACCGGGTCCTTCCGGTAATCACCAGCAAAGAGATTCCGCTGGATATGATTTTTGATGCGATGGAAATTGTCAAAAAGACGGAAATCAGCGCTCCGATTCATGAAGGAGATGTCATTATTCATGATATACTGAATACCGGAGCGGATGTCATTGCGTCCCGGTCAATGAAAGCAGTGCACTGAAATATACTTTTTTGAAATATATTCTTGCAAAGTACAGTGATGTTTGCTATCATGATTGAGCACTGAATTTTGCACAAGCGCCGATAGCTCAACTGGATAGAGTGTCTGGCTACGAACCAGGAGGTTGCGGGTTCGATTCCTGCTCGGCGCGCCATCGGGATGTAGCACAGCTTGGTAGTGCACTTGATTTGGGATCAAGGGGTCACAGGTTCAAATCCTGCCATCCCGACTTGAAGATTATGGCGAGGTAGCTTAGTTGGCTAGAGCAATCGGTTCATACCCGGTAGGTCGTGAGTTCGAGTCTCACCCTCGCTACCATTTTTCAAAAAGAGTGTACTGATTCGTGCTTAGGCAGGGAATTGGACCCTTAGCTCAGTTGGTCAGAGCTATCGGCTCATAACCTATTGGTCGAAGGTTCGAGTCCTTCAGGGTCCACCATTTTGGAGGAATACCCAAGTGGTTGAAGGGTCCGGTCTTGAAAACCGGTAGGTCGGGAAACCGGCGCCTGGGTTCGAATCCCAGTTCCTCCGCCATGAAACACACCAAGCCGTGCAGGCATCCATTACTTATCGCGAGGTAGAGCAGCCTGGTAGCTCGTCGGGCCCATAACCCGGAGGTCGTTGGTTCAAATCCTTCCCTCGCAACCATTGGTCCTGTAGCTCAGTTGGTAGAGCAATGGACTGAAAATCCATGTGTCGGCAGTTCAATTCTGCCTGGGACCACCTTACAGAAAAGCTCAAGCGTAATGCCTGAGCTTTTTCTTTTTTTGAACACAGTTCAAGACCTTTCAAAAGTGTGATCCTGACTTGTTCAGAAGTGTTGAACTGACGGATGATCTTCATTATATTGAGAAATTGAAGTAAGAGTAAGGAGCCTCCTTCACCGGAAATGCCTGATCAGGACCGTGGCTGTCATGTTGAGGTTTATCTGCTTCATGTATCCATTTTTCTTCGCATCATACGGTGCATAACACGGAAGCTCCTGTTTGAACGGGAAATTGGATGAACCAGGAAAAGTGACGGATGGAGATTCTCCTGTAATCTGTCAGACACAACTGTCCGAACCACAGCAACATAAAACCCTGACGTCTTATTACAATAAAAGACATCAGGGATTCGTTATCTTGGGGGATGTGTTCAATGTGTCAGTTGATTTTCCAAACATCTTTCCCGGGAACTTTATGGAAGCTGGCTGAACAGCTGGCGCATCCGTAAAAAACAACAGATCCGATCGTGTGGCTTTGATAAACTGTCTGCGCGCCGCATCTGGGACAGCGCATTTCGAGCGGCGGTCTGTTATACCTGATATTGACCCTGGCGCATCCGCCGTCTGTACCCCAACAACTGCTGCCGAATTCGACTGTTGCTGCACAGCCGCTGACCGGATAATCGCGGCCGCCGCTGACCGCAAGAAGTTCATCCTCAGACAATTCTCCGGATGCGATTTTGAGCATTTCCTCGAAAGCTCTTCCTGCTTCTTCCTCTGTCATAATGAATCCTTCTTCTTTAGCCAGTTCATAGAACTGCCTGGCATTATTTGCTTTTTTGAAGAGATCATTGAGTTCCATTGCAATGTTCCTCCCGTAAGATTTCCTGTCACCATGATTATAAAACTTCAGACATAATTGAAAAAGAAAAATTCTGTCATGACTCATTTTCGAATCCAGTGAAAACAGTGAGTGCACTGCTGTCCAAAGAGTGTGGCTGTTATTATGCTCTCGGGCAGAAAACAGTACAAAGGCAACAGTATATGATAATAATTAAGAAGAGGTGATCATATGACAGAAAAGGATAAGAAACTGGAAGAAAAGGTCTTTAGTCAGGAGGTTTCTCATGATGAACTGAAATCTGTTTCCGGTGGAGACTGCGGGAAAACAGCGTTCGTTGATGGACCATGCCCCAAAGGTGTATTCATTAAACAGATATGCCCCGATAACACGACGTACGGTAATTTAGAAGAGATATCAAAACCTGGAATTGATGAACCTTTATTTAAAGAGGTTGAAATTGAAGAACCCGAAAATCCCGGTAATTGATTATAATTGAAAAGGTGAGTTTGTATGACAGAGAAGGATAAGAAACTTGAAGAAAAGGTTTTTGATCAGGATGTTTCCGCGGATGAACTGAATTCAGTCTCCGGCGGAGCGTCAGATTGTGGGAAGAGCGCATTTGTCAATGGACCATGCCCCAAAGGTGCAGTCTATGTACAGAGATGTCCCGATAATGCCAACATTATAATTACGGAGGAGCTGAGTGATATGGACAAAAAGAAAATCATGGATGAATTGCTTCACCAAGTAAACGGCGGAAAATGGAACTTTGACACGCTGACAGAAGAGGAAAAAAATGAATATTTCAAAGTGAAAGACGAACTGGAGAGGGACGGGAATTACGTCGCTTGGAACGATTTTATCGATCGAATGAACGAAAAGTACGGCAAATAATGCGGAAGTTTCCGTTCGGACAGAAAAACATGACAGACACACTTGTCTGATCTGCAGCAGTTTTAAAACCCTGCCGTCTCATATTAAGAGACAGCAGGGTTTTGTTATTAGGCATTTTGACAGAATTCAGATATCCTGATGCCGGGGTGAAACAGCTTTATTCACCGAGACCCCACGGGTCATCGCCGTCTCTGTCTCTGAAAGCACCGCAGTCATAGCAGACCACTCTCATATATCTGAAAATGCCGGGGTCACAGTTTGCAACATTCCAAGATCCGCAGACAGGACATGGATACTTTCGGTTCTCAAAACTGACCTCCAGATTGCAGGAAAGCAGGTATTTTTTGGCGTTTTCTGCTTTTTCAGTCGGAGTAGTTGAGTTCATATAACGTCTTTTGTAAACTCCCGCATCCCAGCTGCTGAAATCGCCACCGGAGACTTCATCCAGTTTTTCGTCAGCTACTAAATTGTCTTTTTTCACTTCTTCCATAAAACATTTCCTCCTTTATTGATCAGAATCTGTTGTTAAAACAGTTAAACAGTATGTGCTGATAACAACTGTATCAGTCTCTGTAAGCCATAAAGATTACTTCTCTTTCAGCATTTTAACGTACCTTAATTACCATTACAAATCAAGAACGGAATATCATGATATTTCCGTACTTGATTGATCACAGATCCGGACGGACTGGTGGCTGTCCGGTTTTATATAATAGAATAAAAGAAATAACAGAGTTTAAGGATACGATATGAAATACAGAAATACTTTATCCCGCATAGGTCTTGCTGTTTCGCTCGCATTGACGGTTCTCTGCTGCGGCTGCCGCAAAGAAACACCTGATAATCAGGTCTGGACAGACAATGATATTCCAGTCGTGTATCTGACGATCGAGGAAGAAGAGTTCAGTAAGGTCAATGAAAGTGAGGAACATGAATACCGCGCACCCGGCGGTATGGTAAGGATCACGGATACGGACGGCAACAGCACCGGCGAACTGGAACTGGAATACCTGCGGGGCAGGGGACACGGTACCTGGTCGGCGGATAAGAAGCCGTACAAATTCAAACTGAAAGAGAAATCGGATCTTCTGGGTATGGGCGAGAACAAGCACTGGGTATTGCTTGCCAACCGTTATGATCCGACCCTGATCAGAAATCAGCTTGTTTTCTATATTGCCACAGAAATGGGACTGCCGTACACACCGGAATGCCGCCCGGTCGATCTTGTTGTCAACGGCGAATATTGGGGAAGTTATCTGCTTTCTGAAGATGTGCGTATCGGTAAAAGCAGGATCAACATCGATGAACTGACGGAAGAAGACACGGAAGAACCGGAGGTGGGCGGGGGATATCTTCTTGCCCTGAATCCGGGTGACGATGAGCCGTTTGAGAATATGTTCCTGAGCGATCATATGGTGCGCCTGCTGTGCGCGGAACCGGAATTCAATGAAGGGGAAGCAGGTCAGCAGGAACAGAAGGACTATATTGTTTCCTATATGCAGAGACTGGAAGATGCCATCTTCTCGGAAGATTTCAAAGATGAGAACGGCACGTTCTACGGGGAACTGATGGACCTGCAGTCAGCTGCCGATTACTGGTGGGTCCAGGAATTCTCACAGAACTATGATGCTTTCACAACTTCCAGCACCTACATGTTCAAGGAAAGAAACGGAAAACTGTTCTGGGGTCCTGTCTGGGACTTTGATCTGTCCTTTGATGAAGGATACGGAACAGAAGACGGGCTGATGTATACGAGAATGACGTGGATTGATAGGCTCAGAGGCAACGAACCACAATTCCAGCAGATGCTCAGAGAACGCTGGGCTGTACTGGATGAGATCCTGATTCATGTGACGGAACCCGGCGGTATCATTGACCAGTATAAGGACACCATTGAAAAATCATGGCAGGACGACGCAAAACGCTGGCCTTTGATCGCGGAAGAAGGTGAGACCATTGTCTATGACTTCAATGAGGTAATGGAGTATATGCGGGAAAGAATCGATAAAAGACGTGCCTGGATCAATGAACATATCGATGAAGAACTGACCCATGTATTCTACAAAGTGACATTCATGGCAGATGATGCCGAATACCGACAGAACCAGGTCAGACGGGGAACCGGGATCTTTGATCTGCCGGCTGGTCCGGAAAAGGAAGGATATGTATTCACAGGCTGGGCATATGAAAACGGCGAATACTATGACAATATGCCATCGGAAGAAGATGTCGTTCTGTATGCGGTATATGTTCCGGCGGAAAATGCTGTCAGGACAGAAGAAATCATGTTCCCGGCAGGTGAGGAACAATGGGCGGAGATCCATATGAAAGACTATGCAATCAGTTTTTATGTCTCACCGGAAGACTCGCTGGACACGAATGTTCACTGGACATCTTCTGATCCTGGTGTCGCCGAAATCAGAGAGTATAATACGATCCGCATGTACAAAACCGGAACGGTAACGATCACCGGCACCCTGAACAGCGGGGCATCCGCATCCTTTACTCTGCATATCTATGATTCACGGTATGAAAGCCCGCTGGAATAAACAAAGTGTTCTGCTGCAGACAAAGCAGGAAAAAACAGGTCATATTGACCTGTTTTGTTGATGGCGATCCGTACTGCTGTCAGTCTTCCATGAATCTGCGTCTGTAAATGATCTGCAGATTGTCAGCTGTAGTATTGCAGGCTTCGATCGACGGTGTGGCGTTGTATTTATTGCGGTAACTGCCTTCTTTCATCCTGTTTGCCAGATCTCTGTAGTGGTGAATCAGATTCTCCAGTTCCTGTTTGGACATTGTTTCCGGATCATTGCCGCCGGAAACTTCACTCAGTAATTCTTCGGGAATGTCCGTAAAGTTCAGTTTATTTGTTTCTGTCATGAGATTCTTCCTCCGTTTATTTCATTTGTTCCCCGGATGTATTATAGACCATTCCGAGCAGAACATTATAGCATTATCGATTCTGTTTTCAACTGTCAGAGTCAAGGATGTCTGTCTCCTGCAGAAACTGCTTTACTGCTTCTGTCATCATGCCGGTATGAAGATGGTAATCATGATCATCACCGGGCAGAATGACAAGCCGGCTGTTTTTGCAAAGGGCAGCTGCCTTCTGGGAAACCTGGAGCGGAATGATTTCATCATGATCGCCATGAATGATCAGAACCGGTCCGTCATACTTCCTGAGGGAATCTTCCGAATGGATCCGCCGGGCATCTGCAAGATAGCTTCCATTCAGTCTTCTCCCGTCAAGGCCGAATGATTCGGGAATGTGTTCGGGATCAAACCGGAAATCATGCAGGAATATGCCCTGTCTGGCGTCTTCGGGAATGTTCAGTGCCGGTGACAGCAGAATCAAGGCTTTGTAATCCTGCGGCCGAATACCGGCGGCCAGTGCCGAAACGAGTCCTCCCTGGGAATGACCGGCAATATGCAGTTCTGTCACAAAAGGCAGCGACTTCGCATAATCGGTGATGGCCAGAACTTCCTCAAGCCAGATGGAAATCGTATGCTCTGCGAACATGCCGCCGCTTTTGCCATGGCCGTAAAGATCAGCACGCAGCACAGCATAACCAGTTTCGTTGGCAGCTCCTGCCAGGGCGGAAAGATGTTCTTCCTCCATATATCCCGTCAGGCCGTGGATAATGATGAGCAGGGGACATTGCGGGTGTTTTTGAGGCAGGTCGAGCCGGCAATGAATACAGCTGCCGTTGTTTTCAATGAAGAATTCTTTCATTCTCTTATCCGACAAGATTGGTGCCTTTCACATTACCTTCTTCATCGACGGAAACGACCAGCGTGTGCCCGGCATACAGATCGCCGGTGTCAAATGAAAAGTCAACATCTCCGTCTTCGGAAACCGTGATCGTGGGAACACCCATCCTCTGCATGTATTCCTCTTCCGTGATTTCCTCGTCATACCAGTCAGCCAGAAGTTCCATTGTCTGATCGCATGTCTGTCTGCGCACACGGGCATCGAAAGCTTTGTCGTCTTCACAGATCCGGCGCAGAACTTCCATGGAGGCAGAACAGTCGGTACTTCCTTCCGGCACATCGATCAGGACATTGCATGGTTCCGAACACCACTGGATGGTCCCGTCAAACCAGTTCCAGCGTCTTTCCAGAGCAAAACTGCCGAGTTCGTTTTCGATCTGCACAGGTTTTTTGTATTCCTCGATCTTTGCCATGAAAGGAGCAGGATCTGCCTTTCCGAGGTTTCTGACGACAAGATATGTTTCCGGTTTATCCTTGCTTGCCCGTACAAGAAGACGGTATACGCTCAGTTCCTGATACTTTGCCTTCAGGTGACTGTCGGGATTCTTTTCCAGAAGGAACAGACGTCCGGTCCCGTCATGAATCTTTGTGTCATTTGGATTCATGCGGGCAAGATATGTCAGAACGACCCGTTTGTGATCCCAGAAAACACCCCAGCCGTAGATTTCCTGCTTGTTGAGGAACAGCATCTCCTTTTCCTCATCATCAAAAGAATCGAGGAAGGAAAGAATGGGATCAAGGCGTCTGTCTTTGACATCTTTTTCCAGTACGGCATCCACATAATAAGTATCGGCGTTTTTTGTGTTTTCTTCTTTTTTTCTGCGCACCCGCAGGCGGTACAGGGATCCTTTTTTCAGTGTATAGCCGTAAGGATCACCGAACAGTTTTTTCTTATAAGTCCACTCCAGCCAATGAAGTTTTCCCGTACCGATCCTTTCGCCGCTTTCAACATCGATTGCATCGTCAAACCTTGCCCGCATCTTCAGCATACCGGCAACCGAATCAGACTTTGATGGTGCCTTGTCGGGGAACCAGACGATGCGGACAATCAGTTCTTTTGCGTTCTCTTCAAATGAACGCATATATTCTTCATATGATTCCATACAGGATCCTTTCATGAATGCCGCCGGATGACGGCACAGTTCCAAACACAATTATATAGGAATCCTGCAACGTATTGATTATTCTTTGACGTGAACAGTTACGCAGTGCATGTGCCGGAATTCATGCATGTATTCATGCTTTTTCTTTCAGAAGATATTAACCGTACTCTATAATTTTGTGTGACAGAACCACTTTGCCTGTACATGCAGGCAGACAGAATACAGGAGAATTCGGTTATGAAAAGAATAATGCGCATTTTGCATGCACTGCTTCTGTCTTTGTTTATGTTCACGGGTGTTTTTGTCCCGGTCGTGGCAGAAAATGAAGACTTCGATGCCTTTATGGAGGAAGAAGCCAAAAAGATCATATCTGCAGATTATGGCAATTTTCATTTCAACGTCATTGATTACAAGCGCTTCGGTCTTACCAAACCGGAAATAACGCTGCTGCATCCATCCTATGAATCCTTTGCGGCAGAAGCGGCCGGCATGCAGGAATCCCTGGATCAGCTGCATCAGTTTGACTACAATGCTCTGAACGATACCCAGCAGCATGACTATCTTGCCTACGAAGACTATCTGGAGTCACAGATCGCCCTTGATCAGTTCCCGGATTTTATCGAATACTATAATCCGCGCAGCGGCAAATATTCGAGTATGATCACCTCACTGACGGAATTCATCCTGTATGACCGCGAATCCGCCGATGACTATCTGGCCTGCATGGAAGTTTTACCGCGCTCGCTGCATGACATGAATGAATTCACCGGCCAGCAGGCTGCCAAAGGGCATTTCATGCCCGACAATCTGCTGGATGAAACACTGACAAATATGCAGAGATTTATCGACCAGGGGGTAGACAATCCGCTGATCATTCTTTACGACAAGAAAATCGACAATCTCGAAGGACTGAGCGAAGAAGAAAAAGCATCCTATAAAGAAAGAAACCGTGATCTGGTCCTGAACACCGTTTATCCGGCCATTCAGGAAACCCGGAGCTTCCTGGAAACGCTGCGCGGCAGCCGCAGTGTTTCCGGTTCCAACTTCGAATATCCGGACGGCAGGGCATATTTCGAGGCGCTCGCTACTCTCAAGTGTTCTTCTGACATGCCGCTTGATGAGAAAAGAGATTATCTGGCCAAATGCCTCGGTGAGCTCTTCCAGTATCAGCTTACCCATTTCGGCAATCCGCTTGCCAAGGTAAGCGGCTTCACGACAGCCGAAGAACTGATGGAGTATCTCAGCGAGCACCTGGAGGATTTCCCGGAAGGACCGGATATCAATTACACCATTTCTTATCTGGATCCGTGTGTCGCCAATCCGAATGCCATGGCATATTACCTCACGCCAACCATCGATTCCTACAGTGATAACGTCATGCGTATCAACGGTGACAATGTGAAAAACAACCTCAACACGATGTTTACCACCCTGGCTCACGAAGGCCTGCCGGGCCACATGTATCAGTTCACCTGGTACTTCAGCCAGCCGGACACAACTCTGCTGCGGCGTGTCATCTCGGCCATCGGCTATGGCGAGGGCTGGGCACAGTATGGCCAGAGAATCATGCTGCACAGGTCATCCCTTTCCGAAGCGAACGCGGAATATCAGGCCATCACGCTTCTTTCAGCTTACACATTACAGGCATATGTCGACATGCTTGTCAACGGCTATGGTCTGGATGCGAAAGCTGTTACCGAACAGCTGGAAGCAGTCGGTATGTCTATGAATGAAGACAGTGTAAAAGATATCGTCGAAGGTGTCATCTACGCACCGGGACAGGTTCTTCCGTATGGCTTCGGCCAGTGCAGGATGTGGGAATTCCACGAACGTGTCCGCGGATCTCTCGGCGATACCTTCAATCTGGAAGAATTCCATCTGCAGATCCTGCAGCACGGTCAGCGTTTTTTCGAAATCGTGGAGAGCGATCTGCAGAAATATGTCGAAAGCAAGGGTGTTGAATTCAGGAAGGATTTTACCCTGTTTGAATACTCCGCGACAGAAGACAGCACCAACGGTCTCGTTGGTTTCATTACCTCTCATATGTGGATCCTGCTCGCGGCAGCCGGTCTGGCTGTCATCCTGGGCATCGGACTGCTCTTCCTGATCATCCGCCATCCGCCTGATCAGGGGCAGGAAACAGGATAACAACGGCTGAGGAGGAATCTCACGATGATGTATAAGAATCTCCGTTTCCTTTCCCGGCACAAAAGGATCCTGTTCCGTTTCCTGACACCGGCGCAAAAGCGCCGGATCGTTACCCAGGATGTCTTCAAAACAGCCGCCAGACAGAGAGCCATGCTCTGCAATATTCAGGAAAAACCGGCTGAAACAGCGGAAAAGAACGGCAAAGACAAATAATTACAGAATGAATCTCCGGCCCGGCCAAGAGCCGGATTTTCATATGCAGAAAAAAAGAGACCGGATCGAAGGTCCGTTTACCGGTACGGAAAGAAATGCATGTATAATTTCATTGAGGAAAAAGGAGATCATAATATGGCAAGAAAAAAGACATATGACAGCATGGGATTTACACTGACATATCCGGATGTGTTCGACCAGCCGAAAGGACTGTTCACGGAGATGCCGATCGGCAGCAAGGGCAACGGAATGTTTTTCATGCTGTTCAACTATATTGCGCTTTCGGCCGAGGATGTGGCAGCCCTGGAAGCAAATTCTGTCAATGGCCAGCCGAGCCAGGAAGAAAGCATGAAGATGATGAAGAAAATGGGCATCCTGCTCACCCTGGTCGGAATCGACAGCGGCAGGGGAATAAAAGAAGTCATCAAAGCCATGAAGACGGATAAAATCAGCGAAGACAATTTCACAGAGGTCGGCCGGCATGGAGACATTACATATTACGCAATCAGCGACCACGACAGCGAAGAGACATATGTGCAGCGCCAGGACCCCGGGTTTGGGGAGGAATTCCGCACATTGCAGGCAGCTCTGATCGAGGCACTGAAAAATGCCGAATATTTCGAACCGAGGATTCCCGGTGCCGATCTGATCGGCAGGACGGTCCGTTTTGAAACGACAGATACCGATGGCAATCCGGTAAAGAGCGAAGACCTTTTCGCCGGACACGCTGTCACCATGGTCAATTTCTGGGCGACATGGTGCGGACCCTGCAAGAGCGAACTGGAAGAACTCGGAAACATTCACCGCCGGATCGCAGAACATGACGCCGCGATCATCGGCATCTGCCTTGACGCGGATGAGAAACCGGAAGAGTGCAGGGCATTGATCAAGGAAAAAAACATTACCTATGTCAATCTGATGCCGGATGGAAAACTGGATACCGAACTGGACGTTGCCTCGATTCCGACCTCCGTTTTCGTCAGCCGGGAAGGAAAGATCATGACCCATCCTTTCATCGGTGTGCCGGCAGATATTTCCGAATACGAAAAGACCTTCGAAAAACTTCTCGCGCAGGCGGAAGCCGGAATTGAGCCTGCACAGGCTTCGGAAGCATCCCCGGAAAAGAAAAACGGCTACCGGGTCGTTGTTAAAGGCAGTGACGGAGCACCGGTACAGGGAGCGTCAGTTCAGTTCTGTTCCGATACCACATGCATGATGGGCAGAACAAACGAAGAAGGAATCGCCTCCTTCGATACCGCGGAAGGACACTATACCGTGCATGTCATGAAAGTGCCTGACGGATATGTGAAAACAGATGAGGAATTTGCCGTTCCGGAAGTTTACGGTGACGTGGAAATCACGCTGAACAAGGCATGATCAAAGCAGTCATTCTCGATGCCTACGGCACGATCTTCAACACCGGCACCGGATCGGTGGACATGATGCGGGAAATCCTCAAACAGAACGGAAGGGAAGACCTGGACCCAACAACGGTCTATGCCCGCTTCAAACAGCTTCACCGCCAGCACATCGACACTCTGGAAAGTTTCATTACCGAAGCGGAAGTTTTCGCCCTGGACATGGCAGAGATCAGCCGCGAATACGGACTGCGAAGGGATCCGGCGGAAGACGTGAAGATCATGCTCAGTATCCAGGGGACCCGGATTGCATATCCTGACAGCAAAGCGGCAATTGAAAGAATGCAGGAGAAGGTTCCGGTGATCATCGGCTCCACCACGGATGCCGCTCCGTTAATGAAAGATCTTGCCAGGGCAGGCATCATGCCCAACCGCATATTCACATCGGAGGAAATGCGGATATACAAACCGTTTCCCCGATTTTATGAAACGATTCTTGAAGCGCTGGATATCAGACCGCAGGAAGCGCTGTTTGCCGGTGATTCGCTGCTGGACGATGTATACGGACCTCACAATGCCGGCATGAAGACATGTTGGATCAACCGTAAAAATGCTGTTCTGAAAGATGACGATCACCGGCCGGACCATATCGCGAAGAATCTTTGGGAACTGGCTGACCTGCTGTAAAAGAAAACGGAAAACCTGAAAATCTGAGTTACATAAATAGAATATTTCAACTAAAACAGTTGAAAAATGCTATGATGTGATTACAGATATAAAGGGGGTTTTACCATAATGACTGGTTTTCCGTTAATCATTGTTTTTGTTTTGGCAATCATTGTCATGATTGTCATGATCTCCAAGTTCAAGATTCATCCGTTCGTTTCGATCATGCTGATTTCACTTGTTCTCGGCCTGATTGCCGGCATTCCGATCGTTGACAAGGTTCTGGATGACGGCACCAAGGTCAGCGGCCTTGCGAGTGTCATCGGTGCCGGTTTCTCGGGCACGTTCTCGAGCATCGGTATCGTCATCATTCTCGGCGCTCTCATCGGCAGTATTCTGGAAGAAACCGGTGCGGCGCTCAAACTTGCCGATATGGTCATCAAGCTTGTCGGCGAGAAGAATCCGGTTCTGGCAATGGAACTGATGGGCTGGGTCGTATCGATTCCGGTATTCTGTGACTCCGGTTTCGTTATTCTCAATCCGATCCGCAAGGCGCTGGTACAGAGAACCAAGGAATCATCCGTTGCGATGACTGTCGGTCTCGCCTCAGGTCTCTACATTGCCCACGTCTTCATTCCGCCGACACCGGGACCGATTGCCGCGGCTTCCACACTGGGCATCGGCGACAACCTGCTGCTGGTCATGGGACTCGGTGTCGTCTGTTCGATCTTCCCGCTGGCAGCCGGCTTCTTCTTCGCAAAATACATCGGCAAGAAGGTCAAGGCTGACGACGAAGCGGCAGATGCCGAAACCGTGAAGACATATGAAGAACTGGTTGCTGAATATGATCATCTGCCGAGCGGCTTCTCCTCTCTGGCTCCGATTATCGTTCCGATCATTCTGATGTCTTTCTCCTCCATCGCTGCGATGGCAAAGATGTCCGGCGGTTTCGCCGATCTGATTGCCTTCCTCGGCACACCGATCATCGCCCTGGCAGTCGGTACCGCTTTCGCGGCAGCCCAGCTGGCCGGCGCGAAAAAGATGGATCAATTCTATGACATCTGCAACAACACCCTGAAGACAGTCGGTCCGATCCTGTTTGTCACAGCCGCCGGCGGTGTTCTCGGTAAAGTCATTTCTTCCTCCGATATGGTCAATTACATTTCCCAGCATGCGACGATTCTTTCGGCAATGGGAATCTTCTTCCCGTTCCTGCTCTCTGCGATTCTCAAATCCGCCCAGGGTTCTTCGACTGTCGCTCTGACAACGACAGCGGGAATCGTTGCGCCGCTGCTGCCGGTACTCGGCTTTACAACACCAGTGCAGATCACCCTGGTATGTATGGCCATCGGTGCCGGAGCCATGACAGTATCGCATGCCAATGACTCCTATTTCTGGGTTGTCACGAACTTCGGTGCAATGTCTCCGGACCGCGGCTATAAGACCCAGACCATGAATACTCTGGTAATGGGTATTGCGGCGATTCTTGAGATTGCTCTGCTGAGCATGATTCTGCATTAAGAGGAATAATAATGAAACTTTTATTTGCATCTGATTCCTTTAAGGGAAGTCTCACCAGCGACCAGACGATCAGACTTCTGTCCGAAGCTGCCCGTCAGGTGTTCGGTACCTGCGATACTTCCGGTGTTCCGGTTGCCGACGGCGGTGAAGGAACCGTGGAAGCAGTCGTAAGAGCCGAAAAGGGCTATATCAACAAGGTCCTTGTCAAGGG
>CACYXJ010000012.1 GCA_902778375.1 uncultured Erysipelotrichaceae bacterium
CTTGGTTCCGACGCCGTCGGTTCCCGATACCAGCACCGGTTTCTCAAAACCTTCCAGCTGCGGGGCGAACAGGCCGCCGAAGCCGCCGATGCCTTCCATGACGCCGGGGATATTTGTCCGGGCCACATGCTGTTTCATCAGTTCGACTGCCTTATATCCGGCTGTTACGTCAACGCCGGCTTCCTTGTAGCTGTCACTGTAGCTTTTTTCCATCTGTCCCTCCTCTATCAGAATTCCTTGAGGCGTTCTGCCAGTCCGGCATCTTTCCTCAGGACGTTTTCTTTCTGTCTCTGTCTGTCTTCTTCGATCTTCCCTGCCAGTTCCTTGTCACTTACCGCAAGGATTTCCGCTGCCAGATAAGCCGCGTTTTTGGCGCCGTCGATCGCGACCGTCGCAACCGGAATGCCGCTGGGCATCATGACTGTGGAATACAGGGCATCAACTCCGTCGAGCACCGCCGATTTCAGCGGTACACCGATGACCGGAAGCGTCGTATGACCGGCCAGTACTCCGGCCAGGGCTGCTGCCATGCCGGCACCGGCGATAATGACGCCGAATCCGTTCTGTTTCGCCGACTCGGCAAAACTGACCGCTTCCTCCGGTGTCCGGTGAGCGGAATAAATGTGTGCTTCATAGGGGATTCCGAAATCCTTCAGTACCTTGACAGCCTTTGCCATGACCGGCAGGTCGCTGTCGGAACCCATGATGACCGCAACTTTCCTCATCTGTGTCTCCTTCCAAATAAAACAGCCTGTGGATAAAGGTCCATAGGCTGGCAATTACTGAGTCTTCTGATGTTCCACCCGGTTTCCGTATGAAAAAAACTCTGTTCTGGCGCAATTCTGTTTTTCCCGGATCAGTCTGTACATAGATGTCATGACACTCCTTTCCGCACAAAAACCAAAAAGAACACTATCATCATAACAGAGACCCTAAAAAATACAACTTATTCTACCTTATATTATTGTGTTTCCGCATTTTGCGGCGGATGCGGTTGATATGCCTTTCAAACGCACCGCTCATCAGCAGCTCCGCAAGCACCAGCTGCGAGAGGGTGGAAACAGTGCAGGAACGACCGCGGATCCGGCCCAGCATTTCCTCCGCCCTGCTTTCCGGCAGGATCATATAGCCGATTCTGACAGACGGCGCGATCGTTTTCGTAAAGGTATTCAGATAGATCACGTGCGCATCCGGATCCATTGCGAACAATGTCTTTTCGCTCTTCAGATTGGCTGCGAATTCGGAAGCGTAATCATCCTCGATGATCAGTGCATCCCTTTCCCTCGCCCATCTCAGATATTCCGCCCGTTTGGAGGCGTCGGCACTTTTGCTGGAAGGAAAGCTGGCATAGGGGGTGACATGCAGGATCGAAGCCGGCGTTCTCTCCAGTTCGCTGCTCAGTATGCCGTGGGCTCCCATTTTCAAAGGGTCGAGACGTACCCCGCTGCTGCGGTAAATCAGCCGGATCTTCTCGTAGGACGGCGATTCGATGCCGTAGATACGGTGACGGCCAAGCAGCTGCACACACAGGGAATACAGATACTCCGCTCCGGCGCCGATGACGATATGATCCGGATCGACCGTGATGCCGCGGCAGCGCTGCAGATAGGCCGCGATTGCCTTCCGCAGTACCAGTGCGCCGTTGTCTTCGCTCTTCTGCAGCACCTGTTCGCCATAATCGCCCAGTACCTTGCGCACCGTCCTGACATAGACACTGTAGGGAAAAAGGTCCTCCGCCAGCGGCACCGCCCGCTGATGACTGCGTTCTTCGCTGCCGGTATCGATCATATCTTCACTGCGATAGATCGCATAACACCCGCTGCGCTGTCTTTTTTCGATATATCCTTCTTCCTCGAGCAGCTGCAGGGCATGCTCGATCGTGATGACACTGACACTGTACCGGTCGGCCAGCACCCGCTTGGAAGGTATTTTATGACCATAGGGAAAAACAGAAGATACGATATCCTGCCGCAATGATTCATAAACCTGCAGATAAGCGGTTGATTTTTTCATCTGGTCTTATCCTTTCTGTAATTCCTGTAATTATCATACCACCAAAAAGACAGCAGGTTATTTCTGCTGTCTGTATTCTTCCAGTTCTTCCTCAATCAGTGTATAGTCCCTCTCAAACAGTTCCCGTGAGATTTCCCGGTGCAGCTGCTCCTCCGGGATCTTCAGCAGGATCTTTTCCTGCACGAACTTCTTCGACTTTTCCTTATATGTCGGCAGATGGTTGCGCTTCTGGATGCGGACCAGTTCCGGCCGCCACAGCAAGGTGATCTTGCGCTGCATCCGGCGTTTCGGATTGATCAGAGCCGGCCGCATTTCATAGAGATCCACTTCCCCGTTTTCCAGTTCGGCGGTGATGATGCCCCACCACTTTGGCACATGTTCGTCAATATGGGAGGCATGGCTGGTTCCGACAATAACGATATTCCGGTCGAAATACCAGTCGTAGTATTTCACCTGGTTCTTCAGCCGCGCATAGGTATCGGCGTCGCTTTTGATCTCAATGCCGACCAGTTCCTCCGGCGTGACCATCAGGGCATCCGCCCGGGCTTTTCCCATCTGTTTTTCTTCCAGGATCCGGACCATTCCGTATTTTTCTTCCAGCCAGTCGAACAGCGGCTCGCGGATCTCATGATCGTACAAAGTCATGGTTTTATTATAATCGGAGTATGTCCGTTCACAACCTTTCCTTTCGTTGCTAATATGAAACTGACACCAATGGAGGCCGTTTTATGATCAAAGCGTTTCGTTATCTGAAACCGTTCTGGCTCTCCGTATTAATGATCGTCGGTCTTGTGTTCCTGCAGGTGCAGTTCGACCTTGCCCTGCCGGATTACATGTCAGATATTGTCACCTACGGAATTCAATACGGAGGCATTACCGATACACTGCCTCAGGCATTAAGCGAAGATACTTTTCAGAAAATGCAGTATTTCATGGACGAAAAGGATACTGTCCGCCTGCAGGAAAACTATGAAATCACAGCCGAAGGAAGCACACTTTATCCAGACGCGGAAGGACCTGTCTATCTGCTGAAGGAAGACACTGAAGAAGTCCGTTCCCTGATCGAAGAGCCGTTCCTTCTGGTATCTTTCCTCAACAGCCCCCAGGCGGCAACCATGATGGGCCAGGATCCGGAAGCGGTCTGGGCTATGCTTGCGGCCGATCCCTCGGCAGCGGATCAATTCCGCGCCGCCCTGCAGCAGTATACTGAGGGATTTACCGCCGACAACCTGAAAGCGGCACAGATCCTGATGCTGAAGAGCGAATATGCGAAACTCGGCATCGATACGGAAAAGATGCAGAATGACTATATCTTCCATGAAGGCATCCTGATGCTTGGCATCGCCCTGATGGCATCCCTCTGCGCGATTGCTTCCAGCTATCTTGCCAGCCGCACTGCCACCGGTGCCGCCCGCAACATGCGCGCCGATGTCTTTGCCAAGGTCGAATCGTTCGCCAGCGAGGAACTTTCCCGCTTTTCGACAGCTTCACTGATCACCCGCACGACCAACGACGTCCAGCAGGTACAGCAGATTCTGACGATGCTGTTGAGAATTGTATTATTCGCACCGATGATGGGACTGACATCCCTGTTCAAGGTGCTGCGCTATAAAAACCTGGCAATGGTCCTGGGCTGGACGATCCTGCTGATGATTGTCCTGATGATCGTTACATTCCTGTTCACCATGCCGAAATTCCGCATTGTCCAGAAGCTGGTCGACCGCCTGAACCTGGTCATCCGTGAACAGCTTTCCGGCATGCTGGTCATCCGCGCCTTCAACAACGAGGAATACGAGGAAAAACGTTTTGACGATGCCAACACCGACATTACGAAACTGAATATCTTCCTCAACCGGGTGCTGGCTGTCATCTCACCGACGATGACCTTCCTGATGAGCGGTGTTTCGATTCTGATCATCTGGATCGGTGCCAACGCGATCGATCTCGGCACGATGCAGATCGGCGACATGCTGGCGTTCCTGCAGTACGCCACCCATGTCCTTATCTCCTTCATGATCGTCGCCGTGATCTTCATCATGATTCCCCGTTCCTCGGTCTCCGCCAACCGTATCTTCGAAGTGCTGGAAACCGAAGCGTCCATCCTTGATCCGGATGAGCCGAAGCAGCTGCCGGAAGAGAACCTGCCGGTGGTTTTCGACCACGTTTCCTTCCGCTATCCCAATGCCGAACAGAATGTTCTGAGCGATATCACCTTTACCGCTGATCCGGGCGAAACCGTTGCCTTTATCGGTTCCACCGGATCCGGAAAATCAACTCTGGTCAACCTTCTGCCACGATTCTTCGACGTCACGGAAGGCAGTATCCGCATCGGTGATACGGATATCCGTGAAGTCCGTCAGAAAGATCTGCGCGACCGGATCGGCTACGTCCCCCAGAAAGGAGTGCTGTTCTCCGGTACGGTGGAATCCAACCTTCGTTACGCCGACGAAAACGCCAGCGATGAAGCAATCGAAAATGCCCTGGAAGTATCCCAGGCGAAGGAATTTGTCGACCGTATGCCGGAGCGTCTTCAGGAAGAGATTTCCCAGGGCGGCACAAATGTCTCAGGCGGCCAGAAACAGCGTCTGTCGATTGCCCGGGCACTGACCAAGAATGCCGGCATCTATATCTTTGACGATACCTTCAGCGCTCTGGACTATCAGACCGATGCCAGACTGCGGGAGGCATTGAACAAGATGATTGCTGCCTCGAAGGCAACTGTCTTCATCGTCGCCCAGCGCATCAGCACGATCATGCACGCCGACCGCATCATCGTCCTCGATGAAGGACATATCGCCGGTATCGGCACCCATGACGAACTGATGAACAGTTGCTCCGTCTATCAGGAAATCGCGCTCTCCCAGCTGAGCGAGGAGGAACTGGCAAGATGAGCGAGAAGAAGAAAACATACAGAACCGGCATGCGGTCACCCCGCGGCATGGTTGCCGGTGACAAAGCCAAGAATTTCCGCGGCACGATCGCCAAGCTGATCCGCTACATGAAGCCGTTCTACCTGCAGATCCTGATCATTACCCTCTTTACCCTCGGTTCCACGATCTTCGCCATCATCGGTCCCCGCATCCTCGGTTCGGCGACCACGACCCTGGCGGAAGGTCTCGCCGCCAAATACAGCGGCACCGGCGGCATCGACTTCAATAAGATTGCCTCGATCCTCTATACCCTGCTGGGAATCTATCTGCTCTCCGCCCTGTTCCACTACATCCAGGGCTGGATGATGACCGGCGTGACCCAGAAGATCACCTATAACCTGCGAAAGGAAATATCCGAAAAGATCAACCGCCTGCCGCTGAAGTACTTCGACCACACGACACACGGCGAAGTTCTCTCACGCATCACCAACGACGTCTCGGTTGTATCGCAGTCACTGAACCAGTCGGTGCAGCAGGTGTTCACCTCCGTGATCACGATCATCGGCATATTGTATATGATGCTGTCGATTTCCTGGCAGCTGACGCTGATGGCGCTGATCGTCGTTCCCCTTTCCGGTCTGGCGGCGGCGTTTGTCGTCACCCGTTCGCAGAAATACTTCAAGGCCCAGCAGGATACTCTGGGCAACGTCAACGGTCACATCGAAGAAATGTACGGCGGTCATATCGTCATGAAGGCATTCAACGGCGAGGAACGTTCGATCAATACCTTCAACGACCTGAACAGCCGTCTCTATACCGCCGCATGGAAAGCCCAGTTCATTTCCGGAGCCATGCAGCCGATTACAAGTTTCATCGGTAATATCGGTTATGTCGGCTGCTGTGTTCTCGGCGGCTGGCTGGCAGTGCACAGAGGTCTGGCCATCGGTGATATCCAGGCATTCATCCAGTATGTCAGAAACTTCAACCAGCCGATCACCCAGACCGCCCAGATTCTGAATATCCTGCAGGCAACAGCCGCGGCGGCGGAACGTGTCTTCGAATTCCTGGAGGAAGAGGAAGAAGCGCCGGATTATGAAAGTCCGATCGACATCCGCGATGAAAACGGCAATATCAGAATCAAAGGCAATGTCACATTTGAAGATGTCGTGTTCGGCTATGACCCGGACAAGACGATCATTCACGACTTCAATGCCTACATCCATTATGGCTCCCAGGTAGCCATCGTCGGTCCGACCGGTGCCGGCAAGACGACCATTGTCAAGCTGCTGATGCGCTTCTATGACCTCAATTCCGGTCATATCTATATCGACGGAAAGGATTCGGCGAAAATGCGCCGCCATGACCTGCGCGACTGCTTCGGTATGGTTCTGCAGGATGCCTGGCTCCATACCGGAACGATCATGGAAAACATCCGCTACGGCCGCATGGATGCCACCGACGAAGAAGTCATGAAGGCTGCCGACGCCGCCTACGTGGATCACTTCATCCGCACCCTGGAAAACGGCTATCAGACGGAGATCAACGAAGAATCCACCAACATTTCCCAGGGACAGAAACAGCTGCTGACAATTGCCAGAGCCTTCCTTTCCGACCCGAAGATCCTGATCCTGGACGAAGCGACGTCCTCGGTCGATACCCGTACCGAGATCCTGATTCAGAAAGGTATGGAAAACCTGATGAAAGGAAGAACATCCTTTGTCATTGCCCACCGTCTGTCGACGATCCGCAATGCCGACATGATCCTGGTCATGGATCACGGCGATATCGTCGAAATCGGCACTCACGAGGAGCTGCTGGCAAAAGACGGCTTCTATGCCAGACTGTACAATTCCCAGTTTGAAGATATTTCCGGATAACCAAAAAAAGCTGCTCCCCGGATGATGAACGAAGCAGCTTTTCTTATGCGACAAGCTGTGTCAGGTCGTTGGCCCAGCGGTACGATCTGACCCGGCGCATGCCGAGAATCAGTCTTACCAGCTGTTCCAGCTGGGTGATCAGCAGGACCAGGGCGATATTCTGCATGCCGAACACCCCGACACACAGGAAGGCACACGGCAGACCGACCAGCCATTCGAGACCGGAATCGAGGAACTGGATCACCTTCGCATCACCGCCGGACCTCAGGATGCAGAAAATCATGAAATTATACAGGCGCATCGACGCCTTGACGGCAAAGACCCGCACGATCGTAACAGCCAGCGTCTCAACACTGGGATCCCTGAGGGCAAACAGGGAAACCATCGGCCGGGCAAACAGAACAAGGAACGACACCAGCAGGCAGGAGAGCACAAACGCCAGTCCGATATGCTGGTTGCATTCCTTCTTCGCTTCCTCGATTTCTCCCCTCCCCAGCTTCTGGCCAAGCAGGATCTGCACGGCATTGCCATAGCCGTAGATAATGAATGTCATCAGGTTGAAGATCTGGTTGCCGACATAATAAGCATCCATCTGTTCTTTTCCGAGATATCCGAAAGCCTTGATAAACAGGGTCTGACCGAAACCGAAGGCTGTTTCGTTGAGAATCAGCGGCAGGATCCTTTCCAGGATCGGTCTGACAAAACCAAGATCAAGCCCGAATACTTCCCGCAGGGAACCGACGAATTTCTGCCGGGAATAATAGGCATAGGAAATCAGGGTGATGCAGGCAATGATCTGTGCCGACATGGTAGCCAGGGCGGCACCCTGGATTCCCAGTGCCGGTACCGGTCCGAAACCGAAGATCAGCAGATAGTTCAGGGTGATATTGCATACCGTGGTCAGAATCGAAATCCGCAAAGCGACACCGGGCTGGCCGGTGGAACGGAACATATTGGAAATGATAAAGGAAAATCCGGAAAACAGCAGGGTAAAACGGGAGATATTCAGATACAGAAGACCGTCGGCGACAACCGCGGCATCCTTCATATAGAACGACAGGATCTCCCTGCCGAAAAAGGTCGCAGCCAGAAACCACAGCAGGGCATTGGTCAGTACCAGACAAAGACCGAGACCGGTACAACGCTTCAGGTTTCTTTCGTCATCGGCTCCGAAAAACTGGGAGGCAAAGATACTGATGCCGCCGATACAGCCGTAGGAGATCATCATCGCCAGGGTGTCGACCTGGGCAGCCGTACCGACCGCCGACACCTTGTCGATCCACGAAACCATCAGCGTGTCGATCATCGACTGACAGCTCATCAGCGCGCTTTGCAGGGCAAGGGGAACAGTGATGGAGGCAGTCTCTTTGTAAAAATCTTTCGAACCGATATATGCGGAAATGTCCATAATCTGAATTATACAGGAAAGACCATTCTGTAAAAAACAATTCCGCTTTCTTATGTTAAGATTTTGATATGGCAAAAAAAACACGGCATCTGCGCAAAGAGTTTCAGGTTATTCTGCCGATGGTCCTGATCATCTTCGGCGCTTTTCTGATTCACACCTTCTCGCTGAAGGAGGAAGTTGTCTGTAACAAACAGGAAAGAACAGCGGAAACAGAGAATATCAATATTCTCTGGACGGCAGAACCGCGGGTCACAAGCGCTTCGATGTATATCCTCGGCGATGCCCTGGTCCAGATCGAATGTATCAACCAGGCAGAGCAGGATGACGGCAGCTATTACTGGGATGAGGAAATGGATGGTGTCGCAAATCCCGCTTCCGGCTATGACATTGCCTTCTATAACCAGGAAACGATCCTCGGCGGCGATCATCTCGGCATGACGGTCTACCCGCATTTCAACTGTCCGCAGTCATACGGCGACTACATGGTTTCCAAAGGCTTCAACCTGGTGTCCACGGCAAACAACCATACCCTGGACAAGGGCGAGGAAGGAATTCTCAATTCCATCGAATTCTGGAAAGAGAAGTCCGGTGTTGTGACCTCCGGTACGAATTCCTCAGATGCCGAGCGTAAGGAAATCGCAGTCCATGAAGTCAACGGCATTACCTATGCCTTTACCGCCTGGACCTATGGCATCAACGGTTACGAAACAGAGCCGGGACATGAATACATGGTCAACTGCTATGCCGGCCATGAAAACGAACTGCTCAGCTGGGTTCAGGAAGCAGATCAGAAAGCGGATGTTGTCATCGTCTCGATGCACTGGGGTACGGAATATACACCCGATCCCGATGACGAACAGCTGGAACTGGCCCAGAAACTTGCTGATGCCGGTGCTGATATCATCATCGGCAACCACCCGCACAATATCCAGCCGGTACAATGGCTCAACGGCGGCAAGACTCTCTGTTACTATGCCATGGGCAATATGATCAATTCCCAGGATGTCCTCCCGGCAACCACCCGTGAAGAAGTCAATACCGGCATGGCATCTTCCCTTGTCATAGAAAAAACGGTCCAGCCGAGCGGAGCCGTTGATGTTGTGATCAAGGATGTGAAGATCGACCTGATCTTTACCGCTTACGATGAGGACTTTACCAATATCAGATCCGTCTTCTACAAGGATCTTCCGGAGGACAGCTTCCCCGACAAGGATTCCTTCTATCAGGAGATGATCAATGATGTCGTTCACCGCTATGACAATTCATTCACGATCGGACTTTAAAAGGACAGCACGGCTGTCCTTTTAAGTTACCCCATAAGGCGATTGCCGGTGATCCGGCCCGGCTGTCGTAGGTGTTGGTGGAGCGGGACTGCCAAAGCAGTCTTGCGTCATAGTAATGGTTCAGGGCCGGACTGTCGCTGTCCTTGACATATGTCAGCCCGTTGTTCCACCCCAGGCACACGTAGGCATGTGTCACACCGTACATATAATTGACGGCCAGGTATACGCATTTGCCTTCCTGCAGAGCGGCGGCAAATTCCTCGTAACTGCGCAGTACCCGGTAACTGATACCGTATTTTTCCGCGGCCATGATGACCGCATCAGAGGATACTCCGTAGCCGCCGGACTGCGGTGAGTTGAACCTGGCACAGTCGTAATACAGATAATCGCCGATTTCGGTCGGCAGGATCTCTTCGCCGCACACACCGGAAAATATCATGGCCAGGGCAGTCGGCACGCAGCCGGTGCGGCCGAACGTATAATCGCCATAAAGAATACGTGTCCATCTTCTGTCCTTCTGATAAAAATACGGTGTCGTATAGCAGTACAGTCCGCCGCTGGACAGGGCGTCCTCATACTCCGGCATGTTTTCGTGCGGACCGATCCGGTCTTCCCGGATCCTGCCAGGGGAAGTGTCCCGTACCGTAAAGGCATCGCTGACGTGATAGGTTCCGTCCGGTTTTAAAACCCATATGAAATCCTGCCGCAGCTGCGGCATGGTCAGGTTCATGGTTGCTTCCGGTACTTCCTCAGGAACCATCAGCAGCGAGATCAGCAGCATGATCAGAAATACAGTCATCACTGTTATTTTCCCACACTTGCGGGCAAAGAAAAAGCCGGGTTCTGAGCCCGGCTTCAAAGCTGTTTACAGAATTATTTGGATGCGTTCTCGCCGGCAATGCGTCCGAAGACGACAAAGTCAGCGACTGCGTTGCCGCCCAGACGGTTGCCGCCGTGGACACCGCCGGTCACTTCACCTGCCGCATAGAGATTGGGGATGACGTTGCCGTCAACATCGATCACTTCGGCATTGGTGTTGATCCTGACACCGCCCATGCAGTGGTGGATGCCCGGAGCGATCTTGACCGCATAGTACGGAGCGTGGGAGAGGTCGGACAGCAGGGCGTCGAATGCCTCACGTCCGAATTCCTCGTCATTCTGTGCCTCGCAGGCTGCTGTCCATGTTGACAGTGTCTCCTGCAGGGTGGCCGGATCGACTTCCATCAGCTTGGCAAGGTCTTCGACCGTCTCGCACTTTGTCATCAGACCTCTGTCGAGGTACTTGGCGATAACATTGGAGGCATCAAACATCTGCTGGTCGACGATGAGCCATGCATAGCTGCCTGTCTGTTCGTTGACATGTCCGGAAACGACGTCACGGGTCAGGATTTCATTGCAGAAACGCTTGCCTTCGGCGTTGATCAGAATCGCACCGTCGCCGCGCAGCGATTCCGAAATCAGGGAGCCGTCAGCCTGGACGACTGTCGGATGGATCTGGATCTGTTCCAGATCGACAAAGTCGGCACCGATTTCCGTCAGGAACGGAATCGCATCACCGGTAATTGTCGGAGCATTGGTGGAAACATAGCCCTCAAGATCCGGACGGTACTTGACGATCATATCCGGATTGGAACCGAAGCCGCCGGTCGTGATGATGACCTTGTCGGCGTGAATGATAATGTTGTTGCCGTCGGCACCCACAGCGTGGACACCTACAGCTCTGCCTTCTTCGACCAGGATCCTGTCGACTCTGGCGGAGAAGATAGCGTCGATTCCCATTTCATTGACCGTATCGGAAAGATGAGCGACCAGGAATGTACCGACAGAAAGGATCTTGCCTTCATCGTCGACAGGACGATGCTGACGCTTTGTGGAAGCGCCGCCGGCCTGACCGACGTTGGACAGCGGTGCACCGATGCTGTCGAGCCAGTCGATGGCAGCCGAGGAATTTTCCGCCAGGGTGCGGACCAGATCCGGATTATTGATATCATGTCCGCCGGCCATTGTATCCTGATAGAACAGATCGGCAGAGTCTTCAATACCCTGTTCTGCCTGGTAATGAGTAGCGGCAGCGTTCATACCGCCGGTTGCGTAACTGGAGTTTCCGCCGGCAACGGCAGCCTTTTCGATGATCATGACTTTCTTGCCGTTCTGGGCTGCTGTGATGGCAGCTGTCATACCGGCACCGCCGGCACCGACAACGACGACATCATAGGTTTCTTCGATGTCTTCCGCCTTGGTGGCTTCCTTCGGTTCCAGTTTCTCCGGATCGCCGCCGGCCTGCTTGATCGTGTCGTTGACTGCTGTAAAGAACGCAGTCGATGTCTTTGTTGCACCGGTTACACCATCGATTTTGGTGGACTGGGCAGCAATTGTCTTTTCAACCAGCTGCGGCAGAGCTGCGCCGCCTACTGTCGGTGTCTCTCCCTCGGCAACATACTCGATTGCCGTGATTTCATCTTCACTGAATGTAACTTTTACCTGTACCGGTTTCTCTGAACCGGCAAATCCGTCTGCCTGTGCTTCATACGTTCCGGGTGTGAAACCGGCGGAACCGGCAGCGGGCGTTCCTGAACCTGCGCATGCCGCAAGCGAAAGCGCCAACATGCCGGACAGGACCGTAGCAATTATCTTTTTCATGGTTGTAGCCCTCCACTTTTATTCTAACAGACCGCTTCGGAATTGGCATGCCAACTATGTCAAACCTGACAGTTTTCACAAAAAAATGCCGGATTATTTTCCGGCACGTTTTTTCTCATCGATATAGCTGACCGCGGATAATGCTGCGACATTGCCCTGTCCGGCTGCCTTGATGTACTGATAGGGCTGGCCGGCGATGTCTCCGGCCGCGAACAGACCCGGCAGGTTGGTGCGCATCTGCAGGTCGACCTTGACAGCATTACCTTCGGTCTCAAGACCCGGCACCAGCTGGCCCGGGAACTGAGCGGCACGCAGGATAAACACACCGTCAACCGTATGGCTTGCCTGGTCGGTTACCAGTTCCGTGACTTTCATGGCACCCTTGATCTCCTGCGGCTTTTCCTTCAGGACGACAAGATTGTCATGGGTAAAGTACGGCTCTTCCTTATACAGCGGGATGTAGTAGACCTTCTCACAGACTTCGCCGAGGAAATCCGCTTCCGCTTCCTCTTCCGGACTGCCGCCGATAACAGCGACCGTCTTGCCGCGGTACAGCGGTGCGTCGCAGGTCGCGCAATAGCTGACGCCTCTGCCGAGGAACGCTTCCTCGCCCGGATACGGCTTGCCGGCTACGACACCGGTTGCCAGAATGACTGTCTCCGCTTCGGCATATTCGCCGTCGGAAAGCTGCAGGCTGTAGTAGGAGCCCATCGCATAGACTGTCGTTACCTTCTTTTCGGTGACTTCGATGCCCAGCACGTCCAGCTGTTTCTGAAACGCTTCCGCCATTTCCTTGCCGGTCACGTCACAGAGACCGAGATAGTTTCTGATCGGATGGTCGACGACCTGCATCTTATTGCTCAGCTGCTTCGACCCCAGCAGCAGGACGTTTTTGTTTCTTACAGTTGCCGTGATTGCGGCTTCCAGTCCGGCCGGACCGGTGCCTATAACTGCGATATCATATCTTGTCATGATATTCCTCCTTCTTGTTAATGCACTTCTATTTTATATATTTTTCCGGATAATTCCTGCTATCTGCTTCCGGTTTCTTTTCTTGCCTGTCTCTTTTTGTGCTAGAATATGTAACATATTGTACGCAGGAGAAAAAACTATGAAAGTTCAGATACCCGTTAATTATGATCCGGTTCTCTCCGTGCGGGAGACCCAGGAGGCGATCAAGTATATCCGCGACACCTTCCAGAAGGAAATCGGAAGGGAGCTCAATCTGAGCAGAATCAGTGCGCCGCTGTTTGTGCCGCGCAGTTCCGGTCTCAACGATAATCTGAACGGCATCGAAAGACCGGTAAGCTTCGACATCCAGGAAATGCCGGGCGACCGTATCGAAGTCGTGCAGTCGCTGGCCAAGTGGAAGCGTGTAGCACTGAAAAAATACAATTTCGGCATTCATGAAGGTCTCTACACAAACATGAACGCGATCCGCCGCGACGAACTGCTGGACAACCTGCATTCTGTCTACGTCGACCAGTGGGACTGGGAAAAGATCATCTCCAAAGACGAAAGAACCATGGAGACGCTGGAGGAAACCGCCCGCGAGATCTTCAAGGTCATCAAGCATATGGAACATGAAGTCTGGTATAAATATCCCCAGGCTGTCTGTCACCTGGCAGATGATGTCTTCTTCATTTCCTCCCAGGAACTGGAAGACATGTACCCGGATCTCTCGCCGAAGGAGAGGGAAGATAAGATCACAAAAGACAAGCAGTGCGTCTTCATTACCCAGATCGGCAAACCTCTGGAACGCAGCGGCCGTCCCCACGACGGCAGGGCACCGGACTATGATGACTGGGATCTCAACGGCGACATGCTGTTCTGGCTGCCTTCCCTGGAGAGAGCTCTGGAAATCACTTCCATGGGCATCCGTGTCGACGAGAATTCAATTGTCAGCCAGTGCCAGGCCGCACATTGCGAAGGCCGTCTGATCCTGCCATACCACAAGATGATCCAGAATCAGGAGCTTCCCTATACGATCGGCGGCGGTATCGGCCAGTCCAGACTGTGCATGCTGCTGCTGAACAAAGCCCATATCGGCGAAGTCCAGGCATCCATCTGGCCTGAGGAAATGCAGGAAATCTGCACAGCGAACAATATGCCGCTGCTGTAAACCCGTCCCCACAGGATGGGTTTTTTGAGTATGATAGAAGATGTACATTCCGGAGGTTATGCTTATGTCAACTGTACGTGACCGCAATGTGATCGATGTTACCTTAACGGAAAATGACCGTTATGTTCTGATCATCAACGATGATCTGCCCTGGAGTTTTGGTGAACGCCAGTCCCACGCCCGCACACTGCAGGATAAAATCAACGACTATCTGAATTATATTGTCAGCGGTCAGGCGGAAGAAGCCCATCCCGGCTGCCGCTGTGTGATCCGGGTCAGTGCCGAACATCCGTACAGCCGCTACGGTATGGATTTCCTGGAAAAGGTCCGGGAGTTTCTGAAAACCCATGAAGATCCCTGCGATCTGGAATGGACACATCCGGAAGATGACAGGGAATGGGATGACGGCTTCAGCGACGATTTTGTTTTTGACCCTTCCAAAGTATTTGTCCGCCTGAAAAAGAACTGGTCAAGAAACCCGCTGGATGAAATCTCGCTTATGGCTTCCGATGAGAACGCACCGGATTACCAGAATATGCCGATGTACCGCTATATGGACAGTTTTGTCTATTTCTTCATGCAGGATGTCGGCAATGCCTTCACCTATCTGACATATGACAATCTGCCGGAAGATACCGATGTCCAGGAACTGCAGAAAACAGCCTTTGCGAATATGGCTGCGAACGTCCATTACCAGTTGTCCGAGTCAAAGATCAAAGGTGTTTACGGCTTCCTTGCCGGCGGCGATTTCGAAGCGGAATCCCTGCTGTTTCCGGAACTGTTCCAGCAGGCCGCAGATATGCTGAATGATGATCTGCTGATCAGTGTTCCGACCAAGGACATTGTCTTTGTGACCAAGGCAAACGACCTGTTCCTACCCGGGAAAATGCTCAAGCAGGCACGTGATATGTTTGAGACAAACCTCCGCCAGACACCGCATCTTCTCTTCTGCCGGGATGTCTTCCACTATAACCGCAAAGATAATACCCTGACGATCGATAAAAGACGCACACTGTAACCATTCATAAGCACAAATGATCCCTGTCACCGGCAGGGATCATCTTTTTTCTGTAATCAGCGCTTTTATTATTTGCCGTTTTCTTCTGAATTCTTATATGGTTCATACGAAACATATTCCCGGCCGTCATCCTTGATCCAGTATCCAAATCTTCCCGTTATGGCAACCGGCTCCGGCAGAGGCTCGAAGTGCAGATTCTTTGTTTTGGAAGCTTTGGTGTCTTCCGTCAGAGAAGCCGTGATATGCGGCTTATTTAAAACTCCGGGATTCTCATCATTGTAGTTGATGTAGTATTTCATCACTTCATCCGGCAGCTGCAGTTCGAAGCCGCTGTTTTTGCCGTCAAATCCATATCCGGTCAACAGAACCTGGATTTCTTTGCCGGCCAGTTCGTCAAATATCTCATTCTCACCGGGATGATATTTAAATGTGCAATGAATGATATCGTTTACCAGCGGCAGCTGTTCCTTTTCCAGAGAATGAATGAAATCCTCCGTTTCACCTTCAAAGAAAATCCCTTCGTAACTAAGCATCCTAGCCTCCCCGACCTGTTCACAGTCTTCCATTGCTGTCTTTTTCAGCACAACATAAATATAATCACAACATTTTTTCATTTCACTATATTGCATTACTGAATAGTCTGTGATACTGTGTTCTCAGAAAGGAAGAATACCTGTCTATGGATGCTCAATTCAGAAAAGGCGCCCTCGAGCTGTGCGTACTGTCGCAGCTGAAACAGGAAGACCGTTACGGTTATGAACTGACGGAAGTGATTTCCAAGGAACTCGCAGTCAAAGCCGGAACATTGTATCTGATCCTGAAGCGCCTCAAGGACAACGACTATGTGGAAACCTATCTGGTGGAATCCTCCGGCGGTCCCGCCCGTAAATATTACCATCTGACCGACAAAGGCGATGCCTACCGGAAAAGCCAGAAAGAAGAATGGAATCAGTTTATCAGGAAAGTGGAGAACCTATTATGAACAAACAAGAATATCTCAGCGCTCTGCGCGAGCGTCTCAGCAATTATTCCCCTGCCTTCATCGATGAGATCACGGAAGCGTTTGAAGAACATTTCGTTGAAGGCGAAAGTGAAGGCCTTAGCGAAGAGGAAGTCATCGACACCCTCGGCTCAGTCGACGAAGTTGTCGAGAATATCCGCATGATGAATAATGAACAGCGCGAATCCTACGGCCGCCGTACAGAGATCAATATCGATCTCGGATCTTTTTCCGAAAATCTTTCCGATACCATCCGTGAGGCTGCCCGGGTTGTCAACGACGGTATCTCTTCGTTCCGGGAAAGCTCGCAGAACGCAATCACCAGAAACATGTCTGTCCTTGACGGCAGCTATACCGTAATTGATGTTGAGACAAGACATTCCGTCGATGTCCGTCTGGTTCCCGGCGACAGGCTGTCCTACCAGTTTATACCGACCCGGCATCTGCTGCTCGGCAACAGAGCCGAACTGTATACCGGTGAAGACGGTGACACTGCCCTCTTCAAGGTCCTTGACGGAAACGGCCGGCTGGATATTGCCGTGCCGGCGGAAATACAGGTTGTTCATGTCAGCAGCGTCGGCGGCGATACCTATATGCAGAATCTGACCCTGGAAGAAATGAATGCCGAAACCCGCAGCGGCGACATCAAGATCTATTCCGCTGACTGCCGCCACATTTATCTCTCCTCTGTCTCCGGTGATATCCGGGTCGAAACCAGCGGCTGCGAAGATATGAACCTGTCTGCCGTATCGGGCGACATCGATGTCAAACGCAGCACCGGTTCTGCCGATTGCGGAACAGTATCCGGCGATATCGACATCAAACAACTGGACGGAAACACCGCTAACGCCCACACCGTTTCCGGCGATGTTGAAATCCACAGCACAGCCCGCTTCGTCAATGCGAAAACAACTTCCGGCGATATCGATCTCGACCTGCTCAGCGCTTTTGATACCGCTGAAGCTTCCAGCCTTTCCGGTGATATTACCTGCCGTCCGTACCACGATGACTATCAGGGCACCCTGCAGACATCCAGCGGCAGCATCAAGGTCAAAGCCAAAGTTCCTGTTTATCAGGAAAGCCGCCGGACAGTTCATGTCGGCCAGGGCAGCGGACGTCTGGACCTCACCAGCAAATCCGGAGACATTGACCTCAAATAATCTGTGACTGTTCTTCGCAATTCACAGAATTCAATGAACGGCAAGATGCCCGCAAATACGGGCATCTTTTTTTATAAGCAAAAAAAGAAAAAGCCCGAAGGCTTTTCTTTTATTGATCGATCAGAGAATATTGATGAATTTCTTCTCTTCTTCCTCTTTCTTCTGCTCAGTCGGCAGTTCAATCTTCAGGATACCGTCTGCGAAGGACGCCTGGACATCTGTATCCTTGATGCCGTCACCGACATAGAAACTTCTGGAGCAGCTGCCGGAGTAACGTTCCTGTCTGATCATGCGGCCGTTGTCATCCTTTTCCTCGTTGGAAGAATGACGCTCCGCGCTGATTGTCAGTGTGCCGTTGTACAGGGAGATTCTGACATCTTCCTTCTTGTAGCCCGGCATTTCAATATCGAGAATATATTTTCCGTCCTTCTCACGGACATCTGTCTTCATCAGTGACTGTCCGCCGAATACCGGTGCTCTGAATACGTTGTCAAATAAATCATCAAACAGATCATTGTTTCTTGCTACGTTGTATCTCATCGTAATACCTCCTTAAGGCATTCTTACCTTACACCTATAGTTATACTACTGTTTTTAGCACTGTCAATAGTTAAGTGCTAATTCTTTTGGTTTATTTCCTCTTTATTTTGGGGAAATCAGCAGAATGCGCCTTTAAATAAGGCTTTTCTGCATTAGCATTTATTTTTATATTCTGCTAAATCTTATATCATTTCGGCATTTTACGTTTCATAGGATATAATAATTTGCAGTATGACACTTACATATCGCATGATCACCGACAGAAAAGAAACCGATCCCGCCTGGCAGAAGCTCTATGAACGGAGTTTTCCTGCTTCCGAACAGATTCCCTGGCCGGTTCTGGCAAGTAAGCGTTCTGACAGCCTGCCGATAATCGTTTTTTATGACGATTCCCTCTTTATCGGCTTTGCGTTTACATTCCTTTACAGAGACATGGCCTACCTCGAGTATCTGACCGTCGACGAAAGGCTGCGGGAACAGGGCTATGGCTCCTCCATGCTTCAAATGCTGGAAGAAATTCTGGCAGGAAGACGGATCATCGCCGATATTGAAATGCTGAATGAAGCAGCGGACAATTACACAGAGAGAAAAAGACGCAGGGATTTCTACCTGCGTCAGGGATTCGTTCCTTCCGGTGTGTTCTATCATATCTACGGTGTCGATTATGAACTCCTGCTGTCACATGGCTCTCTTGCCCCGAAAGAATTCGGCGGTCTGCTTACGGCTGACTGGGGCACTTATGCAAAAGATGCGTCGATCTGGCGTGACGATCCGGAAACAGCACAGTAAAACAGAACTGAAATGTCATCTCAGTTCTGTTTTTTAAAATCTTATTTCAGATAACCTGCTTCGGCGAGCAGTTTCTTCATGTATTCGGTGTATTTCAGCAGGATCTCTTCTGCCGGACCTTTGCGTTCCTTTTCCGCTGACATTGTACTTGTGATCTGAATCGCACCGAACACAATATTGCTTGTCGGAATACCGCGCATCAATGATTCAGATACACCCTGCGGGGTGTTGGCTGTCGTGAGAATAACCTTGTTGTCCTTGCTGAACAGTCCGCCTGCCGCCCGGCTGTAGACCAGCACCAGAAAACGGGGTGTCGCCGGCAGCATCATATACTCTTCCGCGCTGGCCGGGGTCGGTCTGCCGCGTTCGAACCGGTTGTACTCTTCCGTATTCCAGTGTTCTTCGAGGAAACTCTGCAGTTCGTCAAGCGTGAACGCCTTCGTTGTCGTGATTACCTGTCTTCCGATCATTTATGACTCCTTTTTCCGGCATCCGCATATGCACGAATGCCTTTCTTATTATTAAGCATACTGGATTTACCCGAAGATGAACAGTACGCTCATTCTTTCTTTAGATACAGTTTATAAAACAGCTGACAGAAGGAGCGGATCTGCTGCGTGATACTGACTTTCCTCATATATTCTTCATCCGTCCGCGGCGAAAGAGTGACAACCTCTCCCTGCAACCCTTTTGCCTTCAGGGCGTTTTCGATATCCTCGATATTGTTTTTGTACTTTCCATGCGGCAGAGGGTATTCCAGGATTTCCAGTACGTCGGCCACAAAGCTCATGCAGTTATAGGCGTTTTTTCTTTTGTGGCCATGCAGGAGCGGCATCGTTATCATGTCCGCGACATCAAACGGACAGTCTTTCACTTTCTCCATCAGGGCTTCGATCTTCTTCTTTTCCTCCTCATTGATTTCCAGCCGGTAGATCTTTACTTCCGTTTCCTCATACGCAAAGTATGCCAGTTTTTCTTCGGTAAATCCGGCATCGAAGGGATCGTGATACCTGCGCCTTGAAAAAGAATAATATGTTTCACCGTCGAAACTGACCGTCACATGCGTATACGGATACGGCATGACAAGACGCCCGAACCGGCCGATCGTGCTGTTGGATTTTTCAAACAGAATATACAGTTCAGGCATTCTCATCCTCCCGTTTAAAGATGTTTCTGATAAATGAGCGGATATAGTCCCCGTAGTCCAGAAAGTCATATATTCCATCTTTCTGCGCCTTGAGAAACAGACGGATCAGCAGGATGTAATAGTGGAAATACCACATCCTGACGCTCAGATGTTCCGGTCTGCATACAAGATGCAGGTAGTCGAATCTGGACGGATCGTCAGTGATATATTCGACACCCTCGGCAATGCCAAGCTCCGGGGTATAGATGGATACCGCCACATGTTTCAAATCATGTTTCCGGATATAGGAATACAGATTGGCGAAATCCCTGCCTTTGTAATCCAGGCCGAGAATGAACATCGCCATCAGCCGCACACCGTTTCTCCGGCAGATTTCGATACACTTTTCGTTGTTCTCGATCGTATTGTGTTTGTTATAGGAATCCAGCCGGTCGTTTCTGATATCTTCCAGTCCTGTCAGAAGATAAACCAGACCGATCTGCTGAAAGTCCCTGACGATATCCTCATGGGCTGCGATAAAATCTGCCCTTCCGTAGCAGATATAGTGTCTCTGAATTCCTCTTTGCCGGATTTCTTCGATAAACTGTCTGACATACTGTTCGTCATAAAGAAAATCGTCGTCTGTTATGTAGACATTTTCATTGCTGTTCTGTTCAATCTCATCGACCAGGTCGGTTACGTCCCGGCGGGAATAGACACTGTTGTTGAGATGGTTGCGCAGGCAGAAACGGCAGCGGTAAGGGCAGGAAAAACTGCTGCGGATCCACATGGCATGTTTCATGTCCAGATAAGGATAGCGGTCGGGATGCTGGTAAAAGTATGTCCGGTCCGGCCATGGCAGGCTTCTGATGTCAACCGCTTCTGCCGGGTTTGATATCCACTGCCCATCCTTGCGGTAGGAAAGATTGCTGATGTTCCGTTCCCCTTCAATGACCGCCGGCAGGTCGGTGTAATTGTATCCGCTCAATACCAGGTCTGTTTCTTCCCTGAAGAACCTTTCGGGACAGATCTGGGCATGATGGCCGCCGAGAATCGTAAGGCCGTCAAATCTCTCTTTAAATGCACGGGCATATTCCAGAATGAACGTTTCCTGGAAACATCTGCTTTCGCCGTAGAAAACGTCAAATTCCTTCTCTTTGATAAATGCCTGAAAAGACTGCGTTTCGACCTGTTTGTCAAAAATGGTCACGTCATAACCGTCCTGCTTCAGGATCGCCATGATCCATTCCAGGTCCAGACACTCGTTCTCGATGATTCCCTGAAAGTCGTATTTGGTCCGTGATTCCTCCGGACGTACCAGCAGGACCCGTTTCATTGTCTGTTCTCCAAAATGAGTTTTTCAATGGTGTGGAAAAGCCTTTCATTGGCTTCCTTGATATCTTCACCGGCTTCCACGATGAAAGGATCGCCGAAAACGATCTTCAGATCCTTCGACCGGAATCTGTATTCGCCGGTGATGCTGTAGGGAATGATCACCGTACCGGTTTCTCTTGCCAGCCGGACAGCACCGCTTTTAAAAGGCAGAAGAATGTCTTCCGTGTAATTGCGTGCCGCTTCCGGCGAGATATTGACTGCCCCGCCCTTCAGCAGGGCTTCTTTCGCGCTGGCATAGGCATCCGGATTCTTTGCCGCTTCGAGATCAACAGGTATGGCTCCGATTGCTGAAAAGAAAAAACCTCCCGCACCCTGAAACAGTTCGCTCTTCGCCAGGGCATGAACAGTGCGTTTTGTACTGATATCCACCAGCAGCGGATCAAAAGCGTGTTTATGATTGCCGGCAAGAATGACCGGTCCTTCCGCCGGTATTTTCTCTGCCCCGATAATCACCGGATGATAGACCAGTCTGAACAGCGGCGCAAGAACCGCCCGGCATGACTGATATGCAATGTTTTCTGACATCATACCCATTGTAAAAGACCTCGGGCATTTCATCAATGTTAGTGAAAGCGTAAAAAATCAGTGCTCATCTGAATCTTCCGGATTCATTATTCTGTCTCAACCCGAAGTCTTGTTGTATAATTTTGGTGGCAAAAGGCAATTATTGCCATAAAGAAAGGAATATTAATATATATGGATCTTAAATTAAAAGACAAGGTTGTATTGGTTACAGGCGGTACAGGCGGTATCGGCACAGCAATCGTCAAAGGTTTCCTGAGCGAAGGTGCCAAAGTTGCTTTCTCTTCCACCAGCCAGACAAAGATTGATGCTCTGCTTCCGACTCTTGAAGCAGCTGACGGTCAGGTTGCAGGCTTTGTGGCAGACCTGAACAAGGAAGAAGACATCAAGAATTTCGTTGAAAATGCCAAGGCTCATTTCGGCACAATCGATATCGTAGTTCCGAATGCAGGTTATGAAGGAAAAGCTCATCCTGTACAGGACATGACTCTCGAACTGTTTGAACAGACTTATATGCTCAATGTCTTTGCAGTCATGCTGACATTAAAGTATGCCGCTCCGACTCTGATCGAAAAGAAGTCCGGATCGGTTGTTGTAGTTGCTTCCGCAGCTGCTTATGAACCGACAGCAGGAAACAGCGCTTACGTTTCTTCCAAGTATGCTGTTGCCGGTCTGACAAAGTGTGTTGCACTCGAACTTGGTCCTGTAGGCGTTCATGTAAACTACGTCTGCCCGGGTCCGGTCGATACTCCGATGATGCTGCGTATCGAAAAAGACTTCTTCGGCGACACAATGACGCACGAAGAAGCAATGGCTATGCTTGCCGGCACATATGCCATGGACAAGAGATATGCCAAGCCGGAAGAAGTCGCCAACGCTGTTCTGTATCTGGCATCCGAGGTTTCCTCTCACACAGCCGGTATGGGTATGCACGTCGACTCCAAGGTTTCTGCAGCCAGCTGATCATTCAAAACAAACCATTCTTAAGCCCGCATCAATTGCTGATACGGGCTTTTTTCTTATTCATAAACAAAAAAACAGAGAGTTCAATTGAACCCTCTGTTTTCTGATGTAAGAAACTCTAATTATTTCAGTTCGGAGAAGTACTTGATTGTACGAACCATCTGAGATGTGTAGGAGTTCTCGTTGTCATACCAGGAAACAACCTGTACCAGGAAGGAACCATCGTCCATCTTGGCAACCATTGTCTGGTTAGCATCGAACAGAGAACCATACTTCATACCGATGATGTCGGAGGAAACGAGCTTTTCTTCTGTGTAGCCGAAGGACTCGTTTGTAGCAGCCTTCATAGCAGCGTTGATGCCTTCAACAGTAACATCACCCTTGACAACTGCGTGCAGGATCGTTGTGGAGCCTGTCGGAGTCGGAACTCTCTGTGCAGCGCCGATGAGCTTGCCGTTCAGTTCAGGAATAACAAGGCCGATAGCCTTTGCAGCACCTGTGCTGTTCGGAACGATGTTGGCAGCACCAGCTCTTGCTCTCTGGACATCGCCTTTTCTCTGCGGTCCGTCGAGGATCATCTGGTCGCCTGTGTAAGCATGAACAGTTGTCATGATACCTGACTGAATCGGAGCATAGTCGTTCAGAGCCTTTGTCATCGGAGCCAGGCAGTTTGTTGTGCAGCTGGCTGCGGAGATAACTGTGTCTGTCGGCTTCAGTGTTGTGTGGTTGGTGTTGAATACGATTGTCGGCAGATCGTTTCCTGCAGGAGCAGAGATAACAACCTTACGGGCACCAGCCTTGATGTGAGCTTCAGCCTTAGCCTTGCTTGTGTAGAAACCTGTGCACTCGAGAACTACGTCAACCTTCAGATCGCCCCAGGGGAGTTCCTCTGCATTCGGCTTAGCATAGATCTGCAGTGTCTTGCCGTCTACTGTGATTGTGTTAGCTTCATCATCAGCTGTAACTGTGTGAAGGTTTTCACCGATCTTACCACAGTAGCCGCCCTGTGCTGTGTCATACTTCAGCAGGTGAGCCAGCATGGAAGGCTTTGTCAAGTCGTTGATAGCAACTACTTCATAGCCCGGAGCGCCGAACATCTGTCTGAAAGCCAGACGGCCAATACGGCCAAAACCATTAATTGCAACTCTTACATCTGTCATATTGTCTTTTAAAGACCTCCTTATGTCGCTATTTAAATTATAAGATTTACCACTTTTATAGTCAATTAAGTTTCCCGTGTTTGAACGAAGATTTGTTGATTTTATCGGCTGTTTTCTTCCTCTTCGCCCTCTGTGTCTTCCCTGACCTCATCAAGCTGGAGCCAGTCGGAATTCGGACGGGCAACCTGACGGGCATCCTGATATGCCATCGCCATCGTGAAGATGGTCTGTCCCTGGTAATTTCCGTTGCTGAGTTTTTCGATGACCAGTGCCGCATCGGCTGCCGGTTTGTCGCTGACAAGATGCAACGGCAGCAGCAGGCTGATGGAATTTGTCCGCGGATAATAGATCGGCACAGCGGTCTTGTAATTCCACGACGCGTATTTGACAGCCGTATCAACAGCCCGTTTCAGACCGTCTTCGAGATCGCGCATCAGTCTTGCGTTGCCAATGATATAAGACTTGATCACCTTGGACGGTGTACGGTTTTCGTACATCCGTCTCAGTTCTTCATCATAGGAAAGCGTATAGAGAATGAATTCTCCCGGTAGACGGTACATGTTGTCGATCAGAATATGCTCATAATCGCAGTACAGTTCCTTCGTCGTGTCGAAGAACAGACAGATGGCTTCCTCCGGCTTGAAATAACGCGGCGGATCAGGATAGCGGCTGATACGGCGGTTGAGATCCTTGCCGTTGTCGCCCTTGCCGCGGCAGGCAAAATAGGCAATTGTCCATTTTCTGCCGAAGACGTCATTGGCATCCCGGTTCGGCTCCATCAGGCAGTAAATCGGATCATATGCCTTGTCCACCAGGCCTGTATTGAAGATGCCGTAGCCGTTTTCCTCATAGACGTCACCATCCAGCCACGCCTTGTAATATTTGTATTTCAGATAGTTGCTCAGGATGCGCTTGCTGCGGGTGCGGTCACTTTTGTAGTCCCAGTTTTCCGGCAGTGCCAGTTCGCTGAGTTCCTTTACGACCCTGCTCCAGTCCGGCACAAAGACATCGCGGGAAATGAACTGATCGGGACTTGCCGCTCCGATCAGGGCAAGGACATACGTATCATGTCCTTCCGTCATGTTCATGCAGGCTTTCAGCGGTACACCGTTCCGGTCACGGACAGTCAGGTTGACTTCGATCTCGCTGCGTCCCGGTCTTCTGGTCGTATAAACTTTATATGCTGCCTTCTGTTCACCGTACAGCTTGATCAGATAATCCTTCAATGCCATAGATGTGATCGGTCCGCCAAGAACAGTTTCAAACGCTTCGTTCTTGTCCGGATCTTCCCGCAGCCTTTCTACCTGTTTGCCGGGAATCATGAGCTTCCGGCGAAGCTCTTCCGGCTCCGGCAGGGATTCGATCCGACGTATGGTTCCGGTGGTATCATATTTACTGATCAGTTTCAGATCTGCCCGGAAATTGCCGGTCTCATCATAACCGCAGTCCAGGATTTCAAAAGTATAGATTTCCTTTTCCTGCAGACTCTCATATGCCGTTGATACATTTTCCCGCAGCAGTCTTCCTGACAGGTTCGGTCCAAGTTCCACAAGACACCAGGTATTCATCTTTTTCTTCAGCGGCACATTGATCTGGTCGCCTTTCTGATAGTTCTCCAGGAAACTTTGTGCCTCTGCCGCCAGGAAAGAACTGCCTCCTCTGGCAGGACGGACAAAATAAGTTCCCCTGTTCACACGGAACCAGCCGTATTTCCCTTTCAGCAGGTTATTGATGATCTGGTCGGTAAAATACTGTTTTATCAGGGTATAAGGATTGCCGTCGGTCGCGTTCAGATACATGCGGTCTTCGGAATCCTTGCCCATACAGGCATAAAGATAAACCTGCTGTTCTGCTTTGTTTTCCTCTTTCGTTTCCTCTTTTGTTTCTTCTTCCGGAACCGTTTCCTCTTTTACCGCCTCTTTTTCCGTTTCTTCCTGTCTGTCCGGTGACAGCATTCCTGCCTCCCTGTTATCTCCGCTGACAAATGTGGCTTTGTTCATTTCCGTTTTGATAAACGGAAGCTGGGGGAGAATCTTCGTCAGTTTCTCTACGCCGTAATACTCTTTGGTATAGCCGGCATTCTGCAGCACCGCAAGCATTTTGGGCAGATTGTCCTCGTCACCGTCCTGATATACCTTTGAAAGCAGATCAAAAATAATCTCTCTTTCTTCCGGGCTGACGATACCCGGTTCTTTGGAATGCTGAACAGCTTCTTCCGGAGCCTCGAACATCGGACACTGACGCAGTCTGCCGACCGCTTCGGCGCAATGTTCCTTTGCCCGCTTCATGCCGGCAGCCGAAGCCATGTCATTGTTCTTCTGATACTCCTGTTTGTACTCACCATAGATTTCGGCATAGCGGAAATATTCGTTCAGGGCGTCGAGCGGTTCATCCGCTTCCGCAAGTCCGCTCTGTGCCAGTTCTTCCAGAGTCTCCTTTGCCTTCTGCAGATCCTGCGGAATGCCGCGGCCGAACACTTCCATCAGGGCGGCGTTGAACCGGGAATACCTGTCATTGCCGGCAGAATAGATCTGATAGGCTTCTTCATACTGTTTGTTCAGGAAATACTCATTTGCTTGTTCAAACTGTGTCATTGTTCCTCCTGCTGCTGTATATCTCAGAAAAAAGACAGAGTATTCTGTCTTTATGCAAATTCGTTCAGGTTCAGCGGCCGCTGGCTGATCGCGTACGCTTCTTCAACCGTTGTGACCTTCTTGTTGAAGAGCCGGGAAAAGAGCCGGGCGTCGTTGAGTCTTGCCATGGTCGAACTGTAGGTCCTGACCTTTGCCTCGGGAAAGAGTTTCGTCAGATCCTCCGCTTCCGATACATGCAGGTGAATGACCCTTCTTTCCTGCAGCGCCGCATTGCAGAGCTTGTTCAGCGACATCGAATCCAGGTAGACGATCTCCTCCACGCACAGTTCCTTGCCCTGGGGGATCATGACGGCATAGCCCTGGATCTGATCCTTGCCGTTGTAATAGGCGACGATCTTTCCGCCTTCAGCAATGATTTCCTTCTTGTAGTCCACAAAATACTGCAGGTCGCGGGCATAGAAGCCGTTGAACCGGCGGATAAATGCTGAGTACACCTTGAGCAGATCGATCGCTGTCGGCTCATAGGCACAGCCGAAGTTGGTGATCCGTTTGACATCCTTGCGTTCGAGGCGGACATCCTTCCGTTTATAGACCGTACTGAAGCCGAACGGCTCGTAGATGACCGGGGATTCCGACTGGATCAGTGTCAGCAGTTCCGAGTGCTCGCATGCATCCAGCACGACATCCATCAGCTCCTGCATATATCCCTTGCGGCGGTATTCCGGCAGGGTCGCGACTCCCATGATCATGGAAGCCTGCAGTACTCTGCCGTTGAACATGATGGCGTGGGGATTGCGGATCAGGGTGGAGACGATCTTTCCGTCAACAATATTCACATAGCAGTTTTCGGGCTCAAAGACATTCTTGAAGAAATAGTCCATATATCTGGTATCTTCATTCGGAAAACAGATACTGAATATTTCCTTGATTTCCGCTGTCTGTTCTGCCGTTGCTTTTTTTATCATAAATGAAACCTCATTAATACTGTCTAAATCATACACGAGAATCAGCTTCTTCCGGTGATTTTTTCCGCCATCTCGTGAATTCTCACAAAGCGGTGCTTCATTCCCGATTTGGATACCGCGGTGCCGGTGCGGCGCTCATAGATCTCCGCCAGTTCATTCAGCGAACTGTCGGGGAATTCCTTCCGCAGGGCAATCACATCCTGCAGCTTTTCGTCGAGCTTTTCGACACGTCCGGCTTCCTCAAGGATACGGATATCCTCCAGCTGCCGGGCAGCCGCTGCCTGGGTCTTCATTTCATTCGCCACATCCATGTTGTTCAGACGGGTAATGGAATTGGTGAAGTCGCGGGAGATCCGGATATTCTCGAACTTCATCAGAGCCTGGTCGGCTTCGATCAGACGCAGGAAGTCACCGATCTTTTCCGCCGCCTTGACATAGACAACGAATTTACTGCGGCGGGGAATGCTGCGGGCCCTGATATCGAACCGTTCCAGAAGCCGGATGAGAAAATCGGCATGCTCCTGCGAATTGGTGACGATTTCCAGATGATACTGTGTCTTTTCCGGCGGATTGATACTGCCGGAAGCGAGAAACGCACCGGCAAGATACGCTCTGGCGTTGTTATCAGTCTGCACGATCCTGGCCAGCGGTTTATCGAGGAGCCCACGGGAACTGTAGATGCCGAGATCCTTCAGAATGTCTGTCACGCCGGAAAGAATCCGGAGTCCGTAGATACGGTTCTTCTTCAGGTTCATCTTGCGTTTGACAAACATTTCGATCTGCGCGTCATACCGCTCTTTCAGAAGCGAAAAGACGCGTCTGGCCACAGCCGCGTTTTCCACCGTGATCAAAAGTGTCATCCCGCGCGAGGACAGCGACAGGGACGAACACATCTGCACCAGGGCGGAAAGTTCCGCTCTGGCATCGCTGCCGCTCATGACTTTCTGGGCGACCTCCTGTTTTACTTCCGAGGCGAATGACATCAGAGATCCTCCAGAAGATGGCGGATCGCCTTTTCGATACGCAGGGAATCGTGACGGACCAGATCATTTTCGAATGCCAGCAGCGGTTCGCGGATGATCTCATAATCATGTTTTCTGTGCCGCAGGACGACCGGAGTACTGCCTTCCTTTTCATATCTGCTGACAACCTTGTCGGGAATGTTGTCCTTGCAGACAATGACCGCGTCCACCGGCGCTCCATGGTCGGTCAGTGCCTGGACATGATCCTCCACAGCATAGCCGTCGGTTTCGCCCGGCTGGGTCATGGCATTGCAGAAATAGACCTTGCGGCCTTTCGCCTTGTGCAGAGCCTTGGCGATTTCCGGGATAATGACATTCGGCAGAATGCTGGTATAGACCGAACCGATACCGTAAATGATCAGGTCGGCTTTGGCAATGGCTTTGACAGCCTCGGGTGTGGCATGAACCGGTACATCGTAAAAGACCTTGCGGATATGGTTCGACCGGTCGGGGATGTTCGCTTCGCCTTTGACGATGACATCGTCCTCCATCAGGGCGAACAGGGAAATGACCTGGGTCGTAGCCGGAATGATGTTGCCTTTGACATTCAGGACCTTGCCGATCGTCTGGACCGCTTCCAGGAACGAACCGCACTGCTGGGTCATGGCTGTCAGGATCAGGTTGCCGAGGTTGTGGCCTGCCACATCCTCCTCGTTTCCTTCGGCATCTTCAAAACGGTAGTCCATCAGCGTTCCCATCAGGGTCTCGCTCTCCGCCAGGGCAATCATGACATTGCGGATGTCCCCCATTGCCGGAATATGAAACTGCCGGCGCAGACGGCCGGTGCTGCCGCCGTCGTCAGCGACGGTTACGATTGCTGTAATATCCAGATCTTCGATATTCTTGATACCGCGGCAGATCGCCGACTGGCCGTGGCCGCCGCCGATAATGACCGCTCTTTTTCTCTTATGACTACTCATGGACCCACTCTTTCTCATCACGGTGCTCAAGATAGCAATTGTACTGCTGCTTGTAGTGTTCGTAGAGATAGTTGGCAATTGCGACGCTGCGGTGCTGGCCGCCGGTGCAGCCCACCGCTACTGTAAAGTGATTCTTTCCTTCCTTTGCATACTGCTCGAAAGCATAATCGGTAAAGGCAAGGAACTTTTCCAGGAATTCCTGGGTTTCCGGTTTTTCCATGACAAAATCATAGACTTCCTTGTCATTGCCGGAATACGGGCGCAGACTGACGACCCAGAACGGGTTCGGCAGAAAACGGACGTCAATCATCAGGTCAGCATCCATCGGCACACCGTACTTATAGCCGAATGACAGAAAGGAAATCGAGAAATTGGGAATGCCTGATTTGGAGAAATACTTCTCGATCCGGCGCCGGAATTCCTTTTCATCCAGGAAAGATGTATCAATCGTTATAAATGAATTGTTGATATTGCGGGCAAACATCTGCCGTTCCACGGCAATCGCTTCTTCCAGCGTATTCGCCTTGTTCAGAAACAGCAGCGGATGCATGCGCCGGGTGCTCTTATAGCGGCGCAGCAGGACCGAATCGGAAGCGTCCAGGAACAGTACCTGGACTTCGATTCCCTGACCGCGCAGATTGCGCAGGAATTCGGCGAAATCCTGTGCTGTTGTCGAAAGCGCGATATAGCTGTAGCGGGGATCGGTGCTGTTTTCGATCATATCCACGAGAAGACTGACCAGCTGGACAGGAAAATTATCGACGACATGGTAGCCCATGTCTTCGAGAAACCGTGTCGCTGTACTTTTGCCGGCACCGCTGAGGCCGGAAACCAGAATTACCTTTTTCTTCTGCATGTTTCTTACCACCTTAAATCATTCTAACACAGCCTGAATATTCAATGGAAAAAGGAAAGGAAGGTGCTCAGAACATCCTTCCCCTGCTTTCATCAAGATTGTCACAATAGTATCTGACCTTCAGGGAGGCTGAATAACGGTTATCGCCTTCCTGGAGGATCTGATCGCCGGTCATCATATGTCCCAGCATGGCTGCCGCGGCATCTTCCGCCCTGCCGCCGCCGGCTCTTGCCAGCAGCTCGGCACAGCCGAGATCCAGTACGTTCCAGCCGTTGATATGGTGCTCCTGTTTCAGAAAGCCGATAATTTCTTCAAATTCTCTTCTGTCCATATCAGATCCTTTCGTATGCCCACTCATGATTCTCATCAAGAAGATCGAGCAGTTCTCTCATGTCGGTAATAATCATGTTCGGCTGCTCCGCTTCGATTTCCGCCCGGATCGACGGATCGGAAAGGAACGCCACCGCGAAGACACCTGCTTCTTTTGCGGCCTGCACATCCGAGACATTGTCGCCGATATAGATGCACGAATCATGTCCGCGCTTGAGTTTCTTGCCGGCATAGAGAATGCCGTCCGGTTCCGGCTTGGACTGCTGGTACATATCGCGGCCGAGGATCGCTCCGAAGCAATGTGCCAGACCGAGCTGTCTGAGCCACATCTCGCAGGATGATGTCATACGGCTCGACACGACACCGAGTTTATAGCCTTCCGACCACAGCAGGTCGAGGGTTTCCTTGACGTGCGGGAAAAGCGACACTTCATCGCTCCATGAGAACGTGCTCTGGTAATCAGAGTATTCCTGCACCATCTGGTCCGGATCCTGGTCCGGGAACAGTTTGATCATTTCATCGCGCAGCGGCGGCCCGAAGACTTCCTTCTGCTTTTCGGCCGTGAAATCGCGGATATCGCCGTATTTCTTGAACAGGTAGCTGAAGCACTGGATGACCATCTGGTGGCTGTCCATCAGGGTGCCGTCCAGGTCGAACAGAATGATCGGTTGGGTCGGGCGGCGGTTGTGGACGATGTAATACAGAACCAGACCGACCAGTTCCACGCCGATTGTCAGGAACAGACTGTTGGCGGCGTGGGAATCAAGGTTGAAAACCAGGGCAATGACTCTAGTCACACCAGCCCACATCAATGTCAGCGCGGTCAGGTCGCCGCGTCTGCGGCCCTGCTTGTACGGCCGCAGGACAAAGTTCAGCACCGCGAATCCGATCAGATCCAGACCGTTGAGAATCAGAACGGTCGGCTGTTCGAACGCTCTTCCGGTACGGGTAATGACACCAAACAGCAATACTGCCGGCAGAACGATGTCCAGGGTCCGCAGAATGGACATATGCCGTACCTGGGTATAGAAGAACATGAAGATGACCGTGCCGGTCATGACACCGAGGATATCGAAGCCGCCGTCGCCAATGGCGAACATGTAGGGAATATACTTCAGATATTCGCTCAGATTTTCCAGCAGCCAGAAACCTCTGCCGAAAAGCGCGCCGCCGATCATGCAGAGAATCATGATCTCGTCGGTCGTTTCAATGCCGTAGCCATGGTCTTTCATCAGGTCGGCAATCAGAAAGTAAGCCGCTATGATACCGGCGATCAGCGTGACTGCGTACCATTTGACTGACAGCCCGCCGATCGTCAGAAGTGTCGATCCATCAGGAAAGAATGTCATTCTCCACCTCCTTCCGCAAATTTGCGGAATCTGCTGCGAATTTCATTCGCGCTGTTAAATCCGACTTCCTGCAGCCGGAAGTTGGTGACTGCAGATTCGATCAGGACGCCGACATTGCGGCCGGCACTGATCGGCAGAATGATCGTCGGAATCAGGACGCCCATGATCCTGGTAAAACGCTGGGCTTCATCGCCGATGCGGTTGTAATCGACCGTATCGCTGTATTCCACCATCTGGATCACCAGATCGATCTGGGTCCTGCTGCCAAGAGCGGAAGCTCCGAACATCTTTTCGACATCGATGATGCCGATACCGCGGATCTCCAGCATGCCTTTGATGATCTCCGGCGCATGTCCGAAGATGTGGTTGTGAATATGCTGTACATCCACCCTGTCGTCAGCGATCAGGACATGACCGCGGCGTATGAGTTCAAGCGCTGTTTCCGATTTGCCCATACCGCTCTCACCGACCAGCAGGACACCTTTGCCGAAGACATCCATCAGGACGCCCGACATCGTGTCTTCCGGAGCCAGTTTGTCATCCAGGAAGGTAATCAGGTCGGCAATCAGCCGGTATGTTTCCAGGGAAGTCCGCAGGATCGGGAAATTAGTGGAACTGGCGATTTCCCCAAGGATCGGCGGCAGCGGATTGTTCTTGGTGATGATCAGGGCCGGCGTCAGGCCGTCCGTCAGCATCGGGAAGCGCTCCCGCTGTTCCTGTTCGGACATCGTCTCGATAAAATCTATTTCCTTGGCGCCGAGCACGACGATACGCCGCGGTTCGGTGATCTTGTTAAAACCGCACAGTTCAAAACCCGGGCGGTTGATATCCGGAACGACCGTCCATCTGTCCAGAGCTGAGTCATTGCCTGTCAGCTGTTCAAACTTGAAAAAACGGACAACGTCACGGATCGTAACTTTTTTCTCATATTTCAATTCGGACATGGAAAGCCCTCCATAATAAATTGATTATATCATGTGTTTATGTGACAGTTATGGGTTCCTTTTCAGAAAGCGAATACAATTCCGCAAACCGCCGCGATGACGATGATCACGATCGGATGCAGCTTGCTTTTCCACTTATACAATGCCAGCAGTGCGGCAAACAGGGCAACGGCCTTCCAGCGGAACAGATCGAGAATCTGCCCGCTTGCCTGATAGGCGTCCACCTGGGTCAGGGCCGAAACATAGATGCTGAAGGCAGCGGCCATGATAAAGCCGACAACGGCCGGACGCAGACCGGCAAAGATGCCTTTGACGACCTTCGAGTCGCGGAAGGCTTCCAGCATTCTGGCAATGATGCAGACAACAATGATGGAAGGCGCGACCAGGGAAAGTGTCGCGGCCAGTCCGCCGACGAAGCCGAACATCCGGTTGCCGATATAGGTGGCCATATTGATGCCAATCGGGCCAGGTGTGCTTTCGCTGACCGCGATCATGGTGGACAGGTCCTGAACGGTAAACCAGCCGTAGGTCTCGCTCATCTGCTTCAGAAACGGCAGAGTCGCCAGACCGCCGCCGACTGCGAAGAGACCGGTCTTGAAGAATTCCCAGCACATCAGAAAAAACGTCGTCATGCCTGGCCTCCTTCCTTCTTCTCACGGACAACATAGAGAACATATCCGGCGACAGCAGCCATGATCACGAGAATGACCGTGGAGAGATTCGTAAACAGCGACAGCACAAGGGCAACAAGGAAGATTATTGCCGAAGGCAGATCCTTGACGCCGTTTTTCAGCAGTTTTTCAATTGCCACGAACATCAGCACACAGACCGCGACCTGAATACCGCGCAGCGCATGCTGTACCACTTCCAGTTCCGAGAAGTTGGTAATCAATGTCGAGATCAGGAAAATGATGATCAGAGAGGGCGAAACAACACCCAGTGTCGCAACGATTCCACCCGTAACGCCCTTGACCTTGTAGCCGATAAACGTTGCCGCATTGACGGCTATGATACCGGGCGTGCACTGACCGATGGCATAATAGTCCATGACTTCGGATTCGGTCGCCCAGCCGTGTTTTTCAATCACTTCTTTTTGTATCATCGGCAGCATCGCATATCCGCCGCCGAAGGTGAACAGTCCCATCTTGAACCAGGACACAAACAAATCAATATAATCCTGCATATTTCCACCTGCCTGACTGTTATATAGTACCATTGCCGGCCGTATCGTTGAAAGCAAGATACGCCCGTATTTCCTCTGTTTCCTTTTCGCTGAAGACAGTGATTCCCATGGCTTTCAAAGCTTCAGCCAGCGTGCCGTCGCCGCTGATCACGGTATGGCTGAACGTCCCGTCATAGATCCGGTCTTTTCCGCAGGACGGTGACTTGGCCTTCAGGACCGCCATCTTCACCCCATTATCCATGATTTTGCGCACCGCCAGTTCTGTGCCTTTGCGGTATTGTCCGGTCACGTCCGCACCGGTGCAGCTGATGACCCTGTCCCCTTTCCTTTCCGCCGGATCGCGGGGGATGGGAAGTCCGCCTGATACTTCCGGACAGACACTGATGATCCGATGTCCCCGCAGGATTTCCAGCAGTTCGTCATTCCTGTTGTTTTTGCCGTTGTATTTGAGATCATAGCCGAGCAGACACCCGGAAACAGCGATATTCATACCTTTTCCCTTTTCCTTCCCTGCATCATACCACGACTTGCAGGAATGACCATAAAGAAAGACAGCCGCGGCTGTCTTTTCACTCTTTGTTCTGATGGTTCTTCGTCCATTCCAGGGCTTTCGCCAGATACTGACCGGTCCAGCTTTCCTTTACCCTGGCGACCTGTTCCGGTGTTCCTTCGGCAACGATCGTGCCGCCCTCGTCACCGCCTTCCGGTCCGAGGTCGATGACCCAGTCGGCGCTCTTGATGACATCGAGGTTGTGTTCGATGACGATGACTGTGTCGCCGTTGTCGACGATTCTCTGCAGCACTTCGATCAGCCGTTTGACATCATCGGTATGCAGACCGGTTGTCGGTTCGTCAAGAATATAGACGGTCTTGCCGGTCGCTTTCTTCTGCAGTTCGGAAGCCAGTTTGACCCGCTGTGCCTCACCGCCGGAAAGCGTCGTCGACGACTGCCCCAGCTTGATGTAACCGAGACCGACATCGTTCAGTGTCTGCAGCTTGTTGCGGATCTTGGGATGATTGGCAAAGAACTGCAGGGCATCTTCCGCCGGCATTTCCAGGACATCATAGATGTTCTTTCCCTTGTAGGTGCACTGCAGGGTCTCTTCGTTGTACCTGCGGCCGTGGCAGACTTCACATGGCACGTAGACATCCGGCAGGAAGTTCATCGAGATGACCTTGACGCCGTCTCCCTGGCAGGCTTCGCAGCGTCCGCCTTTGACATTGAAGGAGAAACGGCCCTTGTCATAGCCGCGCAGTCTGGCTTCCGGCGTCTTGGAGAAGACATCGCGGATGTCGTCGAAGACCCCGGTATAGGTGGCCGGGTTGGAACGCGGTGTACGGCCGATCGGATCCTGGTCGATCTGGACCATCTTGTCGACATTCTCCAGTCCCTTGACAGATTTATGCTTTCCGGGACGGATCTTCTGGCGGCCGAGGTTCTGCAGGACCGCCTTCATGAATACTTCGTTGACCAGCGTGCTCTTGCCCGATCCCGACACACCGGTGACCAGCACCAGTTTGCCCAGTGGGAACTTCACGTTGATGTTCTTCAGGTTATGTTCGGCGGCACCTTTGATCTCCACGCTCTTGCCGGTGCCCTTGCGGCGCTTTTCCGGTACGGGAATGATCTTTTTGCCGGCAAGATACTGGCCGGTGATCGACTGCGGACAGTTGATGATATCTTCGGGAGTTCCGCTGGCAATGACTTCGCCGCCATGGATGCCGGCACCGGGGCCGATATCCACGATCCAGTCGGCGCTGAGCATTGTTTCCTCGTCATGTTCGACAACGATCAGCGAATTGCCCAGATCTCTCATATTCTTCAATGTCGCGATCAGTTTGCTGTTGTCCCGCTGGTGCAGACCGATCGAAGGTTCGTCCAGAACATACAGCACACCTGACAGCCGGGAACCGATCTGGGTCGCCAGACGGATGCGCTGTGCTTCGCCGCCGGACAGTGTTCCCGCCAGACGGTCCAGGGTCAGGTATTCCAGACCGACGTCCTTGAGGAACTGCAGACGGCTTTCGATTTCCTTCAGTACCAGTTCGGCAATGGTTGCTTTTTCCTTGTCCAGTTCCAGGCTGCGGATCCACTCCAGAGCCTTGACGACCGACTGGGCGGTGAATTCCTGGATATTCTTGTCCCCGACCTGCACGGACAGGGCCTGCTGGTTCAGACGGCGGCCGCCGCATTGCGGACAGGGTGATTCGATCATGAAGGAGTGATACCAGTCCTTCGACATCGAAGACGTTGTTTCCACATATCTTCTTTCGATCAGTTTCTTGACTCCCTCGATATAGTCGTTGCGGGTATACTGGTTGCCGCCGGACGATGTGATCGAATACTTGATCGGCACATCGCTGCCGTTGAGAATGACATCCAGCTGTTTCTTTGTCAGATCTTTAATCGGTTTATCGAGGGAGATCTTATAGTGTTTCAGCAGGACATGGAATGTCTGCCATTCGATATTGTCAGTATCGACAATGTTCTTGTAATAACGGATACCGCCTTCACGGATCGACTTGGAGGGATCGGGAATCAGATTGCTGACATCCACTTCCTCGGTAATGCCAAGACCATGACAGGTATCGCAGGCGCCGAGCGGCGCATTGAACGAGAACAGACGCGGTTCCAGTACCGGTACGGAAAATCCGCATATGCGGCAGGCAAAATGGGAAGAGAACAGGATCTCCTCTTCGCCCGTCTTGATCACTGCCCTGCCGTCGGCCAGCTCCAGTGCCGTCTCCAGAGAATCATGCAGACGGGAACGGCTTTCCGCCGTCTTGACGATACGGTCAACGATGACGGAAATGTCATGGCGCTTGTTCTTGTCGAGGGTGATCTCGTCTTCCAGCATCCTGGTTTCGCCGTCAACCTCGACTCTGATATAGCCATCCTTCAGCAGTTTGGTGAACGTTTCCTTGAAGGTTCCTTTTTTATTGGCGACGATCGGTGCCAGGACGGTGATACGGCTTCTGTCAGGCAGTGCCATGGCCGTATCGACCATCTCGGTAATTGTCTGGCCGGTGATCGGAATATGGTGATTGGGGCAGTACGGCGTTCCGGTACGGGCGTACAGAAGACGCAGGTAGTCATAGATTTCGGTAACCGTTCCGACCGTGGAACGGGGATTGTTCGAGGTGGTTTTCTGGTCGATGGAAATTGCCGGCGAAAGACCTTCGATGGCCTCCACATTCGGCTTTTCCACCCCGCCGAGAAACATCCGGGCGTAGGCACTCAGCGATTCCACATAGCGTCTCTGTCCTTCGGCATAAATCGTATCAAAGGCGAGGGAAGTCTTGCCGCTGCCGGAAAGACCGGTCATGACGACCATTTTGTTGCGGGGAATTTCCAGGGTGATATTTTTCAGATTGTTTTCCCTGGCACCGCGGATCAGCATTTTATCCAGTTCCATCCCGTCTCCTTTCATTCTTTTGCCTTTTTGGCTTTTTCTTTCAGGTCATTCAGCATGACCCAGGCTTCGCGCGGCGAAAGATCATCTGGACTGACACTTTCGAGAGCATCGATGATTTCCTCCGCTTCCTTGTTTTCCTTCTTCATTTCCACCAGCTGATAGCTCTGCTGGACGACCCGTTTCTTCGATTCCAGTTCCTTCTGCAGGTCATGCGCCCTTGCAAGCACCGAATCCGGCAGGCCGGCAAGTCTTGCGACATTGATACCGTAGGAATGACCGGCCGGTCCTTCCTTGATCCTGTACATGAAGGTCACCTCATTGTTGTCTTCCCGGACCGCCACATGAACGTTGCGTACGCAGCCGATACTGTCGGACAGCGATGTCAGTTCGTGGTAGTGGGTCGAGAACATCGTCTTGGCATGGACACAGGCAGCGATGTATTCGATCATCGCCTGGGCAAGGGCCATACCGTCATAGGTACTGGTGCCGCGGCCAATCTCGTCGAACAGGATCAGCGAGTTTTCCGTGGCATCCTGCAGGGCGTGGTTGGCTTCCGTCATTTCCACCATGAAGGTGGACTGGCCGGACAGAATATCGTCACTGGCGCCGATGCGGGTGAAGATCTGGTCGAACAGCGGCATCAGACAGGATCTGGCCGGCACAAAACAGCCCATCTGGGCCATGATCACGATCAGTGCTGTCTGACGCATGTAGGTCGATTTGCCGCCCATGTTCGGACCGGTGATCAGCAGGATCCTTTCCTCGTCGTTCATATGGATATCGTTGGCCACATAGCGGGGATCCTTCATGATCGCATCCAGGATCGGATGTCTGCCGCTCTTGACAAGGAATTCATCCGCGCCGAACTGCGGCCGGACATAGTTGTGTGCCGACGACACTTCCGCAAGTGCTGCCGTGCAGTCCAGTTCCGCAAGTACCTTTGCCAGTTTCTGCAGCCGGACGAGATATTTGCGGATCTCGTCGAGAATATTCTGGAACAGCTGTTTCTCGATACGGATGGCATTCTCCTCGGCATGCAGGATGGTGTCTTCCTTTTCCTTCAGTTCTTCGGAAATGAAACGTTCGCTGTTGGTCAGGGTCTGTTTGCGCACATAGCCCCAGTCATCCTGTACCTGCTGGGCTGCCGCCTTGGAGATTTCGATATAGTAGCCGAATACCTTGTTGTATCCGATCTTCAATGTCCGGATTCCGGTTCTTTCCCTTTCCTTTGCCTCAAGGGAAGCGATATAGGTCTTGCCGCTGCGCTGGATCTCTCTTGCCTCGTCCAGTTCGGCATTGTAGCCGTCGCGGAACATGCCGCCGTCGCTGATCTGCAGGGGCGGATCATCAACAAAGGCGTCCTTCAGCAGCTGATAGAGATCCTGCAGGGGATCGATACCGCGGTAAGCGGAAAAGACATCGTCATCCGCCGCCGCGAGGACCGCCGGTACCTGGGCAAGGGTTTTGGAAAGACGCTGGCAGTCGACAGCGTTGGCTGTATTCATGGCGCAGCGGGCAATCAGTCTCTGCAGGTCATAGATCTCGCTCATGGCTTCCCGGATCTTACGCCGGTTGGCGAAGTTCTTCATCAGCCACTGCACCTGGTCCAGCCTGCTTTCGATCTGCGCTCTGTCCACCAGCGGTTTTTCGATCCGCCGTCTGAGTTCTCTTGAACCCATGGCCGAGCGGCATTCGTCGAGGAACGACCAGAGGGTGATCGCCTTGCCGGTATCATGCAGCGGTGCCGTCAGTTCGAGATTGAGACGCGTCGCATAGTCCATGCGCAGCACTTCCTCTTCCCTCTCGACTGTCGCCGGCTGCAGATGCGCCAGCAGGTGCTTCTGGGTCGCTTCCAGATAATTCAGCATCCGGCCGTATGCCTGCAGTTCGTAGTCCTTCAAAAGACCTTCCGTCAAAGGCAGGTATTCATTGCGGATGCGGGTATCGTCGCAATAGGAGATCACGACCTGATGCTCGCGCAGGCTCCTGATGATACGCTCGCGGAAATCCTTTGCCAGCACGACCTCGCGGACATTTGTCCTCAACAATGTCTGCAGCAAAGTGCTGTCCTTATGTTCGATATCTTCGACAAAGTTTTCACCGGTGCTGACTTCCGTCACCGCCAGGGCATAGCCGTAGCCGTAATCCTGCACCGCCGCCAGATATACCGACGCTTTCTCGTCACTGATTTCCTCCATGACGGTGCCCGGGGTAATGACGCGGATGACATCGCGTTCCACCAGTCCCTGGGCTTCCTTGGGATCCTGGAGCTGTTCACAGATGGCGATCTTATAGCCGCGCTGCACCAGTCTCTGGACATAGGAAGAAACCGCATGGTGGGGAACGCCGCACATCGGAATGCGGTCCTTCACGCCGGCGTTCTTGCCGGTCAGGATCAGATCCAGTTCGCGGGATGCGATTTTCGCATCTTCCATGAACATCTCGTAAAAGTCGCCGACACGGTAAAAAAGAAGAACATCGGGATACTGTTCTTTGACTTTCAGATACTGCTGGATCATCGGTGAATACTTTTCTGTCATAGTTCTTCCTGATAAGCCAAACCATTATAGCATATCCCTGACTTGACGACGGGTTCCGCACCAAAAAAGAAGCAGGTTTTCTGCTTCTTTCATGAATGCCAGAGAATCAGCGGAACCATGCGTTCCTCTTCGAGAAATCCGGCATGGTTGCCGATATGGCTGCGGGGCATATAATCCAGTTCCAGATCGCTGATGCCGACGGCGACATAATCGCCCAGGAAGCCTCTCGTCCGTCCGCAGATTTCGCCCGGCCCGAACAGTTCCATGGCTTCATTGCTGTCAAGCAGGACAAAGTCATCTCCGAACCGTTCCTCAAACAGGTCGCGGAACTGTTTCCGGCAGCCGTCTTTGACATAGAAGGCAACCGTTCTCTGTTCCAGTGCCGGCCGGCTTTGAAGCATCCGGATCAGTTCATCGTCCTCTTCAAACACATACATCCGGGTATTGACCTGGCTGTGGTCGGCAATGATCACAAGCGCTGTCTTATCCGGCAGCTCATTGCAGAACTCCTGCAGCTTGCGGTCATATTCCCGTACGGTTTCCCGGATGATTTCATCATCGGTTCCGTGTCTGTGCATCAATGTATCCAATTCATCCCAGTAGACATACAGGAACTCGTTTTCCCGGCTCAGGGAAACGGTTCTGGCCAGCAGGTCGTCGAATGTTTTGCAGGGATTGATCTCACTCCAGCCCGGCCAGATGCTGTCAGCTTCCCGGCCGTTTTCATTCAGGACGTCGAAGATCTTTCTTGCCGGCAGTACGGAATCGCAGAACCCCTTCTCATACTGCACATTGCTGTACTGTCCCTGGCTGAAGAAAAGGATCAGTTCGTCATCCTTTTCCGCGAAGTACTGGTTCCAGCCCAGCCATCCGGTTTCCGCCGGACTCATGCCGCTCATGAAAGCGGTTGTCGCCGCGGCCGTGGTCGGAGGAAATACCGTGGATATCTGTTTATGCATATTCGAGCGCAGGAAGCTGTCTTCCGGCAGATGCTTTTCGAGAATACTGACTCCCATGGCATCGATCAGGAGAGCAATGACATGTCCGGGTTCGTTTTTCCTCAGCCAGGTATCCAGATCAGGATCCGTACCGTGACCGCATTGAATTCCGTACCAGGAATACAGCGAGCCGCTGACCTGCAGGATACTGTGCTCATAGTCCCATTTCAGTTTCATACCGAAAGTGTATCACAGTTTCTTTCTGCGGTTGGCGCCGGGATTGACAGTATCGCGGACTTTGTTCCGTACTTTGGTCAGTCTGCTTTCATAGGTCTTGATGCTCATATCCAGCTTCTTTGCCCCTTCGGCATAGGTATCCTTGTTGATCCAGCACTTCACCAGTTCCACTTCCTCGGCGTTCATCTGCCGGTACAGTTGGCGCAGTCTTTCCAGGGCAGAGACATAGTAAGTGTAGTATTCGGGATCGGAGAACGGATCGCGCTGGGCAATCGACCCGTAGAACGGCTCATCTTCGGAAACCATGCTGTCAAGCCGCAGGATCGTCGATCCGTTGGCGGTGATGCGGCTGTAGATCTTGCGGCATTCCGCCCACAGTCTGCGTTTGACAAGAATCGTGAGATATGTCAGGAAGGACGCTTTCTGATCGCCGCGGTAGGTATCCGCTGCCTGAAACAGTGCGATCCGCCCTTCCTGGATCAGGTCATCGAGATAATCTCTTAACGGCAGATACTTGCCGGTACAGCCCAGAGCGATGGATTTGATCAGCGGACTGTACTGATAAAAAAGAGCCACTTGCGCGCGTTCGTCAATATGGCTCATATAGAGTAATTCATAAGGATTGTAGTCCATGGTGTTCCTCCTCTTCAGAGGGGAAAACGTTTCTCCTGGATGGCATACATCAGGATGCCGGCAGATACCGACGCGTTGAGCGACTGGATTTTTCCCCGCATCGGCAGGGAAATGACATAGTCGCATTTTTCCCGGATCAGGCGGGAGATGCCCTTGCCTTCGTTGCCGATGATCAGCACCGTGTTGAAGTCATAGTCCAGTGTCCGGTAATCCTGGCCGTCCATATCGGTTCCGACCACCCACCAACCGGCTTTCTTCAGGTCTTCCAGCGTTCTGGCAAGATTGGTGACGGCGGCGCATTTGACGGTATCGATAGCACCGGCGCTGACTTTGGCGACCGTCGGAGTCAGTCCGACCGAATGGGTCTTCTTGAAAATCACACCAGTGGCTCCGGCCGCGTCCGCAGTTCTCAGAATGGCGCCGAGGTTGTGCGGATCTTCCAGTTCGTCCAGCATGATCAGCAGTCCCTTTCCGCTTTCCTTCACGGAGGCGGTCAGTTCCTCCACACTGTATGTCCGATATGGTTCCGTTTCCGCCGCCACACCCTGATGGCGGTCGGTTCCGGTCATTCTGGTCAGTGTCTTCCGGTCTGTCTTCCTTACCGGCACATGTGCCTGGCGGGCCAGTTTTTCGATTTCCGGATCGGCAATGGCAAGGTAGATCACCCTTGCCCGGTCGCTGTCCGTCAGTATCTGTCTGATTACGTTTTTCCCGTACACGTATTGTGCCATGTTATTCTCCCTTCAGACTCCTGACTTTCTGCCAGATTTCTCTGATTCTTTTCTCATTTTTCTCCAGGTACAGCGCTCCGAGAACCGCTTCGAATCCGGTCGAGATCCGGTAGGTCACGACATCGGTGCTGTGCGGTACCGATCCGGCATTGCCGTTGCGGCCGCGGCGAAAGACTGCCTCTTCCTCTTCGCTGAAGAAGCCCTCTTCATGCAGGCTGCGGTAAAAGGATGCCTGGGCTTTGGCGCTGACATAGGAAACCGACAGTTTCTGCAGTCTGTCGCCTTTGTTTCTGCCTTCCTCGACCAGATATTCCCGTACTGCCAGCGACCATACGGCATCACCGAGAAAGGCGAGCGTACGTCCGGAACAGTCGTTTGGATTCATTACAGCAGTCCTTTCGCAGCCAGCTGTTCGCGCCACTTGTCGGCTTCCGCGAAATTCTTCTCTGCCTTGGCGGCATTCCACTTCGCGAACATCTCACGGTCTTCGTCGGTGATCTGCGGCTTTTCCACAGTAATGCCCAGAATTGCCAGCATTTTCTCCACAGCATTGCGGCTGCTTCCCACTGCCGTATAGTCGATTTCCCTCTGCCGCAGGTTCTGGTTCAGTTTCTTGATCGTTTCAAAGATCACGGCATAGGCATTCGGTGTGTTCATATCGTCGTCCATCGCATCCAGGAACGCGCGGTACTCTGTCTCATCGTATGCTTCACCCATGTCCGCGTTTGCCAGGGCGGCTTTGATATCCGCCTGACGAATCGGTTTAAGAACCTTGTCCAGTTCCTTGCGGGCGGTTTCGACCGTTTCCTCGGAGAAGTTGAGTTCCTTGCGGTAATGCACGGATGATACCAGCCAGCGGGTCAGGTTGGTACCGAGTTTGAGGACAACATCCTTCGCCCACATCGTATTGCCCAGCGATTTGGACATCTTCTCGCCGTCGATATTGACCATTGCGTTATGGATCCAGTAATTCGCCAGGGAATTGCCGTTCATGGCTTCCTGCTGGGCTGCTTCGTTTTCATGGTGCGGGAACTTCAGGTCCATGCCGCCGCCGTGGATGTCGATGATCGGTCCCATGTTGTCATTGATCATGACCACGCATTCGGTATGCCAGCCCGGTCTGCCTTCACCCCAGGGAGAATTCCATTTGATGCCCATGTCGGTCTTCTTCCAGAGTGCGAAATCATACGGATTCTTTTTCTGGTCATTGGTCTCGATGCGGGCACCGGCTTCCAGATGATCCAGTTTCTGATGGGAGATCTCGCCGTAGGACGGCACGCTGTCGACGCTGAAATAGACATCGCCGTCAACTTCATAGGCGTTGCCCTTCTGTACCAGAGCGTCAATAAAGGCGATGATCTGGTCCATTGTCTCGGTAACGCGCGGGGTAATGTCCGGCTGCTGTGTGTTCAGAAGCGTGCGCACTTCCTGATATGCCTTGATATAACGCTCGGCAATCACGCCTTCCGTCGTATTCTCCTCGGCTGCCTTCTTGATGATCTTGTCATCGACATCGGTGAAGTTGGATACATACTTCACGGTATATCCTTCCGCTTCAAACAGGCGCTTGAGGACATCGAAGACGATCATCGGTCTGGCATTGCCGATATGGGCATAGTTATAGACCGTCGGACCGCAGACATACATGTCCACATGGCCTTCATGAATCGGTTTGAAATCCTCTACCTGCAGTGTTTTCGAATTGTAAAGTCTGATCATATTTTCCCTTGTATGATACACATGTACCTTGTCAGTACATGAATATCACAATCCTTTCTAAGCCTTTGAATTAGAATGAAGTAGAAACCTTACTCTTATAGTTCCTGTGGTTTTTCTACTTTTTGGAGAGTGAGCCTATGGAGGTTTCTGGAAAGGCGGTCTTTTTATGACCTTTTATGTCGGCGTTGATATCGCCAAGTATGAACATGTCGCCAGTATTCTTGACAGTACTACCGGAGAATTCCTGGTCGACTCACTTCATTTCGACAATAATCTCAAAGGCTTTAATCTCTTATTGTCGAATCTGTGCGAACTGAATAAGAAAGATGTTGTTATTGGGTTTGAGTCCACTGCCCATTACCATCAGACTTTGTTCAGCTATCTGTCCGGGAAGAAATACAAATGTTTTCTGATCAACCCATTTATGACTTCCCGGTTCAGATCTATCTCTTTGAGGAATGCCAAGAACGATAATATCGATTCCCGTGCAATCGCCTCATTTCTATCGTTTGAATATCGGAATCTCATTGAAGATGATTTTTTCCTCAATGAGCTGAAAGAACTCAGTATCCAGCGTGATGCTCTGATGAAACAGTCTTCCCGTCTCAAGATCCAACTGCTCTCTTATCTGGACCGTGTCTTTCCTGAACTGGAATCTGTCGTTTCCAAGTCCGGAATCCATTCAAAGGCTGTCAGGGCAATCCTGAAGGAATGTCCAACGGCAGGCGATATCTCCTTAACCAGGATCGATCACCTTCAGAAGCTGGCCAAAGACGCTTCCAATAACAGATATTCTTCCGCTAAAGTCCTTGCCATCAAGGAGGCTGCCAGGACCTCCGTTGGTTTTCCTTCGGAAGCACTCGGCCTGAAGATCCGCCAGACTATTCTGATGCTGGAAGAATTGAAAAAGCAGATTGATGAAGTCAACCTGGCGATCTGCAGTTCCCCAACTGTTATCGACTCGCCTCTGCATAAGATCAAAGGTATCAGTTCGATCGAGATTGCTTACATCATGTCTGCCATCATCAATATAAACCGTTTTGACTCTCCAGACAAATTGATTGCGTATGCAGGACTTGATCCGATCGTCAAACAGTCAGGCACCTGGCAGGCGAAGAGCACCAAAATGTCCAAGCGTGGCAACAGACTGCTTCGCTTTGCTTTGATATGGGCCGCAAACAATGTCCGTAAGCATCCTTCAAAGATGAAAGATTACTATGGTAAGAAGATCTCTGAAGGCAAATCGCATTACAACGCTCTGGGACATTGTGCTGCCAAACTCTGCAGGTACATCTTCTTTGTTCTCAATCATCCCAATCAGGATTTCATCAACTGATTTCAAACGATAGATTTTCATAGAACTATTGGATAATCTGTTTACCCATTTGATTTACTTCTGTAAATCGTTGTTTTCATAATGCCAGTTAAGTTTTCCTG
>CACYXJ010000013.1 GCA_902778375.1 uncultured Erysipelotrichaceae bacterium
CGATGTGATCCGCCAGGCTGCTTCGCTTGGCATCAGAAAGATCAAGATCACCGGCGGCGAGCCTCTGGTCCGCAAAAACTGCACGGATCTGATCCGCGCGGTAAAAGCCATCGACGGTATTGAAAAAGTCACCTTGACGACCAACGGCATTCTTCTGCCGCAGTATATCGGTGAGCTCAGAGAAGCAGGAATCGACGGCATCAATATTTCCCTCGACACCCTGAAGAAAGAACGTTTCAGGGAAATTACCGGCTTCGATGCCCTCGGTCAGGTGCTGGAGGGAATCAAGGCATCAGTGAATTCCGGAATCCGGACGAAGATCAATACCGTTCTGCAGAAAGGTGTCAATGACGATGAATGGGTGGATCTGATGAAACTGGCGGAAACCATGCCGCTCGATGTGCGATTCATCGAACTGATGCCGATCGGCTACGGCGACAAGAAACTCGGTGTCAACGACCATGAACTGCGGGAAAAGATCAGGGAAATGTATCCGGGAACCAAAGAGGATACAAGTGTTCACGGCAACGGACCGGCCACCTATGTCAGCATCCCCGGTTTTGCCGGCGGTGTCGGATTCATCGCGGCCATCAACGAAAAGTTCTGCAGCGACTGCAACCGTATCCGGCTGACATGCACGGGAAGAATCAAACCGTGTCTGTGCTATGGTGAATCGTTCGACTTACGGGAAATCCTGCGGACAAAGGCAGGCGAAGAACGGAATTCACTGCTGAGGCAGACATTGCAGCAGGCAATTATGTACAAACCGAAGGAACACTGCTTCGAAACAAACAGCAAGATCACAGAAAAGAAGAAAATGAGTCAGATCGGAGGCTGAAACATGGGAAAAGTACTGGCAATCTGCATCAGCGAGAAAAAAGGAACCCAGAAACATCAGGTCGACGAAGCCGTGCTGAAGGAAGACTGGGGTATCGAAGGCGACGCTCATGCCGGCAACTGGCATCGTCAGGTTTCACTTCTGGCATTCGAAAAGATCGAGGATTTCCGAAGCAAAGGCGGTGATGTCGAATTCGGCGCATTTGGCGAAAACATTGTTGTCGAGGGATTCGACCTGCGTTCGCTTCCTGTCGATACCATATTCCATATCGGCGAATGTGTTCTGAGACTGACCCAGATCGGCAAGGAATGCCATGACCACTGTTCCATTTTCAACCAGGTAGGTGACTGCATCATGCCCCGGGAAGGCGTCTTTACGGAAGTACTCAAAGGCGGCGCGATCCATGCCGGAGAAGAAGTGACAATCGAACCGCTGGCGGATGACAGACCGTTCACGGCAGCGATCATCACCCTCAGCGACCGTGCCTACAAAAAGGAATATGAAGACCGCAGCGGGCCTGTGATCCGGGAAATCCTGGAAGAAAAAGGCTATCGGGTGATCGAACAGATCCTTCTGCCGGATGAAAAGAAGATGCTGAAACAGCAGCTGATCCGACTGGCTGACCAAAGACAGGTCAATGTCATTTTCACGACCGGCGGCACCGGATTCTCCCGCCGCGATATCACACCGGAAGCGACTACCGAAGTCTGCGACCGTATGGCACCGGGTATTGCTGAAGCAATGCGGGCGGGATCGATGCAGATCACGCCGAAAGCCATGCTGTCACGTCAGGTTTCCGGAATCCGCAAGGGAACGCTGATTGTCAATCTGCCGGGCAGTCCGAAAGCATGCCGGGAGGATCTCGATATCATTCTTTCACCGCTGGAACACGGACTTGGTATCCTCAGGGGGAGCGATACCGACTAACTCTTCAGATTTTCAGTTTCTGTCTTCCGTCAAGGATGGTAAACTGTAAAGTAGGTTTATAGGAAAGGGGAAGATCATATGACATATCAGAAGGAAAGTTTTGATGCTCTTGTCGAACGGATGAGTGAATACCTCACCCAGAAGAAATATGTTCAGGCAAGGGAAACACTGGTAGATCTTGAACCTGTAGATATCGCTTTTATCATGGAAAGCCTGCCGGAAGACACGATTCCGGTCGTTTTCCGTTTACTGCCGAAAGAACTCGCGGCTGAGGTCTTTGTCGAACTTGACACTGATTCCCAGGAAAAACTGATCAAGGGATTCTCCAAATCCGAGCTGAAGGAAGTCGTCGATGAACTGTATCTGGACGACGTCGTCGATATTATCGAAGAGATGCCGGCCAATGTGGTAAAACGCATTATCGCTTCCGCCGATGCCGATACGAGAAGGGATATCAACAATATCCTGCGTTATCCTGAATCTTCCACCGGCTCGATCATGACGACCGAGTATATCGATCTGAAGACGAATATGACAGTGGCTGATGCCCTGAAAAAAATCCGCCGTGTCGGTCAGGACATGGAGACGATCAACGTCATGTACGTCACCGATCCCGCCCGTCATCTGCTGGGTTACGTAACCATCCGCGATCTTCTGCTTGCCGATGAAAACGACACGATGGAAGAAATCATGGACGACAGCATTATTTCCGCATCCACGATGGATGACCAGGAAGAGACAGCCCGTAAGTTCGGCAAATACGACTTCCTGACCATGCCGGTCGTCGACAAGGAAAACAGACTCGTCGGTATCGTTACCGTCGACGATGCTCTGGACGTCCTGGTTGAAGAGACAACGGAAGACATCGAACGAATGGCTGCTATCACGCCGACCGATGATTCCTATCTGAATACAAGCGTCATTTCCACCGTGAAATCACGTATCCCATGGCTACTTCTGCTGATGGTTTCCGCGACGTTCACCGGTCAGATCATTTCCTCCTTCGAAGATGCCCTGGCTGCCTTCACGGTTCTGACCGCATACATTCCGATGCTGATGGATACCGGCGGCAACTGCGGTTCCCAGGCAAGCGTCACCGTCATCCGCGGTATTTCCCTTGATGAGATCAAACTGAAGGATCTGGGTGCTGTCATATGGAAGGAAATCAGGGTCGCCGTGATCATCGGTGTGATCCTTGCCATATGCAACTTCGCCAAGCTGATGCTGGTCGACAAGATGCTGTTCGGCAATCCGATCACGGTCACAGTCGCGGCTGTCATCTGTCTGACACTGGTATGCACGGTTTTTGCCGCAAAGCTGGTGGGCTGCTCGCTGCCGATCTTTGCCAAGGCTTTGGGCTTCGACCCGGCAGTCATGGCTTCGCCGTTTATCACGACGATCGTCGATGCCATCTCGCTGCTGATCTATTTCCAGTTCGCCAAGTTTATCCTGCATATCTAGCAGACATTTAAAACTGACAGTAAAAGGATGTCCGTTTCCCTGTTTGAGAAGCAGACATCCTTTTTCAGTTGCAAATTCAGAAGTGATTATTCGGCATAGATATCGCCGAGACCGGCGAACTTCACGGATTTGACAGGCATCGTTTTGATCGCTTCCTCAGGATCGACATCATAGTTGTCGACATTGCCGTCAAAGACTACCGTATAGCTGTGGGGACCGTAATGGAAATTGTATTCCATTGTTTCCAGATTGCTCATCCAGATACTCCAGCCGTCAGCGAGAAGATCGCCGCCGGTTTTTCCGACCAGTTTGTCGAGTTCTTCCTGACTGATTGCTGTTTCGTTGAGATATTCCGTCCTGGCAATGGGCAGGGTGGAAATCAGATTATAGAGTTTCTCGTCATGTTCCTGATCGAGAATATCGAGTTTGTCGATCTCCGCGACTGTCTCATCCGGCAGGTCGACAAAGAATCTGTAGCATTCGCCGTCCTTGTCGAAGGCATAGACGAACTGGTTTCCCGACTGTGTCCATTCGGTTGAGCCGGCTTCGATTGCGAATGCATCCGCGACCGTTTTGATGTTTGCCGGATCGAATGCATCAGCATTCTGGCTGTTGTTCTGGCTGCTGCAGGCAGATGCCATTGTCAGGCACATGAGTGCGGCAAGCAGCAGTTTTTCTGTTTTCTTCATATCACAAAACTCCTTTCTTCTAATTTGATTCTGAATCAGATGATTTCCATGCCGATTGCCTTCTGGACCTGATCCAGTTTTTCATCGGCGATCTGATTGGCTCTTTCGGCACCGGTTTTCAGGGCTTCATTGATCTCGCCGGAAGCGAGAATCTCATGATAGCGGTTCTGGATCATTTCCAGAGTTTCGCAGACCTTGTCAGCGACAGCGCGTTTGAAATCGCCGTATCCCTTGCCGGCAAATTCTGCTTCGATATCGGCCATCGGGCGGTCATCGGAAAGGGAGGAAAGGATCTGCATCAGGTTAGAGATACCCGGCTGGTTTTCCGGATCGTATTTGACCTGGCCAAGGGAATCGGTTACTGCCGACATGATTTTCTTGCGGGCAGTCTTCAGGTCGTCAAGCAGATAGATGCATCCCTTGTTTGTCTCGTCGGATTTGGACATCTTTTTGGAAGGATCGGAAAGTGACATGATCCTGGCACCGACCTTGGCAATCAGCGGTTCCGGTACCTTGAAGAGATGACCGTAACGGTTGTTCATTCTTTCCGCTACATCTCTGGTCAGCTCGACATGCTGTTTCTGGTCTTCGCCGACCGGTACATAGTCGGGATCATAGAGCAGGATGTCGGCAGCCATCAGTGCCGGATAGGTATAGAGACCGCCGGAAAGATTGCGCTCACCCTTGGCCTGTTTGTCCTTGAACTGGGTCATGCGGTTGAGTTCGCCCATATAGGTATGACAGCACATGATATAGCCGAGCTGGGCATGTGCCCTGACATCTGTCTGCAGGAAGATCGTTGCCTTTGCAGGATCCAGTCCGCAGGCCAGGTAAAGGGCGACACAGTCGCGCAGGTTGGCATGCAGTTCCTCGGGATCCTGGGGAACGGTAATGCAGTGCAGATTGGCGATGAAGGCGAACATCTCATATTCGTCCTGGTATTCGACAAAGTGCTTCAGAGCTCCGATGTAGTTGCCAAGATGGAGCTGTCCGGTCGGCTTGATGCCTGATAACATTCTTTTCATAAACACTCTCCTGAAATGAAAAAACCCTTCCGTGAAGGGACGCTTGTACAGCGCGGTGCCACCCGACTTATCCGCAGAAAATGCAGATCACTTGAGGGGATAACGGACCGCCGTATTTCGTTCGAAATAGATGCTCCCGGGTTCCAGCGCATCATCCGGTATGGACAGCTTTCATCAGCCGCTGTCTTTCTGAACAGGGACCGATCATGATGCTTGCGCCCGATCATTGCGAGTCAATTAAAACACACTTGATGACGGTTTTCAAGACGGTGGAAGAGGCTATTGACGTGCGTGCTATAATGCAAGGGAAAGGAGTTCATATGATCGTTGTCTATACTTCTCCGGGCTGTGCGAGCTGCCGTAAAGTCAAGCAATGGCTGAAAGACAGGGAACTCCCGTTTATTGAAAAAAACATATTCAAGACTCTGCTCAATACAAACGAGATCAAACATCTTCTGATGCGAAGCGAAAACGGCAGTGATGATATCATCTCCAAACGCAGCAAGATCATACAGGAAAGCAACATCGACATCGACGCCATGACGACCGATCAGCTGATCCGGTTCATCAAGCAGAACCCGAGTGTCCTCAAGCGTCCGATCATTCTTGATGAAACCAGTTTCCAGGTCGGTTACGACGAAGAGGAGATTGCTGTATTTGTCCCGCAGGAACTGCGCAAGGTAGCCGAAAGGGCCTGCTGCAATACCTGTCCGAGCTATAAATCGTGTGAGAACGTCAGAAAAACAGAAGAAACCGTATCATGATTTGTGATGCGTGATTCTTCTTTTTTTGTATAATATCTAAGTATGAAAATTCTCGTTGGTCTGTCAGGCGGTGTCGACAGCGCTGTCGCCGCATATCTTCTCAAACACCAGGGACATGACGTTACCTGCGCTTTCATGCGCAACTGGGACTCACTTGCCAATGACGATTTCAGCGGCAACCCGACACTGAACGATCCGATCTGTCCCCAGGAAGCCGATTACAACGATGCCATGGCAGTGGCAGAAAAACTCGGTCTTAAACTGCTGCGGATCGATTTCATCAAGGAATACTGGGACGATGTCTTCCGCACATTCCTCGAGGAATACAAGAAGGGACGCACGCCGAACCCCGACATTCTCTGCAACCGCTATATCAAATTCGACAGTTTCATGCGCTTTGCCAGAGAGCAGGGTTTTGAGACGGTCGCGACCGGCCACTATGCCAAATGCGGCATAGAGAACGGCAATGCAGTACTGATGAAGGCGGATGACAGAAACAAGGACCAGTCCTATTTTCTGGCAGAGATCAGAAGGGAAGTGCTGGACCATGTTGTCTTTCCGTTAGGAAGCATCGAAAAGCCGGAAGTCAGACGGATCGCCGAGGAACTGGATCTTTCAATCGCTGACAAGAAAGATTCCACCGGCATCTGCTTTATCGGCGAACGGAATTTCCGTCAGTTTCTCAGCAACTATCTGCCGATGAAACCTGGAAAGATCATCAATATTTCCGGTAAAAAGGAAGTCGGCACCCATAAAGGTGTCATGTACTATACGATTGGCCAGCGCAAGGGTCTCGATATCGGCGGTATCGGTCCGTTCTTCGTCGTCGGCAAGAATGTCGAAAGGAACGAACTGTATGTGACCGACCCGGCTCATGAGGATTATCTTTACAGCGACAGCTGCCTGATCAGCGAAGTCAACTGGCTGGCAGACAGAGAACTGCCCCTGAACTGCGCGGCGAAGTTCCGCTACCGTCAGGCAGACAATCCTGTCACGATCTCACTGAATGAAGACGGCACGCTTCTGGCATCCTATCCGCAGCTGATCCGTTCTGTCACGCCCGGTCAGGAAGCAGTCATCTATGACGGCGATACCGTGATCTGCGGCGGCAGGATCGAAAATATCTACAGAAACGGCGAGGATCTGCAGGAAAAGATCCGGTCCATGTTTATATGACGATTGTGAACGAAGAAAATCTGATCCGTCTCAACGGGAAATTCACCTATATTCTTTTCAGAAATGAAGAGAATTTTTATACTGTCGCCAAGTTCCGCATCAATGATGAAAGAGAAAGAGTCATTACCGTGACCGGTCTTCTGCCGCAGGTGCAGACAGATCTGCTTTACAACATCACGGGAATCTATACCGAACATCCCCGCTACGGCATGCAGTTTCAGATTCAGTCCTTTGAGAAACCGCTGCCTTCGGAAAGGGAAGGAATCATCCGCTATCTGTCCGGCATCCAGTTTGCCGGCATCGGTAAGAAGACAGCGGAAAAGATCGTCGGTTCCCTTGGCGAGGAATGCCTGAATCTGATCCGGGCTGATGACAATGTCCTTTATACCGTTCCCGGACTCAGCGCGAAACAGATCGCCGCCATCAAGGAAGGCATGCTGCAGAGCGATGACGGGCTCGAGGAACTTGTCCGTTTTCTCAATGTCCATGGCATCGGCATGCGCAACCTGGTGCGCCTGAACAAGGTCTACGGCAAGGAAGCGCTGAACAAACTGAAAGAAGATCCGTACCGGGTGATCCGGGAGTGCGAGGGATTCGGCTTTGCGACTGCCGACAAGATCGGAGCGTCGCTCGGCATTGCCCCCGATGATGAAAGACGTCTTTCCGCCATGCTGGTCGCCGCATGCAGCGATGCCTGCATGAGCAGCGGCAATTCCTATGTCCGTCTGGAATCCTTCGAAGATTATTTCCGCAGGATCAGCGACGGTGTCAGCTGCGATTTTGAAGCTCTGCTGAATGAAGCGGTATTCGACGGACAGCTGATCCGGGAGGAAAACCGCATCTATCCCAAAGCCCAGTATGACAGCGAGCATTTCATCGCTTCGTTTCTGACTTCATTTCCGTACCGTGAGACGGAAGACACGGATATGGAAAACGTGCATGCCTGTCTGGAGAAAATGCAGAAGGATACCGGCATCGTCTATGACGAAAAGCAGACGGAAGCGATCGAAACTCTGTTCCGGGAAGACTGCATGATCATTACCGGCGGTCCCGGCACCGGCAAGACAACGGTGATCCGGGCTCTGGTCCATCTGTTTGAGGAACTGTATCCCGATGCTTCGGTGATTCTCGCCGCCCCGACCGGAAGGGCAGCCAAACGGCTGAGCGAACTGACCCATACCAGCGCGTCGACGATCCATTCGATCCTGCAATGGGACCTGGAAACAAATACCTTCGGCAAGAACGAGGAAGATCCTTTAAGCGGCGATCTTCTGATCGTGGACGAGTTTTCCATGGTCGACGCTTATCTCTTCAGCAATCTGCTGCGGGCGTCCCATACCATCCGCAAGATCTGCATCATCGGTGATGAAGATCAGCTGCCAAGCGTAGGTCCCGGCTGTGTATTACGCGACATGATCGCGTCGAATATCTTCCCTCTGATCCGCCTTTCCCATATCTACCGGCAGGAAAACGGCAGCGGTGTCATTGCCCTTGCACATGACATCAACCGCGGCGCACTGCAGGAATCCTACTCCCAGGATGTCGGATTCTATGAATGCCGCCGCCATGAGATCAAAAACGGCATTGTCGAAATCGTACGAAACGCGCTGGAAAAGGGATATTCCCTGGATGATGTCCAGGTACTTTCCCCGATGTACAGCGGAGCCGCCGGCATCGATGTACTGAACAACGCCCTGCAGGAAGTGTTCAATCCTTCTGACGGGATGAAGAAGGAACTGCGGATCGGCTATACGACATTCCGGGAAGGGGACAAGATCCTGCAGCTGAAAAACCAGCCGGACGATGAGGTTTTCAACGGTGACATCGGCACCCTTGCCGAGATCATCGAAGCCCGGGAGAGTCCCGACCGCAAGACGACGATCATCGTCGATTTCCAGGGTATCTTTGTCGAATACAACCAGGACAGCTGGAACAACATCTCGCTTGCCTACTGTATCAGCGTGCACAAGTCGCAGGGTTCGGAATATCCGATCGTGATTATGCCGTTTACCTACCAGATGAATATCATGCTGCAAAGAAAACTGATCTATACCGGTGTCACGAGAGCCCGCAAGGCGATCCTTCTGCTGGGCGAACTTGGCGCCTTCCGGAAGGGAATCGCCATCATTGAAAGACACCCCCGGGAAACCACACTTTGCCGGCGGCTGACGGAATACAGCAGCCGTGAAGACCCCTTTGATTTCTGATTTGACAAGAGACAGAAACATCCGTGTTTCTGCTCTTTTTTATTATTTAAAACAACTTTTTTTCAGCGCAAGCGCTTACTCAAACGCTTACATTGAAAACCTTGGTCAAACACCATGGACTTCCTGGTTCGAAAGTCCTAAAATTGTCGCGAGGAGGAAAACATGAAAAAGACAAACGGCGTTATGATGCAGTATTTTGAGTGGTATCTTCCGGAAAACTGTAAATTATGGAAGCAGGTCAGTAAAAATGCTGCTGAATTGAATAAAAAAGGATTTACCGCCATCTGGCTGCCGCCGGCGTACAAGGGACAGGCCGGCAAGTCGGATGTCGGATATGGTGTTTACGATCTTTATGATCTTGGCGAATTCGACCAGAAGGGAAGCGTGGAAACCAAATACGGATCCCGCGACGAATATCTCAAGGCAATCGAAGATCTGCATGCCAACGGTCTGCAGGTATATGCCGACATCGTTCTGAACCATAAGATCGGTGCCGACGGTGTGGAAATTGTTGAAGCTGTGCAGAATGCCGAAGACGACCGCAACCGCGAAGTCTCGGATGAGCACAAGATCAAGGCCTGGACGAAATTCACATTCCCCGGCCGTAACGGCAAATACTCCGACTTTACATGGGATCACACCTGTTTCAGCGGTGTCGATTTCGATAACAGGACAAAGGAAAAGGGTATCTACAACTTCAAGGATGCTGAATGGAGCGAGAATACCGACAAGGAAAACGGCAACTCAGATTATCTGATGGGAGCCAATGTCGACTTCTCGAATCCGCGTGTCAGACGTCACATGATTGACTGGGGACACTGGTATCTGGATACGACCCATGTCGACGGTTTCCGGCTCGATGCCGTCAAGCATATCGACTCCGGTTTCTATCCGGACTGGCTTTACCTGATGCGTGTGCAGTACGGTGCCGAGTTCTTCAGTGTCGGTGAATACTGGAACGGCGATCTCGGTGTTCTGCAGAACTTTATTTCCGCAACCGGACGGTGTATGTCACTGTTTGACGTGCCACTGCATTTCAACCTTCACCATGCATCGCTGTCCAACGGTGAATATGATATGTCCAAACTGCTGGACAACACGCTTGTCGCTGCCGATCCGTCTCTGGCTGTCACATTTGTTGACAACCACGATACCCAGCCGGGACAGGCACTGGAAAGCACGGTTCAGGAATGGTTCCTGCCTGCTGCCTATGCCGTGATCCTGCTGCGTCCGCAGGGCTATCCGTGCGTATTCTACGGCGACTACTATGGTCTGGAAGCAAGAGAGGGCAGGAATATCCAGCCTGTCATCGATATCATGCTGAAACTGCGGCATGAAAATCTCTATGGTATCCAGCGTGACTACTTCGATGATTCAAGTGTTGTCGGATGGACCATGGAAGGCGACGGGGAACATAAAAACAGCGGTCTTGCGGTTATCATGACTGACAAGTCCGGCGGCACAAAGACGATGAATGTCGGCGCTGTGCACAAAGGCGAAGTCTGGAAAGACGTACTCGGAAACTGCAAGGCAGAAGTGACGATCGACGAAGACGGCAACGGCGAATTCGTCTGTGAAGACGGTTCCTGCAGTGTCTATATCAAAAAGAAATAAAGAAAAAAACAGGAATTCATGATGATATGCGTTCCTGTTTTGTTATGCCTTTTATCTCGAGAGCAGGGACTGATCGTCAGCGAATTCTTCGCCGCTGGCCTCTTCGAATTTCTTCATGAGGTCGTCGACAGTCAGCTTCTGTTTTTCCTCGCCGGAAACATCGAAGAGGATCCTGCCTTCGTACATCATGATCAGACGGTTGCCGGTGCTGATGGCATCACGCATGTTGTGGGTGACCATCAGGGCAGTCAGATGATCGCGTTCGACGATCTCTTTGGTGATACCCAGCACTTTTTTCGCTGTCTGGGGATCGAGGGCAGCCGTATGTTCGTCCAGAAGCAGAAGTTTCGGTTTCTGGATCGAAGCCATCAGAAGGGTAAGTGCCTGTCTCTGGCCGCCGGAGAGAAGTCCGACCTTCTGTGTCAAACGGTCTTCAAGACCGAGGTTGAGAAGCTTGAGCTGTTCATGATAGCTTTCCCGTTCTGTTTTGCTGATATGCCAGCGCAGGGTTCTTTTCTTGCCGCGTCTTGCCGCCAGGGCGAGGTTTTCGTCGATCTGCATTGTCGGGGCAGTACCCATCATCGGATCCTGGAAGACACGTCCGATCAGATGGGCACGCTGGAAATCCGCCATGCCGGTAACGTTTTCGTCACCGATGATGATCGAGCCGGAATCGACCGGCCATACACCGGCGATCGCATTCAGAAGGGTGGATTTGCCGGCGCCGTTGCCGCCGATCACGGTAATGAAGTCTCCTTCTTCCATTTCCAGCGAGATATCGCGAAGGGCTACCTTTTCATTGATCGTTCCGGGATTGAATGTCTTGGAAATATGATCTACTTTCAGCATGACAGACATATTATTTCACCTCCTGCGGCCTGTTGGAATTCTTGCCGGCTTTGCGGAAGGATGTTTTCGAATACTGCTGCAGATTCGGCACCGCCAGGAAGACGGCGACGATGATCGCGGTAAAGAGTCTCAGAAGGTTGCTGTTGAGTTTCAGCCAGAGAACGACAATGACAACAAGGTAATAGATGATGCCGCCGATTACGACAAAACTCAGTTTGCCGGCAAAATTCAGATGTTTGCCAAGCAGGGCATCGCCGATGACTTCACCGATGATGACAGCGGCCAGACCGATGACGATCGCACCGCGTCCCATATTGATATCGGCAAAACCCTGATACTGGGCCATCAGACCGCCGGAGAAGGCGACGATAGCATTGGATAAAGCAAGACCCATTACTTTCATGGTATTGATGTTGATTCCCTGGGCTTTGGACATTTCCGGATTGCAGCCGGTGGCACGCATCGAGGAACCGATTTCCGTTCCGAAGAACCAGTACATCAGGGCAATCAGCACTGCCGCAACGATCACTCCCGTAATCAGGGCGGAAGGAATGTTGCGGGAGGAGATCGCCATCGTGTATTTGTCAACGCTGATCGCCTTGTTGGCGGTAAAGCCCATAATGGCCAGGTTGACGGAATACAGTGCGAACTGGGTCAGGATACCGGAAAGAATCGACGGGATTCCAAGCTTTGTATGAAGCAGGCCGGTTACCGTTCCGGCAGCCATTCCCGCCAGGAATGCCATCAACATGGCCAGCCATGGATTCCAGCCGGCAAGCAGCAGCATGACCGTCACGGCTCCGCCGGTGGTGAATGTGCCGTCGACGGAAAGGTCGGCGACATCGAGCAGGCGGAAAGTGATATAAAGGCCAAGAGCCATGATACCCCAGATAATTCCCTGGGCAATGCCCGACGGCATACTGCCAAGCAGGGATCCGAAGTTCAGCTCAAGATTGGAAATCGTCATTACACTCATAGGATCCTCCGGTAGAAGTTTCTATTTACTACAGTTACATCTTTGGATTATAGCATATTTACTGCTGTTTATCATTGTGAAAAAGGTGCTTTTGCAAGCACCTGATTCATTGTTTTTTTTATTTTTCGATCGGTTCGTATCCTTCCGGAATCGTGATGCCGAGAGCCTTGGCTCTTTCAGCGTCATATTTCTTGACCGGATTCATGAAGTATTCGACAGGCATTGTTGAAATATCTTCACCCTTGAGAATGCGGACGGCCATTTCACCGGTCGTTCTGCCAAGGTCATAGTAGTTGATCGAAAGGGTGGCGATACCGCAGCCGGATGCGATTCCTTCTTCACCGGTGATGATCGGGATGCCTGCCGGCATTGCGACGTTGTTGATCGCTTCGGTGCAGGATGCTGCTGTATTGTCGGTCGGGATATACAGGGCATCGTTTTCGCTGACAGCCTGCTGGGTGACAGAGGCGACGTCATTGGAATCGGTGAAGGTGTAGACCGTTACGGTATGTCCGCTCTTCTCCAGTTCAGCCTTTACGACTTCTGCCTGATATACGGAGTTTGCTTCAGCGTTGCAGTAGATGATGCCGATCTTCTTGGCATCCGGCAGGATCTCATCGAACATCGCTGCCTGCTGATCCAGCGGGGCAAGGTCGGATGTACCGGAGATGTTGCCGCCGACAGTGCCGTTGAAATCAGAGATATCAAGGGCGACACCGTATTCGGTAATGGATGTGCCGAGAATCGGGATCTGGTTGGTTGCGGATGCCGCGGCCTGCAGGGCAGGTGTGGCATTGGCCATGATCAGGTCGACGCCTTCATTGACGAAGGTATTGGCAATCGTGACGCATGTTGCCGAATCACCGGCAGCTTCCTGGTAATGGAAGGTAACGCTGTCGCCGAATTCCTCCTTGAGGACATCCTGGAATCCCTGGGTTGCGGCATCAAGAGCCGGATGGGCGACAAGCTGGACAATACCTACAGAATATTCAGCATTGCCTGTTTCTGTCGGCTGATCTGTGCCAGCAGGTTCAGCCTGGGAACAGCCTGCCATGCCAATGCACAGCAGAGAGGCAATCAGCGCTGATGTCATTTTTTTCATGTAATTTCTCCTCCTGAGATTAATAACAAGATTATATTTCAACGGTTTTTCACAGTCAATGCAATATGTTTCACAAAATTATGAAAGTATTTTCATAAAATGGTTTTGTCTCATTATCACGCTTGTGATATGATAAACAGGAAATTGATGACGGAGAGTAAGTAGGCTGCGGATGACGCTGAAGAGAGAAGACGGCCGGTGCGAGTCTTTGCCGAATTACAGCTGAAGCTTTCTCCAGCAGAGCGCTTAATCAGCGACGCAGACCGGCGTTATGGTAAATTAAGGTGCACATTTTCATGTGAACCAGGATGGTACCGCGAGAAATCGTTCCTGGAGATGAAAATGTTTTTTTATTTGATAAGGAGGATTTATGCCAAACAAACAGCTCAGCGGCAATCAGATCAGACAGATGTTCCTTGATTTCTGGAAGACAAAGGGATGCATGATTGAACCGGGCGCCAGCCTGATTCCGCATGATGACCCGACGCTTCTGTGGATCAATGCCGGCGTCTCAGCCCTCAAGAAGTATTTCGACGGAACCGAGAAACCGGCCTGCAACAGAATCGCCAACGCCCAGAAATCGATCCGTACAAACGATATTGAAAACGTCGGCAAGACAGCCCGCCACCATACATTCTTCGAAATGCTCGGCAACTTCTCGATCGGTGACTATTTCAAGGAGGAAGCGATCACCTGGGCATGGGAATTCATGACCAGTCCGGAATGGATCGGCTTCGACAGGGAAAAACTGTATGTAACAGTTTATCCCGATGACGAAGTTGCCAAGGAAACATGGATCAAGGTCGGTATGATCCCCGAACATATCCGCAAGACCGATGACAACTTCTGGGAGATCGGCCGCGGACCCGGCGGACCGGATACCGAACTGTTCTTTGACCGCGGAGAAAAGTATGATCCCGAGCATCTCGGCGAGAAGCTGTTCTTCGAGGATATCGAAAACGACCGCTATATCGAAGTATGGAATATCGTCTTCTCGCAGTATGACTGCCGTCCCGGCGAAGTGCCGCGCAGCGAATACAAAGAACTGCCACAGAAGAATATCGATACCGGTATGGGTCTCGAACGTCTGACCTGCCTGATCCAGGAAGGCGAGACGAACTTCGACACCGACCTGTTCCTGCCGGTTATCCGTGCCTGCGAAAAGATGGCAAAGCACAGCTATGACGAGCCGGAATACAAGATGGCTTACAGAGTCATTGCCGACCATATCAGAACCGTTACATTCGCCATTGCCGACGGGGCCATGTTCTCCAACGAAGGCAGAGGCTATGTATTGAGACGTGTACTGCGCAGAGCTGTCCGCTACGGCATCAAGCTCGGTATCAGCGGCGCCTTCATGTACCGTCTGGTCAAGATCGTCGCCGACAACATGGAAGACTACTATCCGTATCTGCAGGACAAGGTTTCCCTGATCGAACGTCTGGTCAAGACCGAGGAGGAATCCTTCCACAAGACACTGGCCAACGGCGAAAACCTGCTGAATGACGCCCTGAAGGCACATGAGGACACGAAAGTCCTGCCGGGCGAAGTGGTCTTCAAACTTTATGATACCTACGGATTCCCGAAGGAACTGACAGTTGAGATCGCCGGCGATGCCGGTTACGAAGTCGATCTGGAAGGTTTCGACAAGGAAATGGCTGCCCAGAGAAAGCGCGCCAAGGAAGCCCGCGGCGACCAGCAGTCCATGCACGGACAGTCGGCTGATCTTATGGATTTCACGGAAGAATCCGTCTTTACCGGCTACAGTGAAACCCATTGCGCCGGCAAGGTCATCGGCATGTTCCGCAACGGCGTCAAGGTAGACGAACTGGAAGATGAAGGCGATGTCATTCTTGACAGAACCTGCTTCTATGCTGAAAGCGGCGGCCAGTGCGCCGATACCGGAAAACTCTGGAGCGATACGTTCCGCGCCGATGTCACGGATGTCAGAAAAGCACCGCACCAGCAGCCGATGCACCATATTCAGAATGTCGAAGGAACACTGCACGTCGGTGATGTCCTGGAAGGCGAATATGACTTCGCAGCCAGACAGAAGACAAGAGCGAACCACTCTTCGCTGCATCTTCTCCAGGCGGCGCTGAAGCAGGTCCTCGGCGATCATGTCGCCCAGGCCGGTTCCTTCAACGGACCTGACTACGGACGTTTTGACTTTACCCATTATGAAAAGCCGACTGCGGAACAGCTGAAGGAAGTGGAACGCATCGTCAATGAGAAGATCGCTGCCGCCATTCCTGTCGTCACCGATGTCATGAGCATCGAAGACGCCAAGAAGACCGGTGCAGTCGCTCTGTTCAACGAGAAATACGGCGACACGGTCAGAGTTGTCTCGATGAGCGAATTCTCCAAGGAATTCTGCGGCGGTACGCATGTCAGCAACACGGCCGAACTCGGATCGTTCAAGATCCTCTCGGAAGAATCCATCGGTTCCGGTATCCGCCGTATTACCAGCGTTACCAAGATGAAATCCTATGAGGAATTCAAGGCAGCTGAAGACTATCTCGAAGAAACTGCTGCGCTTCTGAAGATGAACTCTTCCGTCGGTCTCAAGGAGCGTCTCGAACAGCTGATCCTCGAAAATGCCTCCCTGAAGAAGGAAGTTGCCCTGCAGAATGAAAAGGCAATGGCAATGGAAGCCCAGGCGATGCAGAGCAAGGCTGAGACTTACGGAGACATCAGCGCTCTGATCCTGGAACTCAAGGACAAGGATTCCGGATCGCTCAAGGCCTATGCCGAAAAGCTGCGCAACGGCCTGAAGAACGGTTTCGTCTTCATTTCCAACGAAGGCTCCGGCAAGGTGACATTCGTCTGCGCGTCCTCCAAAGAGGCGATCGCGAAGGGTCTCAAGGCCGGCGATATCGTCAAGAAGGCAGCCCAGATCACCGGCGGCAACGGCGGCGGACGTCCCGACATGGCCCAGGCCGGCGGCCGCGACACGGCGAAGATCAATGAAGCTCTTGAGTCTGTCAGAGAGACTCTGAAACAGCTTTGATACAGCCGCAGAGAATTATGAACAGAACAGGGGAACCGCAGCGTTCCTCTGTTTTTCCGTTTATCTTCCTAATTAAGATTTTTCCGTTCAAAATGAGAGTCGCTCTATATTTATATGAAAATTTAGAGTATTATATTAGGAAAGGTGGAGAAGGTTATGAATGGTAGAAATTATGACGTCACAGAAACTGTCAGCTTCAACTCCGAAGAAATTCGCCGTGAAAACATCCGCGAAGTTCTCAAGCATGTTGAGACAGCACTGAACGAAAGAGGGTACAACGCCATCAATCAGCTGGCCGGATATCTGATTTCCAATGATCCTGCCTACATTTCATCGCACAATAATGCCCGCAGCATTATCCAGTCGGTGGAACGTCACGAAATCATTGAGGAACTTGTCAGATTCTATCTCGAGGAACATAAATGACGCGATACCTCGGACTGGATCTCGGTTCGGTGACCTGCGGTGTCAGCGAAAGCGACACCGGCCTCATCGCGCGGACAGTGGAAACCATCAGGTTCCGTCCGGACGATTACAACGAGGCAATGGACAAGGTGCTTCTGGTCATCGAGCGGGAGAAACCCGATCTGATCGTGATGGGATATCCGCTGCTTCTCAATGACGACGAAGGTCCAAGGGCGCAGCTGTGCCGGGAATTCGGCGAGGAACTGGAAAAGGAATGCGGTATTCCCGTTGTTCTTCAGGACGAGCGTTTTACCACCAAAGCCGCGGAATCGATCCTGCTGGAAGCGGACGTTTCGCGCAAAAAGAGAAAAAAGAAGATCGACCAGCTGGCGGCCGTGCAGATCCTGCAGACCTGGCTGGACAGTCATTCTGAGCACAAAGGCGAATAGCGCCTTTTGTTGTGAAAGGAAACAGAAATGCTAAGTGATACAAACAAGATTATTCTGACCGATGACGAAGGGAACGAAAAGGAATTCGAGATCCTGTTCACCTTCGATTATGAAGCGACCGGAAAACAGTACGTTGTCGTACAGAATCCGGCAAATGAAGACGAAGTATTCGGATTCAGCTATAACGACGAAGGGGAAGTATTCCCGGTCGACGAAGAGGAATTCGAAATCGTAGCTGAAGTATTTGATGCATGGAGGGACGAGTCAAATGAGTGAATTATACGAAAAGCCAAGAAGCCATTTTCTGCTGTATCTGCTACTGTTCCTGCTGACCTTCGCGGGTCTGTTCGGTTTTCTGGCATACCGCTACTACAACCGTTCACTGGAACCGATGCAGGAACAATCGGAAGCTGTCCTGTTCCGTGTTGACAGTGATATGACAGTCCGTGACGTCACCGTCAAACTGGAAGAGGAAGGACTGATCGCCGATAACCGTACAGCTTATGTCTATGCAAGACTGAATCATCTGACCGACCTGTATGCCGGCGAATATTTCCTGGACAGAAGCTGGGATGTCGACAAGATCCTCAAGTATCTTGGTGATCCGCTTTCCGCCAACCAGGATGTCGTCATGGTGACGATCGTCGAAGGTGACTGGGCGAAGCATGTCGCGGAAAAGATCAGCGAAGTCACAAATGTGAAATATGATGATCTGATTGCCTTGTGGTCCAACAAGGACTGGATCTCAGCCCAGAAGGAAAAGTATCCGTTCATCACCGACGAGATGTTCCAGAACGGCGTGCGGATCTTCCTCGAAGGATATCTGGCACCGGATACCTATCAGTTCATGCGCGACACCAACGCCGAGGAAGTCACAATGCGCATCCTCGACCAGACTCTGGCTGTCTACAACCAGTTCAAGCCGAAGTTTGATGCCAGCTCGCTGAGCACCCATCAGATCTACACCCTTGCATCGATCGTCCAGTATGAAGGCGGCGGCACATCGATGGATGACATGAAGACGATTGCCGGCATCTTCCTGAACCGTCTGAATACGGATTATCCGCTGGAGTCTTCAGTTACTGTCTGCTATGCCATCGACTATGACCGTGACATTAACAAGTGGCAGGACTGCGAAGTCAATGTCGAAGTGGAATCGCCATACAATACCTATAAGCATGACGGACTGACGCCGGGCGCGATCGAAAACGCCGGTGTCTCAGCTCTTGAGGCCGTGCTGGAACCGAATCAGACAGACTATATGTTCTTCATGGCTGATATCTACGGAGGAACCGGCATTCACTACGCTGAGACGATAGAAGAACATTCCGCCAACGTCGCAAAGTATCTCGGCGAATGATACGAAGCACATGCGGCTATCTCAGGCAGAACGGCAGATGGCTGATGCTGCTGAGAAACCGGAAAAAAGATGATATCAATCAGGGCAAGTGGATCGGACCCGGCGGCAAGTTCGAAGCCGGTGAAGATGCCCGTACCTGCATGAAGAGGGAACTGTTCGAGGAAACCGGACTGATCGCCGACGAACTGAACTTTGAAGGACTGATCTATTTCCGCTATCCCCACAAGGAAGAGGAAAAGATCTGGATCTATACCTGCGACAGATTCCATGGTGAAATGCATCCCTGTGATGAAGGAACCCTGGAATGGATCAGGGAAGAAAAGATTCCCAGACTGTCCCTGTGGGAAGGCGACAGGCTCTTTCTTGAAGAGATTCTGAAAGGAAACAAAGAACCGTTCTGTTTTGAACTTGTCTATGACGAAAAAGACGAACTCATTTCCGCTTTGAAACTGGAGGTTGAAGAAGAATGAGCAAACCGATCATTATCGGTATTGCCGGCGGCAGCGCATCCGGCAAAACTTCGATTTCACGCAGACTGAAAAAACAGTTTGACAATGAGCGTTCCGTACTGATCATCCGTCAGGATGACTATTACAAGGATCAGTCGGATAAACCGATGGAAGAAAGAATCAAGACGAACTACGACCATCCGTTTGCCTTCGACAACGATCTTCTCCTGGAACATATTCAGAAGCTTTCGGCAGGGGAAACAGTGGAGAAGCCGACATATGACTTTGTCAACCACACCCGCAGCGATGTGACGGAAACGTGCTATCCCTGCGACGTGCTGATCCTGGAAGGTCTGTTCGTTCTCGAAGATGAAAACATCCGCAGCCTTCTCGATATCAAGATCTTCGTTGATACCGATGCCGATGTGCGCTTTATCCGCCGTCTGATCCGCGATGTCAAGGAAAGAGGCCGCGAAGTCGACAATATCGTCAGCCAGTATCTTGATACGGTAAGGCCGATGCATGAACAGTTCATCGAACCCAGCAAGCGCTATGCCGACATCATCATTCCCGAAGGCGGCCACAACCTGGTTGCCATCGACCTGCTGGTCACCAAGATTAACAGCGTCATTCACGTATAAGGAACAGAAACTGTCTTCGTTGATATGAAGGCAGTTTTTATATTGCATTTTAGCATTATATGCATTATATTATATAATGCATAAAGAAAGTGAGATTATGGCAATGGAAGAGAAGATTATCGTCGGTAAAGATACGGAATATCCTCTGGAAGGTATCCTGACGATACCGGATCATGTGGAAGGCAAAGTGCCGGCTGTTGTGTTCGTACACGGTTCCGGAGCCAGCAACCGGGACGAAAAAGTCGGCAAGGTTGCACCGTTCAGGGACCTGGCGGAAGGTCTTGCGGCAAGAGGCATCGCGTCATTGCGCTATGATAAAAGGACGTTTGTTCATGGCCGCAAAATGGTGAAAAACACCACCGGTATAACCATTGAAGAGGAAACGATCCAGGATGCAATACTGGCAACGGATCTGCTGAAGCAGAATCCACGAATCGACGCGGAAAAAGTATTCATTATCGGTCACAGCATGGGAGCAATCCTGACAGGCAGAATCGATGCCGAGGGCGGCGATTACAGAGGTCTGATCATGATGGCCGGTTCACTGCATTCACTGGACGAGATTCTGCTGCGGCAGCTGCATGAACAGAAAGAGACAGGCGGTTTCCTGACCAGACTGGTTCTCGGAAAACTGGTCGGCAAATTTGAAAAGCAGTTCGCCGCAATGAAAACAATGTCGGATGAAGAGGCGAGGAAAACCAAAATGGGCAACGGAGCCACCCTGTATTACTTCAAGGAAATGGCAGATCATCCGGCGGCAGACTATTTACGCGAAAATCCGAAACCGATGCTGATCCTGCAGGGATCGGATGATCTGCAGGCAACTGTTGCATCAGATTACAAGTCATATCAGGAACTGCTTGGCGACCATCAAAACGTCACTTTCAGACTGTATGACGGTCTGAATCATGCCTTCGTTTCTTCGCTTTCAACCGATCCTTCGAAAGCCGGAAAAGAATTCAGTAAGGAGCGCCATATTCCTTCAGCTGTCATCGATGATATCGCTGCGTTTATTCAGAGCAATTGAATGTATGCGGGTATTTCATTTTTAAAATGTCAGTGCTATAATATGCAGGCAAAAAAAAGGAGCATATTTATGACTGATGATAACAAGATCTATGTGACGGAAGATGGTCTGAAAAAACTGCAGGATGAGTATTACAACCTCGTGCATGTTGTCCGCGAAGAAGTCAAGAGCGAACTGAAGGAAGCAAGATCCCTTGGTGACCTTTCGGAAAACGCCGATTACGACGCTGCCCGCGACAAGCAGTCACAGGTTGAATCCCGTATCGTCGAACTGGAAAACATGCTGCAGCACTATGTGCTGATCGACACCAAGCATGTTTCCAAGAAGATCGTCCGTATCGGTTCGACCGTGACTCTGGAATTCCTTGATACAAAGGAAGAAGCAACATACACGATCGTCGGTTCGACAGAAGCAGATCCGCTCAACGGCAAGCTTTCCAACGAGACACCGCTTGCTGTGGCCATCCTTGATTCCAAAGTCGGCCAGACAGTCAATGTCAATGTCGCAAATCCCTATCAGGTCATTATCGTTGATATAAAATAACGGAAACTGACAATCCGGAAACAATAAGACAGTCAGGAGGTTCATTATGAAACTGCTGGCTGTCTTTTTTTGCTGCATACTGCTTTTTCTGCTGATAAACAATGATAACCTGCATCTTGAAACAGAACAGGATGATCAGATCACAGTCACGGTGGAAGGGGCTGTGGAGGAAGAACAGACACTGCACCTGGATCGCTATGCCACCATGCAGGAAGCACTGAATGAAATACAGATCAGTGAAAATGCCGATACTGATACACTGAATCCGAATACCGTACTGAAAGACGGCGACTGTATCATCATCCCCGAAAAGAAGGAACAGAAACGTATTTCAATCAACTCTGCAACTGCCGAAGAACTGATCACGCTGCCGGGAATCGGCCCGAAAACAGCGGAAAGAATCATCCGGTACCGTGAAGAGAATGGTCTGTTTCAGAGTATCGACGATCTGGTCAGGGTAAAAGGTATCGGTGAAAAGAAGCTGGATAAGATCAGGGATCTGATAGCGTTATGAATGATATTCGCGAAAACGCGATGTTTCTCACGTTACTTTGCATCGTATGCGCCTGGCTGTACAGTCACTGGCTGATCTCTGTATCTCTGTGTACGCTGTGTCTTTTGCTTCACAGCAGGAAGAAAAGCCTGCTGATCATGATTCCGCTGTTTCTGCTTCTGTCCTTTCCGCGGTATCAGAACGCGCTGCCGGCACTTGAAAAAGGCACTGTGGCAGAGGTTCATGAAAAATATGCGATCATACAGAACAGCAGTACAAGAGTACTGGTCTATACGGAAACACCGCTGGAATTTGATGCCGAAGTACAGTTCGATGATCCCTATTACGAAGAAATCCGTTCCGCGCAGGGATTTTTCCTGTTTGACTTTTCCGCATATCTGAAGCGGCGCGGCGTTTATTTTCAGACGGATGAATCGTGTCTGAAGATCGTGCAGCACTCCGGAAGCATCCGCAGCCGTCTGCAAAGAAGGATCGGTTCCTGTTTTGAAGGAGACACTGCCGCGTATCTGAACAAGATCCTTCTAAATATATCCGATGACGGGTTTGCAGATTCCTTTCTTTTCCGGCAGGGATTTGCCGCTGTCGGTTTCCTGATGTTATGCGAGAGTCTTCTTTCTCTGTTTCTGAAAGAGAAAACAAAGAAGAAGTGTTCGCTGTTTCTTTCGTTATCACTGGCAATTGTATTTCATATGCCGTTTGGTCTGCTGCAGCATACTGTTTTCCGGCTGATGCGCATGCTGCCGCTGAACAGCAGGGAACAGTTCTGTCTGGCAACAGTAACAGTTCTTGTCCTGAAACCGCAGGAAGCAGTATCGGCAGCTTTTCTGCTGCCGCTGTTGTTCCGGGTTTCATCCCTGATCAGGGATCTGGATGATTCAGTCAGAACAACACTGATTCTGCTGTATCAGAGTTTTACTTATCAGAGGATGTCGCCGCTGCAGTCTATCCTGTTTCCTTTCTTCATGCGGATCAACGGTTTTTTCTTTTTAATTGCCTGTCTTCAGGTTATTGTACCGGATGTTTCGTTTATGTCTTTATTCCGGTTAAGCAGTTATCTTGATGTCCTGGTGAACCTGTTTTCGATAAAAGGCAGCTGTCTGGGAATCGGCATGACTGCCTATCTGATCCTGGCAGTGTATTATCTCTCCCGGAAAAATCTGCGTAAACTTCTGCCGGCATGTACCTTGCTGTTTCAGCTTTTCGGTCTGTTTCATCCCTGTGCCGAAATCACATTCATCAATGTCGGCCAGGGTGACAGCATTCTCATACGGCAGCCGTTCAACACGATGAACATGCTGGTGGATACCGGAAAACCGGAAATGAAAGACCGTCTGTATACATTTCTTGACAGCAAGGGAATCAGAAATCTTGATACGCTTGTGATCACCCATGAAGACAGTGATCATTCCGGCAATATGGAATGTGTCAGTCAGGATTATCATCCGGCAATGACCGTCACAGAACATCAGTCGTCTTTCACCAGCGGATCCATTCTCTTTTATGATCTAAACCGCATTGATGAAGAAGACAGAAACCGCTCTTCGGTCGTCCTTTATTTCAGGATGAACGGAATGTATGTGATGCTGATGGGTGATGCCGACCAGGTGACGGAGGAAGATATTATATACAGATACGGAAACCTGAAATGTGACGTTCTGAAACTGAGTCATCACGGGTCAGCCACCGGCAACTGTGATCGCTTTCTCGATGCTGTCAGATGCAGTGTCGCCATCATTTCCAGCGGCGCATTTGAAATCTATCATCATCCCAGTCCGCAGACAGTCAGACGGCTCAGAAAAAGACATATACCCTATGTTGATACAAAAGATGAAGGAGATATCACGATCCTCTGTCTTCCTGGTGTGAATTTGCTGATTACCTCACAGGGGAAAGTTGCTATAATAGCAACGTAATATGAGTATCTATATTCTTTCAGGAAAAGACATATACAGACTTCAGGAGAATCTGCGTCACATTCTCAGGAATCACAGTATCGACAAGGAACATACGTTTGTTTTTGACGCGTCGGAAAAGAAAAGCTTCCGGTTCGATGCTGCGATCATGGAATGCGACACTTTTTCATTGTTCGACGAAGATGACAAGGCAGTGATCATCCGTGATCCGTATTTTCTCAATGCCGGGAAGAAGAATGAAGGCACCGGAACAAAGAAAAGCACCGATAAGGATGCTGAAGTCAGAATGTCGATTCTTGAACAGTATCTGAAAAAACCGAATCCCCATGCGGTACTGATCTTTTACTGCCGCGGTTTCGAAGCGGACAGCCGCAAAAAGGAATACAAACTGCTGCAGAAGCACAGGGCAGAGATCATCCGTCTTCAGAAGATGAAGAAATGGGAGTTCGAAAACTATACCGACAAACAGCTTTCTCTCAATCATCTGCGTCTGAACAGAGACGCCAGGGCAGAACTTCTCAACCGCATCGACGGTGACACACTCTTGCTGCACAATGCCATCGACAAGATGGTGCTTTACGGCCAGGAGAATCTCGATCTCAATGATGTCACACATCTTGTTTCCCTGAATCCGGAAGTCAATGTCTTTCAGATGTCGAATGCCTTTATCCGTCATGATTTTGCCGGTGTGATCCAGGCCCGTGACGAAATGCTCAGCAGCAACTACGATTACCTGGCACTGATCATGATGCTTGCCGGAAGACTCAGAACCTATTACAAGTACAAACTGCTGTACGAAAAGGGGTATTCGGAAGGGGAAATCGCTACCAGGTTCAGGGCGAACGAATATGCTGTCAAGATTTCCCTGGAAGCCGCCTCATCCATCAGCAGCAGAAAACTGCTGGAATGGCTTTGCGAACTGGCAGAGCTCGATCAGAATATCAAGGCCGGCAAAACCGATCCGGGATACGGATTTGAAATGTTTATCTTAAGGAATGCGAAACGATAATGCAGGCAATCAGGGAATTATATAAAATGGGACGCGGTCCCAGCAGTTCACATACACTGGCACCCGAAAGGGCATGCAGGCTATTTACCGAAGTCAACGGAGTATTCCCGTATTACCGGGTGGAACTCTATGGCTCACTGTCATTGACAGGAAAGGGACACTGCACCGATCAGGTCATCATCGAAACACTTCCGTCGGAATGCGAAGTCGTCTTCTGTCTGGACTGGGACGAAGAATTTCCGAACGGTTTTTATCTGCGTGCCCTGGATGAGAACAAAAACGAAGTCATGAAATGGACGGTATTCTCAGTCGGCGGCGGAACGATCGAAATCAAGGAGTATCCTGTGAACTTCAGCAGAGAGATCTATACGGAAAACAGTTTCGACGAGATCCGGGAAATACTTGCAAGTGAAGATATTTCGATCAGCGAATATGTATTTATTCATGAACCGGGCCTCAGAGAATATCTTTCTGACATGATCGACGGGATGTGCGCGTGTGTTCAGAGAGGTCTTAAAACCGAAGGTATCCTGCCGGGCAAGCTGCATATGTACCGCTCGGCTGCCAAACTGTACCGTGAATCCCTGGATATCTCTGTGGCGGAACGGAATGACCTGCGGCTGATGGCCTATGCTCATGCGGCAGGGGAAGAGAACGCGGCCGGCAATACCTGTGTTACGGCACCGACTTTAGGTGCCTGCGGTGTCCTTGCGGCGATGATGTATTACTGTCTGGAGGATCTTTCCGTTGAAAGGGACAGACTGATCGATGCCCTTGCCGTCGGCGGTCTATTCGGCAACCTGATCAAACAGAACGCGACGATTTCCGGTGCTGTCGGCGGATGCCAGGCGGAAGTCGGAGCGGCTGTTTCTATGGCTGCCGCGGCCTATGCTTTTCTGATGAATCTCAATATCAGCCAGATCGAATATGCGGCTGAGATCGGAATGGAACACCATCTGGGACTCACCTGCGATCCGGTAATGGGATATGTCATGATCCCCTGTATCGAACGCAATGCCATGGGAGTTCTTAGGGCAATCGACGCCGCAGTACTGGCAAAATACATGAGCCGGGTCAGAGGCCATCTGGTTTCATTCGACATGGTCGTCCAGACGATGAATGAAACCGGCAAATCATTGCCGAGAGAACTGAAGGAGACTTCGGAAGGAGGCCTCGCAAAGGAGTTCGAGCATGGCTTCTGAGCGGGTATTTCATACTTTCGGACCTGTCTTTGACGAAAACTCAAAGATCCTGATCCTCGGTTCGTTCCCTTCGGTTGTGTCCCGTCAGCAGAACTTCTACTATGCCAACCGTTCCAACCGTTTCTGGCCGCTGCTCGCTGAGCTCTTCGAAGAGGAAATCACGGACAGAAAACAGTTCTGTCTGGACCATCATATCGCTTTGTGGGATGTAATCGAATCATGCCGGATCGACGGTTCCAGTGATGCATCGATCAGGGACGTAAAAGCCAATGACATCGGATCCCTGGTAGAGAAGACTGCCATCCGGACTGTCTTTACAACCGGACAGAAGGCAGCTGATCTCTACCGCAAATATGTTCAGTGCGATATCGAACATATCGCTCTGCCAAGCACATCCGGTGCCAATGCGGCAATGTCATTTGCCAAACTGAAGGAAAGATATCAAATCATTCTGGAGAAACTGTATGAAGAAGCCTGAACTGTTATCACCGGCCGGAAATATGGACGCGCTGAGGGCTGCTGTTGCCGGCGGCTGCGATGCGGTATTTCTCGGTCTTAATATATTCTCCGCCCGTGCCTTTGCCGGGAATTTTGATCATGAAGAACTGATCGAAGCAGTCAGATACTGCCATATCCGCAATGTCAAGGTCTATGTGACAGTCAATACGATGCTGTTTGAACCGGAGATCGAAAGGGCGAAGAAGGAAATCGCATTCCTGTATGAGAATGATGTCGACGCCCTGCTGATCCAGGATCTCGGTCTGTTCCATTATGTCCGTACCTGTTTCCCGGATTTCGATATTCACTGCAGTACCCAGATGCATATCCATAACACAGCCGGTGTCAGAATGATGCAGCAGGAAGGGGCGAAGCGTGTTGTCCTTGCCCGTGAGTCACCGATCGAACTGATCCGTGAAGCATGTCAGACCGGGATGGAAATCGAGGCATTCGTATACGGCGCCATCTGTATCAGCTACAGCGGCCAGTGCCTGATGAGCGCTTCGGTAAAGAACCGTTCCGCCAACCGCGGCATGTGTGCCCAGTGCTGCCGTCTGAAGTATTTCCCGGACAGCGGATCCTTCCGGGACGGTGATTATGCCCTGAGTCCGAAAGATCTGAACGTTCTCGACCGTCTGCCGGAACTTCTCGATGCCGGTGTCAGCAGTCTGAAGATCGAAGGCCGCATGAAACGTCCGGAATATGTCTATCTTGTCACGAAAACATTCCGGGAAGCAATCGATGCCTGGGCTGAAGGAAGAACATACCGTGTATCGAAAGAACGGATGAAACAGCTGCTTCTGATGTTCAACCGAGGTTTCAGTGAAGGCCATCTGTTCCATGCCTCGACAGATGAGCGGATGAGTCACTACCGGCCGAATCATATCGGTGTCACGATCGGCACCGTCCAGCAATACAAAAACGGCAAAGTACAGGTGAGACTCAGCGACACGCTGCACCAGCATGACGGTCTCCGTATCCTGAACGAGCCGAATGACACCGGTCTTACCGCCGTGAAGATCGAACGCGACGGAAAACTGGTCAATGAAGCAAAAGCAGGTGACACGGTCTGGCTGGACTGCAGGTCGAAACCGTATCCGAAAAAGGGTCAGAAACTGCAGAAAACGACCGACGCGGTGCTGCTGGAGGAAATCAGAAAGAGCATTGCTGTTCCCCGCAGAAACAGAATCAATGTCAGATATGAGGCGAAAGCCGGCATGCCGCTGATGCTGACTGCGCAGGATGAACGCGGCAATGAAGTTTTCTATGAAAGTGACTTTATCGTCCAGAAAGCAAAAAACGCCCCGTTGAGCAAGGAACGTATCAGCGAAGCACTGGCCAAAACCGGTCAGGAACCATATGAAATTGTTTCCATTGACGGAACCATGGATGAGATCTTCCTGCCGGTATCGGTCATCAATGAAGCCAGAAGATCATTGCTGTCGCTTCTTTCCGATACCAGGTCCCGTCTGTATGGTAACCGTATGGGACAGCAGCCGTATCATCTGGAACTTCAGAAACCAGCTGTGACGCATTCCCGTCTGCTTGTTTCCGCACAGAGAATATCACCGGATGAAGATGACAGATATGAGATCACAAGTGAGACACCTGTGATCGACCAGCAGCTGAAAGACGGCTGTGCCGGGGAAGGGATGGTACTTGGCGAACTTGGTGATCTTTACAATCTGAAAGCCCGCTGCATCGGCGGCATGACACTGAATGCGGCCAATTCCTACAGCATTGCCTGGCTTCTGCATATAGGCCTGGAATCAGTCATTCTGTCTTCTGAAATCAGCAACGATCATACCAAGGCATCACTTGAAGCCTTTGCGGACCGTTATGGCTTTACACCGGATATCTACCGGCTTGTATACGGACGCAGGGTATTGATGTATATCAAGGATCATTTCCAGACAGACAGGAATCTTAACGCAATCAATGATTTGCATGGAAATAATTACAAAGTGGTATATAATACTAATCATACCGAAATTCTGGAACCAAAAGCTCTTGTCAGCAGCAATCCTTACTGCTGGGGAAGCTATCTGATTCCGGATGAATCGGCAGACTATAAGGAGATAGTGGAGGAAGCATATGAAGAAATTCATGGAAGAATTTAAGGCGTTTGCCTTAAAGGGAAATGTCATGGACATGGCCATTGGTGTCATTATTGCCGGCGCATTTTCCAACATCATCACTGCATTGACAGAGAACATTATCAATCCGATCATCGGACTCCTGTTCCAGATGGACCTCAGCCAGGTCGTCATTCACATGGGTTCTGTTGACCTCGGCATCGGTAATTTCATTTCTGCCATCATCAACTTCGTCATCCTGGCATTTGTCCTGTTCACAATGGTCAAGGCTGTTAACAAGATGATGGATGCGACAAAGAAGCAGGAAGAAGAAGCACCGGCTCCGGCACCGGAAAAGAGCGACGAACTCAAAGCTCTCGAAGAAATCGTCGAACTGCTGAAGAACAAATAAGCATAAGACAGCGATACCAATGACAGCGGAAAAACACATCCGCTGTTTTTTTGTCTGTTAGAATATAAGTAACTACAGCTTTTCAGATGAAAGGAGAATTTCAAATGGAATCAATGCTTTTCCCATGCGTCAATGCCTGCCGCAGCTGTTTTCTTCTGGACGGTCTCTGGAAAATGCAGTTTGATCCGGAAGGAACAGGAGAACAGGAAAACTGGCAGAACGGACTTCCGGATTCTTTCAGCATACCGGTGCCGGCGAGTTTTTCCGACCTGTTCACCGACGCGCGTATCAGAGACTACTGCGGTGATTTCTGGTATGAAAGATCATTTTATCTGGACAATGACAGTTCCCGGGATGTGATCCTGCGCTTTGGCAGTATTACCCACCGTGCGGTCATTTATATCAACGGCACGGAAGCCGGAAGACATGAAGGCGGCTTTACACCGGTCGTTCTCAATATTACCCCGCTTGTCAGATTTGATGCCCGCAACAGAATATCGGTCAGAGTCAACAACAAGCTGAACGAAACAAGTCTTCCCTGCGGCGCGGTGAAAGTGCTGCCGGACGGCAGAAAACTGGCAGCTCCGTACTTTGACTTTTTCAATTACTCCGGCATTCAGAGAAGTGTTTATCTTCTGAGAATTCCGAAAGAGTCCATCATCGATTATGACACCAGGATCTCTCTTACAGATGACCGGGCGGAGATACAGTACTCCATAAAGACCAGCGGAACCCATGAATGCATTGCCGAGATCTTTGATCGGAAAGGCAGTCTGGTTGCGGAATCAGCCGGTAGGGAAGGGACGCTGGTGATCGAAAATCCGCATCTCTGGAAGGTATATGACGGTTATCTCTATACTCTTGTGATACGGATCGTTGACGGCGGTCATGATATCGACAAGTATCCGGCCCGCCTCGGTATCAGGACAATTGAAGTCAGAGACGGGAAAATACTTCTGAACAATGAGGAAATCTATCTCAAAGGATACGGCAAACATGAGGATTTCGAAGTCATTGGCAGAACCTTCAGCTATCCGGTAGCCAAAAGGGACTTCGAACTGATGAAATGGTCCAATGCCAACTGTTTCCGTACCAGCCATTATCCATATGCGGAGGAATGGTATCAGATGGCGGATGAGGAAGGAATCCTGATCATCGACGAAGTACCGGCCGTCGGTATGATGCGCTCATTGATGAATTTCGCCGATGCCGGAAAAGGATCGGAAGAATCATACTTCTTCAATGCCCCGACAGTGGATCAGCTGCAGGAAAATCATAAAACCGCTTTGCGGGAAATGATCACAAGAGACAAAAACCATCCTTCGGTGATTGCTTTCAGTATATTCAACGAACCGGAAACGACTTATCCGTCCGCACTTGCGTATTTCCGGCCGCTGTTCTCTCTGGCAAGGGAACTGGACGTTCAGAACAGACCGCTGACCGGAGCGCTGCTGATGAGCAGCAGGCCTGATACCGATCTGACTTATGAACTATGCGATTTCGTCAGTCTGAACCGTTATTACGGATGGTATGTCGCAGGCGGACCGGAACTGATGAGCGCGGAAGACATGTTCCGGCGGGAAATGGATGGCTGGAAAAGAGTCCTGCAGGGCAAACCGCTGATCTTTACCGAGTTTGGTGCCGATACTTCCGCTTATGAGCATAAGCTTCCTTCCGTCATGTGGTCGCAGGAATACCAGAATGAATACTATGAAATGAACTTCCGGGTAATGGACAGTTATGACTTTATTAAGGGTGAACTGGTATGGAATTTCGCCGATTTCCAGACAACCGAAGGAGTCATGCGCGTCAACGGCAACAAGAAAGGCATCTTCACAAGAAACCGCCAGCCGAAGGATGCCGCATTCCTGCTGAAGAAACGCTGGGAAAACAAATAATTCAGGAATACATTCCGACTGAAGGCGGGATGTATTTTTTTTGACTGGCAGATGATATCTGTCAGTTCTGTCAAACCTGTTTTCATGACCTCTGTATACCTTTCACTGGCGCATGTATTTTGGTATAATATTTGAGGTTTAAGGAGAAATCAATGTTTTTAAAGCGCATAGAAATGCAGGGATTCAAATCCTTCGCAGATCGAACGATCATATCATTTGAGCATCCGGTCACCGGTGTCGTAGGACCCAACGGATGCGGCAAATCGAATATAGCAGACGCCGTCAGATGGGTTCTGGGCGAACAGAGCGCCAAAAGCATGCGCGGCGAGAAGATGAACGATGTCATCTTTGCCGGCAGTGAAGACCGCCGTAAAGTCAATATGGCGGAAGTCACACTGGTATTTGACAACAGCAGCCATGTCCTCAACGACGAGCGGGATGAACTGGAAGTCACCCGCCGTCTTTACCGTGATTCCGGCGATGCTGAATACCTGATCAACCGCAGCAACGTCCGTCTGCGCGATGTCGTGGAACTGTTTCTGGATACCGGTCTCGGCCGGGATTCCCTAAGCATCATTTCCCAGGGAAATGTCGTTTCCTTCGCGGAAGCCAAGCCGCATGAAAGAAGAGGAATCTTCGAGGAAGCCGCGGGTGTCGCCAAATACAAGAAGAGAAAGCTCGAATCGCTTTCCAAACTGGAACGAACAGCCGCCAATCTCGAACGTTCCCAGGACATCCTTGCGGAGCTCGAGAAACAGGTATCGCCCCTGAAACGGCAGGCTCATAAGGCGGAAATCTACCGGGAAAAGAAAAAACGCCTGGAAGAGATCGAAATCAGTGTCCTTGTCCAGGACATCGAGCAGATCCAGAGCGAGATCGAAAGTGCCCGCAAGACGCTGTTCGATATCGAAACAAACACGACAATGTACAACACGAACATCCAGATCAGCGAAACCAGGATCCAGGAAAACCGCCGTACCGTGCATAAACTGGATCAGGAAATCAATACTCTTCAGGATGAACTGATGCGCAACTTCACGGAAGTACAGGCACTAGAAGCCCGCCGTACCGAACTGGACGAGCGCCGCAAATATATCGTCGAAACCGGCACCAGCGAAGAAAGGGCAAAGGAACTCAGAGACCTTCTCGACAGTGCCAGGATCGAATACGAAGACCGTAAGGAACGTCTCGACACCCTGAACAGGGAAATCAAGCTTTTTTCGGAAAAGCTGAATCTCGCCGCCCAGGAAATCGTCGACAAGTCATCCGATCTTGAACAGTCCTCGGCCCGTCTGAGAGGTCTTGAGAACCGCAAGAATGTTCTCGACCAGCTGATGCGCAATCCTTTCAACAACCAGGCCGGTATCCGTTCCATCATGGACAGCCGCCATGCCCTCAACGGCATCCTCGGTGTAGTCGGCCAGGTGATGGAAGTTGAGAAGGGATATGAAGATGCCATTTCCACCGCTCTTGGCGGAGCGATGAACAATATCGTCACATCCGACGAACAGGCGGCAAGAGACGCGATCCGCTTCCTGAAGCGGAATCTCAGCGGCCGCGCGACTTTCCTGCCGATCAATGTCTGCCAGCCCCGCTATGTCAGCCGCGAGAACATGATCGTCTGCGAGAATACGAAAGGCTTTCTCGGTGTCGCTTCCGACTTCGTCACGAATGATCCGAAGTTCGATCCGGTTGTCGAGAGCCTGCTGCAGAATGTGCTCGTTGTCGAGAACATGGAAGCCGGCAACGAACTTTCCGCTCTGACCAGGCGTACCTACAAGATCGTCACCCTCGATGGTGAAGTCATTCACCGCGGAGGTTCCATGACCGGCGGCAAGACCAGACATGATACCAATATCGTGACCATGAAAAAGGAAGCGGAGGAACTCGCTGTTTCCCTGGATGCCGAAAAGGCCAGATACGAACTGGCAAAGAAAGCATATGACAGGGCCAGCGGCGCTAGGGAAGACGCTGCCAGAAACCTGCAGGAAAAGAGGTTTGCGGCAGCAGCCCTGGAACCGATCGTCGATGCCAAGCAGGCAAAATACGAAAAGCTGCAGAATGACTATTCACTGCTGCAGCCGCAGGAGGGAATGGAAGAAGCGGATTCCCATGTCGACGAACTGGTCGTCAGACTGAATAACGCATACCTGCGCCGTGATGAAATCACCAACGATATCAAAGGCAAGCGCGACCTCAGGATGCAGACCAACCAGGAAGCCGAACGCAGGGAAGCCCAGCTGCGGCAGATCCGAAAGGAACTGCAGACAGCCGAAGCGGCAGCCAATGCCATCCGTGTTGACCAGGGACGTCTGGAAACTAAGATGGAAAACAACCTGCAGAGACTTGCTTCGGAATATCAGCTGACTTACGAATTCGCCCGTACCAGGGCATCCGAAACACCGGTGGAAAATGCCCGTGAGGAAGTTGCCCAGCTGCGTTCTGATATCGAGCGTCTCGGCAATATCAACATGAACGCGCCGGAAGAATACAACGAAGTCAACGAACGTTACGAGAAACTGAAACAGCAGATCGAGGAACTGACACTCAGCCGCGACAAGATCCTGGCTGCCATCGATGAGATGGATACCGTCATGAAGCGGCAGTTCAAGGAAATGTTCGACAAGATCAACAAGGAATTCAACGAAATCTTCCGCAGTCTCTATGGCGGCGGCAAGGCAAGACTTGTTCTGCTCGATCCCGATGACCTTCTGAATACCGGCATCGACATCGATGCCCAGCCTCCGGGCAAGGCAGTCCAGAACAACATGCTGTTCTCCGGCGGCGAGAAGTCGCTGATCGCGCTTTGTGTCCTGTTTGCGATACTGAAGGTCAAACCGGTTCCGCTCGTCATTCTTGACGAGGTGGAAGCTGCGCTTGACCCGGGCAACGTCGAACGTTTTGCCCAGTATCTGCACAACTATACCGACCGCACCCAGTTCATCGTTGTCACCCATCGTCCTGGTACGATGGAAAACGCCGATGTTCTCTATGGTGTCACAATGCAGCATCAGGGTGTATCCCAGATGCTGAAAGTACAGCTGCGTGAAGCCATCAACATGGCTGAACCGGCACTGGAGGCCGCATGAGTTTTCTGAGCAAGTTAAAGGATATCTTCAATAAGAAAGAAGACAAGGCTGTCTATCTGAGCGGCTTCAAGAAGTCCAAGCAGACATTCGGCGACCAGCTTTCGCAGATGCAGTATGAATTCAAGGGAGTCGATGATGACTTCCTCGAACAGCTGACGATCATCCTGCTGGAAAGCGATGTCGGCATTACGACAGCCGACCTGATCTGTGAAAAGCTGAAAGCAAAGTGTGAAGACTATCCGTCGATCACATTCCATTGGGCCATGAACTTCCTGATGGAAATCATGAAGGAAGTATATGAGGAATATCCCGACGAACCGATCCGCTATAATGAAGAGGGGACGACTGTCATTCTTCTGGAAGGGGTCAACGGCAGCGGCAAGACCACGACAGCCGCGAAACTGGCGAAGATGTACATGGACCAGGGGAAGAGCGTTGCCTTTGTCGCGGCGGATACATTCCGTGCCGGTGCCATCGAACAGCTGGCCAAATGGGGTGAACGTCTCGGTGTTCCCTGCATCAAGGGCAGGGAGAACGGAGATCCCAGCGCCGCCATCGTCGACGGCTGCCGCTATGCCAAAGAGAACAATATCGATATTCTTCTCTGCGACACGGCCGGAAGACTGCAGAACAAGACAAATCTGATGAACGAACTGGCCAAGATGAACCGTGTCAGTGCCCGTGAGATCGATGGGGCGCCGCACAACACCTGGCTTGTCCTGGATGCCACGACCGGCCAGAACGGTCTGTCCCAGGCGGAAGTATTCGCCGAAGCGACGACACTTTCCGGCATCATCCTGACCAAGATGGATGGCACAGCCAAGGGCGGTATCGTTCTTGCCATCAAGAACAAGCTGCATCTGCCGGTGTACTTCATTGGTCTTGGCGAACAGCCGGAAGATCTCAGACCATTCGATCTTGACGGCTATCTGTACAGTATTTCGGAAGGTCTGGATACCAATGAATAAACTTGAAGCCAACAGTCTTCTCGATTTCTACGGCGTGCTTCTGACCGAAAAACAGCAGCAGATCACGGAATACTACTTCCGCGAAGACTACTCGCTGCAGGAGATCGCCGAGATCACGAATGTCTCGCGCAGTGCCGTGCATGACACGATCAGACGCTGCGAAAAGGAACTGCAGGCATATGAAGACAAGCTGCATCTGTATGCTTCCTGGCGGAAGCGCATGAAGTTATATGAACAAATCAGAGCCAGATCGGATGCCGAAACCGGCAGGCTGCTGGATCTGTGTATCGATACCGAAAACGATTAGGAGGAAAAATACAATCATGAGTAAGGTAATTGCTGTTAATTCCGGTTCATCGTCACTTAAATTCACACTGTATGACATGCCCAGTGAGAACATTCTCTGCAGCGGCCAGGCAGAACGTATCGGTCTTGATATGGGAATCTTCACCATCAAGTACAACGGCGAAAAGAAAGTGGACAATCTGCCGATTCCCAACCACAAGGTCGCAGTCGACATCCTGCTGAAGGACCTGACAGAACTCGGCATTGTCAAGGATCTTGATGAAATCAAGGGTGCCGGTCACCGTATCGTCCAGGGCGGCGCATACTTCTCTGAATCCGTAAAGGTTGATGATGACGCTGTTGCCAAGGTCGACGAACTGTGCGAACTCGCTCCGCTTCACAACCATGCCCATCTGGTATGCTACCGGGCATTCAAGGAAGCGCTGCCGAAGATCGGTCACGTATTTGTATTCGATACAGCATTCCATCAGACAATGGGACCGGAATCCTATCTGTTCCCGGTACCGTATGACTGGTATACACAGTACAAGATCAGAAGATACGGCGCACATGGCACCAGCCACTGGTATGTCAACAGACGTGCTGCGGAACTGATGGGCAAAAACGTCGAAGATCTGAACATGATCACCTGCCATCTTGGCAATGGCGCATCCATTTCCGCAATCAAGGGCGGCAAGGTCATCAACACTTCGATGGGTCTGACACCGCTCGGCGGCATCATGATGGGAACCCGTTCCGGTGATATCGACCCGACAGTCGTCTTCTATATGATGAAGAAACTGCAGTGCACACCGGATGAGATGGATACATTCCTGAACAAGCGTTCCGGCATGCTCGGTGTTTCCGGCATCTCTTCCGATGCCCGTGACATCCAGGCGGCAGTCGACAAGGGTGACGAAAGAGCGATCCTGACAACCAACCTGTACACCAACCGTGTCATCAACGTTGTCGGCGGCTACTACATGCAGCTTGGCCATGTCGATGCGATCGTATTCACAGCCGGTCTCGGCGAGAACGACGCAATGACCCGTGAGCGCATCCTGAAGCATATGGAAGAAGCAATGGGTCTGAGCATCGACTATGATCTCAACAAAACGATCCGCGGCAAGGAATGCAGGATCTCCAGGGATGACTCCAGCATTGCTGTCTATGTCATTCCGACCAACGAAGAAATCGTCATTGCCCGCGATACAGTGAGACTTCTGGGGTTATAATGGACTACACTCAGCTGTATGACGCAATCGCCGCGGCTGAAATCATCACGATCTTCCGTCATCAGAGACCGGACTGCGACGCACTCGGATCACAGTTCGGACTGAAGAAATGGATCCGTGACAACTTTCCGGAAAAGAAAGTATACGCGCTCGGATTCGAACAGGCGACACAGGGAAAATTCCCGGCGCCTGACTGGACCGAGGACAGAGAAGTCAGGGACAGTCTGGCAATTGTCCTCGACACCGCCAACCTGGAAAGGGCGGATGATCAGAGGCTGCAGACCGCCAGTTATATGATTCGTATCGATCATCATCCGAAAACCCAGGATTTCGGCGATCTGCTTCTGATCAATGACAAGGCGGCAGCGACCTGCGAGATCCTGGCGAACTTCTTTGCTTCGACGAACAGTATCGTTTCTTCGGAAACGGCTGAATACCTGTATATGGGTCTTCTGACCGATACCCTGTGCTTCAAGACCAGCAACACGACGGCAGATACGCTCAAAGCTGCAGCCTATCTTGCCGGCTTCAGCATCGATATTCCGGTGATCAACCGGCTTCTGTTCGATCATCCGTATTCATGGTTTTCCTTTGACGGATGTCTGCATCAGATTGTCGAAGTCAGAGGCGGAAAAATGGCCTGCGCCATCGTCACTGACGATATCCTGAAGAAGTATCATCTGTCAGGAGGGGAGGCAAGAAACCATGTCGATCTGTTCAGTGACGTGATCGAATTTGAAATATGGGCAATGTTTACAGAACGAATCGAAAACGGAGTATCCTGTTATGACGGATCCGTACGTTCCAAAAAGATTGTCATCAATGATATCGTGCAGTCATACGGAGGCGGCGGTCACAAAAACGCTGCCGGTGTCAAAGATCTGAGTGAAGCGCAGATGCATGAGCTGATCGACCGTTTGTTTGCAAGGATTCCATCTGAATGAGATGAAAAGCAGTCATATCAATATGGCTGCTTTTTGAGTATAATACTTGTAATGGCGAGGGGATTACTGTGGAAAAATACAGGAAAAAATTGATTGTCAGTATTGTTTTGCTGCTGTTTGTGATCACCGGCTGCAGTGTTATTGGTTTTGGCTTGCATTCGATGTTTACGATTTACGATGAAATAGATACTGAAACCACTGATCTTTTCAAAAGTATTGAAACAACCTGCGACACACTGGCAGAGAACAGTTATCTGTCGATGGATAGTTTTACGGAACGGATTCTTAAAAATGCGGAAGTTTCAGCATATTTTGCCGGATTTCTTGAAGCAGGGGAAGAGGAAGGTGATGATATTACCGGACCTTTCCAGAAAGGTGATATTATCCTGCTGGAAAACGGGAATCTGATCACAAACGGAAGTCTTCCTTTCTATACGGACGGATTTGCTGATTCCCTCAATAAAAACAAAGGAACATTCGAAACCTACTTCCTGAACGAAGATGGAGAAGAAGAACTGGCCTTTGTTTCCTTTGTGCTTATCCGGGATAACTATTACTACTGTGAAATGCATTCCTATGATGAATACTTGATGTATGTTGAGACACATAAAAACATACAGGAATCATTCAGTAACCTGGAACAGATCTATGATACCCGCATGATCGTCGCATTCAACGGGGAAGACGACGACCCCATTGACGAGTATTATACCATTTACTATCAGACGCCCTCCCTGATACAGGATTCCTACATAATGGAATGCGAGACCATCAAGGACCTGAAAGCTCTGGATCAGTACGCATCGGAAAACGGTATTATTTCAATGCATGAATTTGATAACGGAAGAATGTTCGCTCTGGTGGAACTGCCGCTGAAAAACAATGTTTTCGACCTGATTCAGAAATACAGCATTCAATACGGTATCATCATCATGCTTGCAACTGTGTTTATCGTCTGGGTCATTGCTGTATATCGCTTTGTCTTTGATCATAAACTGACCGACATGCAGAAGGAACAGTATAATCCGAAGCGTGTCCGCAGATCCGCACGGGTAATCGTCATTGTATGTACATTATGCGTGTTCCTGATTTCAATGTTTATTCATGCTGCCATATCACTGCAAAGGGCCGGCGAGTCGAGCGCAAGGGCACTGGAACTTCTTAAGTATCAGAATTCGGTTTCCGAAATCAACGCGGATAATACCAACCGTTCCAACAATCTGTTCTATACTGATCTGACATACAGACTGGAAAACTTCTTCGCTGAACATCCTGACAGGCTGACACATGATGTACTGGACAGATGTGCCTATTATTCCGATCTTGAATTCATCACATATTACGACAGCAGCGGCAATGAAATCAGTTCAAGCAACGATCTTGTCAACCTGTCACTGAGCAATAACGGCGATAACACAACAGCTGTCTTCAAACCGATTCTGAACGGTGTGGATTCAGTGTATGCCGGGAATGTCAAAGAACCATATTATGCGAATGAACAGGATATTTACGGTTCCAGGACAACACTTGCAGACGGCCGGTATGGTGTGATCTTGTTCGGTCTTACGGACCAGGATTATCCCCTGGATCAGGAAGATGAGACAAATAAGATGTTACAGGCAATGACTCCCTCTGAATCTCTGACATTCCAGGTCGATAAAGAACTGAAGTGTGTATTCCATTCCAGCGATCCCGATCTTCAGTATACTGATACCGAAGCTCTGAACATAAAACTTGATAAGATTGTCGAAGGAAACGGAAATTTCTACAAGATCAACAACATCAACTATTACGGTCTGGCAAGTGTTGATGAGCATAGCATCTGGTTCTATTTGACAAAATCTTCCTTTATCTTCAAAAAAATCATCAATGAAGGACTGAACGGCGCAATCCTGTGTCTGATCTCACTTGTGATTCTGTATATTTATCTTCTCCATGGTTATAACGATGAGGAATTTGCGAGACATTGCAATACAGGAGATCTGATCGTACGCCGTAACGATCTGTCATACAGCCAGGAACTGCTGACAAGCGATGCAAAGAACGAAGCCAGGACAATGATGTACACACCGCTGAAGTGGAATGAAAGGATGCCTGATCAGAAAGCGAAGTTTGTATTCCAGTTATTCTCCATTATTCTTCTTCTGATTATCGGATTCATCGTTGCAAGAAGCAGCAGTCAGGGCGGCAATATCTTCAATTTCCTGATTTACGGAAACTGGACACGCGGATTCAACATGTTTGCTTATTCCAGCATCGTGATCATGGGACTGCTCGTATTTGCCGGCATATCTGGTATCAAGATGATAATCAGCATGCTGATGAATCTGATGAGTATCCGCACAGCCACGATTGCCCGTCTGATGATGCATTTCCTGCGCTATGTCGCCATCACTGTCTTCATCTACTACACCGCAGAGTATCTGGGATTGAATCCCGGTACCGTACTGGCATCAGCCAGTCTGATCGCCTTTACCGTATCGCTTGGCTCCAAAGACATCGTCACTGACATGGTTGCCGGAATCATGCTGGTATTTGAAAGAGATTTCCAGGTCGGTGACATTATCGAAGTCGGAAACTATCGCGGCACAGTATTGGAAATCGGTGTCAGAACCACAAAACTGATCGGTGAAGGCAATAATATCAAGAGCATTCCGAACAAGGATATCAAGAATGTCATCAACCGTACGACAATGAATTCCTGGTATATCATGACCGTGAGCATTCCGTCTTCCTGTGATCTTGCAGAAATTGAAAAAATGTTCGCTGAGGAACTGCCGAAGATCGGCTCCAGGATTCCGGAAATCATCAACGATCCTATATATAAAGGTGTTACAAACATTCAGGGAGGCAAGATGACGATAACGATCATTGCCGAATATAACGAAAAAGATTTCCATGAGGTTCAGAGAAAACTGAATGAAGAAATCATCAATGTCCTCCATGAACATGATATTCCCATCAGCTGATATTGATGCATAACATTCGTCATACTTGAAAAGCCCATGGATCCACACCGGACAGCAGTGTGAATCCAAGGCTTTTTTGTTACCTGAAATCTGATTCTATTATTTTCCTGGCAGGAAAGGGGAATAAAAAAAGATCCTCCTGAATAAATTCAGGAAGATCTCCGGTTAACAGATTACTGTTTTTCGAAGAAGAGCTTGACTGTGATAACCTCTCCAACAAGCTGGCCGTCTGTATCCGTAAATGTCATGTTGACATCGCCGGTAGTTTTAACACCGTCTTCCAGTTCGACCCATGTGAAAGTGTTATTGGTGCCTTCAGGATCATCAAATGTACCTGTGCCGTCGCCTTTGAGTTCGAGAAAAACTTCCTTGCCTTCGAATACTTCTTCAGCAGAGACTTTCTGACCGAACGCTTCAGCACTGACAGCTTTCCAGGTGCCGATGTACTTGCTGTTGGCTACATCTTTGTTCTCCTTTTTGCAGCCGACAAGAACGAAGCATGTCATGACCAGCATGAAGCTGCAGAGAACAGACATAAATTTTTTCATGTTATTTCCCTCCAATGCAGTTGAAAACTGCCTATTTCAATATATCAAATCATTGTGCAAATGTCAGTATGCAGACAGAATAAAGGTTTTTCTATTTTTACCAGGAACGTGAAACATATACATCAAAACCTGAGGCGTAAAGACCGCAGGTGCGGCATGCATACATTGAATGAATGTCATTACGCGGATCTTTTTTTGCAATATAAAATGTATGAGCTCCGCATCTGGGACAGGCACAGCCAAGCGGATAATGATCATAGTCGACATTTACGGCAAAGCATCCGCCGTCAGTTCCCCAGCAATGGCTGTCGGGTTCGACGGTTGCTGCACATCCTGCCGTTGCATAGTCGCGTTCTGTGGTGGCACCACCGCTGACAGAAGAGAGTTCATCCATGGAGAGACTTTTGTATTCAGAACTGGCTTTGACAACTTCCTTTATGAATTCAGATCTCTCTTCGCTGATTTCATATCCGTTTTGTATAAGAATCTGTTGTATTTCTTCTGCTGTTTCAGCATTCATTAACTGCTGAATAAGATCGTCTTTTTCCATATATAAATCTCCTGATTGCATTTAATTATATAATAAAGTTCATAGTATTATTACTATTCATTTCCTGAATGGATTGTCATGAATAATAAGTATTAGTCTATGGAACATTTGATAATTTACAATAATTTCAGTTACTGAATGTGTAAAACAGATGGAGGATTGATTTATGGCGTTGCTGCAGATGGATTTCAGATCAAAAGCATTAAAAAGAACAGTTTCAGTGAATGTAATTCTTCCGGTTGAACGGTTTAAAGGACCATATCCGACTTTGTATCTTCTTCACGGCCTGACAGACAATTACAACAGCTGGCTCAGTAACAGCAGAATCAGGCTTTGGGCAGAAGAAAGCGGTCTTGCAGTTGTCATGCCTTCCGGTGAAAATTCATTCTATATGGATGTTCTTGTTAAGGATGGATGTCTCGGTGATTTTGGTGAATATGTCGGACGTGAACTTGTAGAAGTAACACGCGAACTGTTTCCGCTCTCTGATAGTCGTGATGATACTTTCATCGGCGGATTGTCCATGGGAGGATTTGGTGCCTGCCGCAACGGCCTTAAATACTGTGATACATTCAGTAAGGTTGCAATTCTGTCAGGTGCGCTCCATTTCTATGAATATCCTGCAGACTGGGTCGAAACGAAAGGCAACACAATCGGTGAAGTCAGAAATTTCGGAAATCTGGAAGAAACAAGAAATACAGACAGAAATCCCCGTTATCTGATCAATGTAATCAAAAATGATCCGGAAAAGAAATTCCCTGAATTCTATATAGCCTGCGGTTTGCAGGATGTATTGCTGGAAGCAAACCGTTCAATTGCCAAGGCACTGGAAGAAGCCGGGGCTGATGTTACATATGAAGAGGGGGAAGGTATCCATGACTGGTACTTTTGGGATACATATATCCAGCATGTACTGAAATGGCTGAATTACAGTGCCCAAAGTAAAGAGAATAACTGAATTAACGTCATAATCAATGATCTTGGAAGATACAAACTCATCCACGAGGGCTGAATATAATTGTGAATCAATTAACAAATAAACTGCAAATTTATCACCGGAGACTGTCAGCAAATATCCCGGTCGTACGATTGCGGATCCGGCTGAGCCGATCCGGGATGAATTTCAGCAATATCATGAAGAATTGTCAAAACGCGGTATATTCAGATTGATTAAAAAAGAAATATCGATGCAGTTATTTGTGACTACGATGACTATGATCTATAAATGTGGCAGCATATATTCCAAAACCGGACATGAAACATGGCTGACGAAAAGGATCATCAGGCAATGCGTAAGAGACATCGAATTTGATATTTACGGGTAATTACCCGTGCCGATTCAAATAAGCGGCCCACAGCGGGTCGCTTTTTATAAGATCTAGATTATCTGTAATACAATGAGGATCAAGTACGTGTAAATACTATTTGTAATGTATCAACTTAAAGGAAATAACAGAAGGATAAAACAACACACCATTGACCATTTATAAGCATTTGTATCGACTTAATGTAAAGTTGTATCATCTTAACGTAAATTGACATTTATCTGATTTAAGCCAGATATATCGATTCTATATAATACTTCGCATAATGTATGTTATACGATTCTTTTGTTTTCAATTTCTGGCAGTTATGAAGGCTGATTACCATTACCCCTGTCTGAAGTATGAACTGCCTTTTTATTGCCATCTTTTTAATAAACAACACTGCATTATTTACATATCAAAAACCTTTATTGTGAAACAAGCCATTTCTATCAAAACGTTTTCAGTAATCACTTCATAACAGGGCTGTTTCATTTTCTCATGTCACTTGTACTTTTCTTTCCCCCTTCTGATAAATATGGAAATACTTATTCAATTACAGGATAATAACGATGTATACTGGAATGCTGCTAAAAACAGCAACGGAGAAAATGATCATGAGTGATAACAAAAAAGTCATTGATAATGAAGTGCTGAAAAGCGTAGCAGGCGGTCAGACCGAAGAAGAGTATTATGCGGAACTGGCATAATTCGGCCTTCTTGACACCGAAGAACATCTTCTGAATGGTAAAAAATGTGGAGACTGCAACATGGGCAAACTCAGTTTCTTAAGATATCAGCCAGGTCCATTCGGCAATAAGGAAGCGGTTTATTACTGTGACCTCTGCCATGAATACACCGTCACCGGCCTTCGCAAATAAAGATCAGTAAATCGAAGAGAGCTGAAAACAGCTCTTTTTTCTGTTCCATAACAAAAGCGGATCATACCGATCCGCTGCTTTGTATCCTTTTCATATGAACCAGTCAGTCACTGACTTTTCTGACAATCGACTGATACATGACAAGATCCTGATCTTTGGATTTCTGATGGAATGTGTTCTGCATGACCATCTTCAGCTGCGGGAACTGTCTGAGAAATTCCGTATACTTGTCTTCGGTCATTCTGGTGTAATAGCACATGTCCTTATAACCGTCTTCTTCACCGTATTCAAACGAAGCATACAGGATGCCGTTTGGCTTGAGAGCACGGATGATCTTCGGATACAGTTCCGCCAGCGCGTCATGTTCCAGATGCATGATCGAAGCACTGGCATAAATACCGTCGTATTCATCCTCATCG
>CACYXJ010000014.1 GCA_902778375.1 uncultured Erysipelotrichaceae bacterium
TTGAACTACACTCGCAGTAATGGCGGTCCTGACGAGATTCGAACTCGCGATCTTCTCCGTGACAGGGAGACGAGATGAACCGCTACTCCACAGGACCATGATGGCGAGGAAAGAGGGATTTGAACCCTCGCGCCGGTTTCCCGACCTATGCCCTTAGCAGGGGCACCTCTTCGGCCTCTTGAGTATTTCCTCATCTGCCAAGCGCATGCTTTGTTTTTCAGCGCTTATTTATATTAGCATGGCAGTTTGAATAATGCAACATAATTCTGTGGATTTTTTAACCGGCAGGCTCAATGGTTGAATGCGTCGGGAAGATCGTTCTCCAGAAGAATCGTATCGTTTCTGTCTGCCTGGCTGTAAATCAGGGCAAAAGCTTCATTGACCTTATCCAGGACATAGACATGATCCATGTCAAAACCGGCTTCCTGCAATCCTTCATAGATCGGCTTTGTCTGGGCCTTGCCGACAAGAATGACCTCGTCCGCCTTGCCCTTCATGTTTCTGCCGAAGTTTTTATTGATTTCCTCCTGCTTCGCGCCAAGATCGATCATACCCGGCGTCACGATCCAGCGGGTTCCCGGCATCATGCTTAAAACGTCCAGAGCCATGGCGGAACCGGTCGGATTGGCGTTGAAGGCATCGTCGATGAAACGGTAGCCGTTGATCATCTTCAGTTCCAGACGATGTTCGACCTGTTTCATGGTCTTGACCGCGCGGTCGATGACCTTCCAGTCGACGCCAAGATGTCTCGCACAGGCAACAGCGGAAAGAATATTGAGAATGTTCAGTTCGCCGAGGAGCTTTGTTTCCAGACGTACCCTTTCATCGCCATGAACGACGGTGAAAGCCGAACCGGAAGCGGTATAGGTGATTTCATCGGCGTAATAATCGGTATCGCGGCTGGTAACGCCGTAGGTCACGGTTTCCACCGGATTCTTCACGGCATAGCCGCGGATGAATTCGTTGTCATAGTTGAGAATGCCGAAGCCGTCTTTTGGCAGCAGTTCGATCATCTGCATTTTTTCCCTGGTGATGTTTTCCTGCGATCCGAATGTGTTCAGATGCTGGGGGCCGACGGAAGTGACAACACCGATCTGCGGCTGTACGAATTCCATCAGTTCGGTAATGTCACCGACATGATCGGCGCCCATCTCGCAGACGAATACCTGATGAATCGGCTGCAGCATCTCGCGGATCGTTCTGGTGATACCCATCGGTGTGTTGTAGCTGGCCGGCGTCATCAGCGAGTTGTACTGTTCGGAAATCATGGCCTGCATGATATTCTTCGTCGTCGTCTTGCCGAAGGAACCGGTGATGCCGATCTTGATCAGATCCTTGTGATCTTTCAGGATCGCTTTTGCTTCATTGAGGTATTTCTGACGGATCGCTGCTTCCATCGGCGAAGTGATCAGTGCCATCGGCCAGATCAGAAGCCACGGCCCAAGGAAGGCAGCGACAGCGTAAAGAGCGGGAGCCTTCATCACGGCAATGATCAGCAGCACGGCAAGCACCGCCATGACGGCGATCTGCCGTTTGACTCTTGCCGTATAGACAAGCGGCTTGATATAGCTTTTCTTCAGTTCCGTACCGTACAGGTATAAAGCCATGAAAACCAGGATTGCCAGCTGGATGATCCAGCCAAGCGTTCCCTTGAATATGAGACCGGCAACAAAACCGGTCAGGGAAAGCGCCAGCGGCACGATTGCACCGTTGACGGCAGTCGGCAGGCTTTCGCGGATCCACTTGTACAGGCGTCCGAGTTCGTAACGGTTCTGCTGGAACATATGGAGGGCATGTTTTGCCGGTATCAGCATTGCCGCAGCGATCGCGGCTGCCGTAATAATCTTCGTGATCATATGTTCTCATCTCCTTTTAAAAACACATCCAAGACACGGTTGAAGCGATCGGCCTGGTGCCAGTATGCCCAATGGTCGTCGCCTTCGAATACGGCAAGACCTGCATCCGGCATTTCCTTTTCCATCATCTGCCCCATCCACAGCGGCGCAGCGTCGTCCCTGTCTCCCCAGACAAGAAGTACTGAGCACTTCACATCCGGCAGGATGTCAGTGACATCATCGTTGACGACCTTGACGAAAGTCGGACGCATAATGCCGCTGGCGTTACGGTAGTCTTCCGAGCCGGAACGGTTCTGCAGTTCTTCCAGCTTCTCTGTCTGGCCGGTCGCTTTGAGGAACCATTTGCCGGTTTTGTATACCCGGGTGCGGACCTTTGACTGGAAGCTCTGCTTCGGACGGATGCCGGCAGCACCGGTCAGGCACATCTTATATACTTCCTCAGGATGATCGGCGGCATAGCGGATCGCGACCCGGCAGCCGAAGGAATGACCGATCAGGATCATATTCCTGAGTCCCAGCTGACGTACGAAGCCTTCAAGATGCTTTTCATAATCCGGTACGCCCCAGGCTTCCGGCGGATCGTCCGATTCGCCGAAACCGGGAAAGTCGATGCTGACAACATGAAACCTGTCCTTGAAGTGATCAAAGACCGCCTGCATCATTTCCTTGTTCTGCCCCCAGCCGTGCAGCAGCACCATATCCCTGCCGCTTCCCTCTTCGAGGTAGGCTGTGCGGACTCCGTTAATATCTGTAAATTCTGTCATATCGCTGTCCATTTTACATGAAAAGTGCCGCCTAGTTAAGACCTGGCAGCACTATTCTTCTTCACTCTTGCCGCTTTTTCCCGCCGCGGCCGCTCTTTTTTCGCACCGTCGCGCCAGATTCTGAAACATACACCTTCCGGCAGGTTCTCCGCCCTGACCCGGTAACCGTAGGTCGACGTCACGCGGTTGACGATCGACAGCCCCAGTCCGAACTGTCCGCCGCTGCCCTTTTCATAGGGACGGAACAGAGCTTCCGCTTTCTGGGAATCGATATGCGGACCGTCGTTGATGACGCACAGTTCCCTGTCCTTCAGGGTGATGCGGATATAGCTTCTGGCATAGCGCAGGGCGTTGTCGATCAGGTTCTCGACAACAATGCGCCATGGTTCCTCTTCGCCGTGGAACATCACGCCTTCATCCGTTTCCCGCTGGAATTCGATTTCCGGCCGGATGACACGCAGGGAAAGGATCGCCTTGTCGATGACGGTATTCATATCCAGGGTCTCCCCTTCCTCGCAGTTGTCGAGCAGATATCCCATCTTGTTCAGAATGATCAGACTGCGGACTTTCTTTTCCAGACGGTCGGCATGTTCGATGATGACATCGACCGATTTCTCCAGAGTCTCATAAGGATAGATGCCGTCCTTGATGGATTCGCCATAGGACTTGATGGTCGCAATCGGCGTCTTCAGGTCATGGGAGATATTCTGGATCATCTCCTCCTTGTCGCGGTTCTGTCTGGCCAGTTCAGCCTCCATGTCCTGCAAAGCCTTGGCCACTTCGCCGATCTCGTCATTGCGCTTTACATTCAGCACGGCATCTTTTTCGTCGTTCTTCAGTTTCTGGATATAGTCCGTGATCTGGGACAGCGGGATCAGCATCGATCCGACCCATACGATCAGAAGGACAAACAGGATACTGACAAAGATGATGTTGACGGCGACAACGCTCCTCACCAGCGAGGTGCGGAACTGGCCGCGGTAGTTCTCGGTCATGACCGAAACCAGAAAACGGCCGTCCTTCAGCTTCGTCATCGCGTAAAGATATGTCGAGGGCACCATCGAGCCGTCGTCACTCCTGAGATACATCGTCGAAGTGTAGTCCTGGGTGCCGGAGGCGTCCAGAGCCGACTTGCGGCGGATTTCGTCCTTGAGTTCCTTGATCACCGTTCCGCCGCTGATATTGGCGAATTCATCGGCATCAGGATCATAGAGGATATCGATGACAAAGGTCTCGGTGAAATTGACGTTCAGCTGCGGTGTGCTTCCGGGATTTTCATCGAAGTAGCTGATCAGGCTTTCCTGGGAATTGTGCAGAATGCGGAACATTTCCGTTTCTGAAAAACGATCTATGGCAGGCGTCAGAAAAACAAAGACAAATCCCGCAAAGATCGTCACAAACAGAAAAATGATTGTCAGAAGCTGCTGAATCAGTGTCAGTTCAGACAGCCACATTCTCATTCGTTTCATCAGCCAAGCCTGTACCCGAACCCGTAAATCGTGTGGATGCTGAGATTCGGCATCTTCTTGCGCAGGCGGCGCAGCGTGTCATCGACGACACGGTCGCTGCCGAAATAATTCTCTTCCCAGACATTTTCCAGAATCTGGTCGCGCGGGAAAGCAGTGCCGCGGTTATTCACGAACAGCATCAGCAGATCGAATTCCTTTGTTGTCAGTTCGATCGGCACGCCGTTTTCCACGACGATCCGCTGGGTTTCGTCGATCTCGTAGCCGTCGACCATGACTTTCTGGGTCTCGTCCTTGTATGTGCGGCGCATGATGTTGTTGACACGCAGAACCAGTTCCTTGGGTGAGAACGGCTTTGTGATATAGTCGTCGCTGCCCTTCTCAAGACCGATGATGCGGTCGAATTCCTTGTCTCTTGCCGACATGAAAATAACCGGAACATCAGGTGCGTGGGAGCGGATCTCTTCGATCAGATCGAAACCGGATTTATCTCCCAGCATGATATCGAGGATCCAGAGATGGATATCATCGTCGGATGTATGGGGATATGCCTCGTCAAAAGAAAGGAATGATTTGACTTCATAATCCTCTTTTTCCAGATATCTCTTTACCAGTTCATTCAGGTCTTTTTCATCTTCTACGATTCCAATTACTTTTTTCATATTCATCACCAGTTCCATTTTACCATCTGGAATGACCCTGCGAAAAGAAAAAGCAGGTGATCCTGCTCTTTCAGTCGTTGTTGGAATCCGATGCGCCGCTGTTGTCGGAATCGGAATTTGTCTCGCCCAGGACATTCAGTTCATACAGCGATTCGTTCAGGGAGTACCTGACAAGACCGCCGGTCGGCTGGTCGACCTGCAGCTGGAACTGCTGTAAACCGGGCTGGGCATCCTTCATATCCACGTAGACAACGATATTGGCGGCGTTGACGGCATCCACGTTTTCCTTGGTGCCGAATACCGTGACTGTCGTCGTTGTCTTGTTGTCAGGCTGGGAAGCTTTGTAGTTGTTGACATTGTTGCGGTAACTGATCGGAATGCCGGTGATTTCCTTGGATACACCTTCTCCGAGCGTGATCGACATCGTGATCTGGTTGATGTTCGAACTGTTGACACCGGTCGGCAGGACGATCGGTCTCAGGATCGTCGAATCCTTGCTGATGCTGGCGGCGTTAAGGGTGACGATGACCCTGTCGATGCCGCTCAGCACGGTTTCGCTGCCGTAGATCGTGACCGACTGCTGATCGGTCGTGATCGAGGCAATTGCCTTGCCGTCGGGTATTTCACCGCTTACCTGCACTTCGATCGGCACGGTCTTGTTCGGTGAGGTGACCGGCACTCTGACATGCACGGTATCCGGCACGATATCCGCCTGGACAGGGAAGCCGTTGGCGTCATAGGCAATCAGCCGGGCATCCTGCTCGAAATTGTCGGCTTTGCCGGAGACGTCGATCAGGGCTTTGACAAAGGCAATCGAATCCAGTGTCTCCTTGGAGGCACGGACATTGATCTTGGTGTATTCGAATTCCGGCTGGCCGATCGAATAGATGCTCTCCATGCCGGTCTGATTGATGAAGTCGTAGGACAGATCGAACTGTCTCGTCGTCTTTTTCTTCAGGGTGACAGTCACCGTCGAAGGATCGACAACGACCGTGACATTATCGCCGAATCCCTCGCCGCTCAGCTTGATTTCATGCTGGCCTTCCGTCAGACCTTCGAGATTGGCAATCACGCTGCCGCCGGATGTCAGGGCATTGGTGACATTCCCGGCATCGCCGGTAACCGTGACATTGGCAGTCGCCGGCAGTCCGCTCAGTTCGAACGTATCCGTGTTGTAGCGGGCCGTGACCGGCACATTGCTCAGCGGTCTGGCATATCTCAGAGTCGACGTGTAGGACGCGACCATGGTGTTGTAGTTGTAAACGGCATACAGCAGGATGGCCAGAACCAGGGCGACGATCTTGCTGTATTTCTGGTTGAAGATGATCCTGTCGAAGAAACCCGAGAAGGAACGGAAGATGCGGAACAGACTGCTCTCCATGCTGCGGTAGGTATTGGCTACTTTCTGTGACTGCTCGGCGATGCGGTTGGCAAGTTCGGTTTTACTGCCGGAATCCTTTTCATCGAGAAAATCATTTTTCTTTTCAGTCATTGCCGTCACCTCCTTCCTCATCAGAGATGACCTGATGGGCAGATGTATCCGCAAGCTGGTCGACCATGTCGAACTGGCGGTCCAGTTCGCCGTCGAAGCCGACGATGCGTGAGATATCAATACTGCTTGTGTCGATCTCTGCCGGTTTCGGTTCGTTATTGACACGGAACCGCTTCAGGGATGCTTCCCGGGCAGCTCTGACCTCTTCCGGCGTCATCCGTCTCTGCTGTTCCGGATAACTCGGTTTTACTCTCTGCTTCTTATGCGGCAGTTTGATTTCCGCTTTCTCTGCTTCCCGGTCTGCCTGCTGGTGGATCTCGGCCGCGCTCAGAGCAGGACGGATTTCAAGCACTTCCTCTTCCACAGCCGCTTCGTTTTCCTCAGCCAGTCTGGCTTCTTTTTCAGCTTCCTTTTCGGCTTCATCCTCTGTTTCCACGACCGGTGAAACATTTGTATCCTGGCGGCGGACAGCGAGTTTGGAGAACACGCCCCGCTTCTGCTGGCCGGCTGCGGCCTGGTCATCGATCACGACATTGCCATAGGTTTCGCGGCCGGAGCTGTTTCTGACATCGGTATTTTCGCCGCAGATGACTCTGAGCAGATAATTGCGCAGTTCCTCGCGGTCGACGACGATCAGCTTGCCGGCTTCGGCAATCGATACATTGCCGGTCTCTTCGCTGACCACGATCGTTACGGCGTCAGTAATTTCGCTGATGCCGATGGCGGCTCTGTGACGGGCGCCGTAGCGGGACGGAAGTTCCATATTGGTCGGCGGGAAATAAGCCGATGCACAGGCAATCTTGTCACCCTGGATAATGACGGCACCGTCATGCAGCGGTGTCGATGTGACGAAGATCGAAGTCAGCAGTTCGGCTGTGACATCGGAATTCAGACGGGTTCCGGTCTGGATGAAATCCTCCAGGGAATGTCCCTGCTCGATGGAAATCAGGGCGCCGGTCTGGTCCTTGCTCAGCAGCATGACCGCGGTGACGATATTGTCAACCAGGTTTTCCCTTTCGTTGCCGGTCAGGGTCGTGATTCGCGAGAAGACATTGGATTTGCCCATTCTTTCCAGCAGCGAGCGGATCTCGGGCTGGAAAATGATGATGATGGCCAGCAGGCCCCAGTTGATGAACATGTCCGCCAGATACTGGACCGTTTTCAGCCCCAGAACCTTGGCCAGACCGTCAATCACGATGATCACCATGATGCCTTTGAAGATCTGGATCGTCCGGGCATTGTTGCGGATGATCCTCAGGGCATAGTAAATAATCAGCCATATGATAAAAATATCCAGAAACATGACTGTGATATTTTTGATTGTCTCAAGCGAGATATTGAGGTTATATGCAGACAAACGAAAACCTCCTTTCAAAAATCATTCCTAATTATAACATATCCCCTGAAGGCATAACGCAGTGAAATACGGCACCGGTCAGTTCAGATTCCTTCTGTTCACTGCGGTTTTATGTCACAATACCTTTATCAGAGGTAAAAGCATGACAAAAATCGTATTTCTGGATGTCGACGGCACATTGATCGACTATCATACCAGAACTCCCGAGAGTGCCCGCAGAGCGGTGGATCAGGCCCGCCGCAACGGTCACAAGGTGTATATCTGCACCGGCTGTTCCAAGGCCGAGATCCTGCAGCGTGATCTGCCGGAACTGGACGGAATGATCGGTGCCAACGGCGGCTATGTGGAAGATGACGGCAAAGTGCTCCTTCATCATTCCCTGACAAAGGAACAGACCAGGCACGTCACCGAATGGTGCCGCAGCCGCGGCATCGGCTTCATCCTGGAAGCCAATTCCGGCCGTTATTACGATGACAATTTCCTTGAACAGGGACCGGACGCCTATGTCCGCTACCGGGAAGGAAAAGGCACCGGCAATACCAGCCTGCAGGAACAGAGAGAACGGATCCAGAGGGAATTCTTCTATGTCAGCGGCGAAGATGCCTGGCGTGAAGACGTCAACAAGATCAGTTTCGTTCTGCGCACCTACCAGGATCATCTCGATTCCATCACGGAATTTCCGGACATGATCGCCCATACCTGGGGCGGTGTCGGCGAATCCGCGATCTTCGGCGATCTGGCACCGGCCGGCATCACCAAGAAATATGCGATCGAACTTCTGCTCGAACATCTCGGCGCCGATCAGAAGGACACGATTTCCTTCGGTGATGCCAAGATCGACCTTTCGATGTTCGAACTGTGCGCGTTCAACGTCGCCATGGGCAACGGCGGACCGGAAATCAAGGCTGCCGCTGACTATATTACCGATGATGTCAATTCTGACGGACTGTACAACGCATTCCGCTATCTCGGTCTGATTTAGGAACTATGGAAAAACTCATTCAGGAACTGATTGAACTCCCCGGCGCCTGCGGCCAGGAACACGCTGTCATCAGATATCTTTACGATCGGCTCAAAGACAAGGCCGACGAGTGTTATGTCAACGGTCTCGGCGATCTGATCGTAACGAAAAAAGGCGCTTTCGACGGTCCGGTGCTGGCGGTCAGCGCCCATACCGACGAAGTCGGATTCATCGTCAAGAAGATTGAGAAAAACGGTCTGATCCGCTTTGAAAAACTCGGCGGCCACGACGACAGGATCCTGCTGTCGCAGAAAGTCATCGTGCACGGCGGCAAAGGTCCCTGCCCCGGCGTCATCGGCACCATCAGCGCCCACATGCAGAAATTCGACAATCCCACTCTGGTCCGCAATCACCGGGAAATGTATATCGACATCGGTGCTGAAAATGCTGAAGAAGTCAAAGAGATGGGCGTGTCCGCCGGCGATCAGATCACCTGGGATACCGTCTTCACCAGATGCGGCGCCAACCGTGCCTATGGCCATGCCTTCGATGACCGCTGCGGCTGTGCCGTACTGGTCAAGGCGATCGAAAACACCGATTTTTCAAAGGTACACGGCACTCTGATCGGCATCTTCTCCACCCAGGAGGAAGTCGGCCTGAGAGGTGCAACGGCAGCTGCGGCTGCGATCAGACCGGATGTCGCCCTGGCTGTCGACACGACGGCAGTCAGCGATACACCGGAAGCGATGATGGACGACACCCTTGCCTTAGGCAAAGGTGCCGGCATCAAGATCATGGATTTCTCGCTGCTGGCATCCAGGGCGGTCTGGACATTCATGCGTCAGATCGCGGAAGAAAACAACATCCCCTATCAGCTGGAAATCTTCACCGGAATCGGAACCGATGCCGGCGCCCTGCATCAGGGAAATGACGGCGTGCCCACCGGTGTGATTTCCGTTCCTTCCCGTTATGCCCATTCGAGTGTCGAAATGATCGACATGCGGGACTTCGATTACTGCGAAAAACTGCTTGAAGCATTCCTTCTGAACATGCGGGACAAATCGCAGTTCTCGTTCCTGCAATCTGATTTATGAGGTCATCATGAAACTCTATTGTGTATCAGCAGACGATTATGAAAAACAGGCATCTGTCCTGGAGGAATACCGCCGCCAGGGCAATATGGTCTTCCTGTACGGCGACTGCAGCCGGGCATGCATGAAGCGCCGCCATATCCGCGAAGCCAACGTGTTCGGTGCCGACGGCGGGGAATTCGTGTTCAGCGGCTGCTACAGCCTTTTCGAAAGCCGCTCCGGATATCTTGCCGAAACCGTCCGTTTTCTGCAAAAGCATCATGTCCGCTATGCCTTCCGGCTGGAAGACGCGGCTTTCTGCGGCGGGACACTCGACACATACGTCAGCGATCCTTCCCTGGTCAACGAAGACTACACCTACCTGGTGCGCTTCGATGATGAAAAACAAAAAGATGCGGTACTGGCTGAATGCGCCGCATACTGCACCTTCCGTTTTCTGAATGATTCCGAAGCCTATCTGATCTTCAACGACAGCGATCCCCGCAAGTCGGTTCCGACCGTGTGCAAGGCACTGCGGCTGAAAGAGGAGGACATCATTTTTCTGAACAGTTCAGATATCTGATCAGTTTTTCCGCCTGACGGACACCGTCCACGGCACTGGAAATGATACCGCCGGCATAGCCTGCCCCTTCCCCGCAGGGAAACAGTCCTTCAAGACTTTCCGAAAAGCCCGCGGATGTGCGCGGCACGCGGATCGGCGAAGAGGAGCGTGATTCCATACCGACCATGATGCCGGAGTCAATAAAACCGGGTATCTTGTGATTGAAATCCGCGAACGCTTCCGCCATGGCACCGCCGGCCTCTTCGGAAAAAAGACCGTGCATATCAAACGGTACAGTACCGAGCGGATAAGTCGAACGAAGAACAAATTCACTGCTCTTCTGATGTTTCAGATAATCCGAAATATTCTGTGAAGGAGCCATGGCACCTGTCTGCCAGGCTCTTTTTTCCAGTTCTTTCTGGAACGCGAAGCCATCCAGGGCACTGCCATGAAAGAAGTCATCCTTGGGAATCTGGACCAGGATCGCGCTGTTGGCATTCGCCCCGTCACGCTGTGAATAGCTCATGCCGTTGACTGCCAGGCTTCTGTCCTCGGTCGCAGCAGGAATGACAATGCCGCCCGGACACATGCAGAAGGAATAGACCCCGCGGCCGCAGGACGAGCGGTATGTCAGGGAATAACTGGCCGCGGAAAGAGCGGGATGGCCGGCATAGCTGCCGTACTGGCAGCGGTCGATCAGTTCCTGGGGATGTTCCACCCTGACACCGGCCGCGAAATCCTTGGGTATGATGCGGATACCGCGCCGTTCCAGCATTTCATATGTGTCGGAAGCACTGTGGCCCAGACACAGAATGCATAAGGATGCCGGGATCCTTTCACCGCCGGCAATGACGGCCTTCAGTCTTCCGTCTTCTGTTTCCAGATCGTCCAGTCTTGTCTCAAAGCGGACTTCGCCGCCCAGGGCAATGATCTTTTCCCGGATCTTCCTGACAATGACCTGCAGCCTGTCGGTTCCGAGATGCGGCCTTGCCTGATAGGCTATGGCCGGATCGGCACCGGCTTCGATCAGTTCGGCGAGAACCTTGTGGATCCTTTCGTCCTTGATCCTGGTCGTAAGCTTGCCGTCGGAAAACGTTCCGGCTCCCCCTTCCCCGTACTGGACATTGCTCTCGGGATCGGGAATGCCGGTTTCAAAATATGCCTGCACGTCCTTGCTGCGTTTTTCCACCGGACGGCCTCGTTCGATAATCAGCGGCTTCAGTCCGCTTTCCGCCAGAACCAGACCGGCAAACATGCCCGACGGTCCGAAACCGGCGACAACCGGCCTCTCTTCGGGCTGTCTTTCCGCCATGGGAATTTCATAGATGTGTTTCTTTCCTTCACTGACATCCTTGCGGCGCAGATATTTCGCTTCGTTTCTGACTTCCGCCAGTACGGAATAGGAAAAACACAGTTCCGCTTTTCTGGCATCCAGCGATTCCCTCTCGATTTCATAAGCGATAATATCCGCCGTGCTGCAATGCAGTTTGGCGGCGATATGTCCGGCGTTGAGCTTTTCCCCCACCGCGCATCTGATCTGGTTGATTTTCAGCATTTTTTTACCTGTCTTGTGATATGTTCTAAGGATACTACAGAATACCGCCCTTTCCCTAAAAAACATCAGTCTGCCATTGGCAAATATGGTATGATAAATGTACAAAGGAAAGGGTGTTTTTGGTATGGTTAAACTTAGCGCCAGCAGTGTCGAAAAGATCAACGAGATCTGCGATCGTTACGTCGACGAACCGACACCGCTCATGATGATCTTAAGTGACATTCAGAATGAGTATGGCTACATTCCGCTGGAAGTTCAGGAACTGGTTTCCAAAAAAACCGGTATTTCAGTTGCTGAAATCTATGGTGTTGTCACATTCTATTCATTCTTCTCCCTGACTCCGAAGGGAAAGTATGTTATCGGATGCTGCTTGGGAACAGCCTGCTATGTCAAAGGTGCACAGCAGGTCATCGACAAATTTTCAGAGATCCTGAAAATCAAACCCGGAGAAACTTCATCTGACGGCCTGTTCACACTCGATGCACTCCGCTGCATCGGTGCCTGCGGCATCGCACCGGCTGTCAGCATCAACGGCACAGTCTATCCGAAGATGAGTGTAGACAAAGTACCGGCTATTATTAACGAATACAAGGCAAAGGAGGCTGCCGCATGATTGCAACAGTTGAAGCATTGAACGACAGAATCTCCGAGCTCTCAGCTGCGCTTGACAGTAAGATCCAGGGCACAGACGGAAAGCGCCACATCGTTCTTTGCGGCGGTACCGGCTGTCTGTCCTCCCATTCCGACAAGATCAAGGAAAAGTTTGAAGAAGTACTGGCTGAGAAAGGTGTTGCGGACAGAGCTACTGTCAACATCGTCGGCTGTTTCGGGTTCTGCTCCCAGGGTCCGTTCGTAAAGATCTATCCGGAAGATACACTGTATCGTCTGGTCAAGATCGATGATGTCGAGGAAATCGTCGAAACCGACATCATGAACGATACCGTCGTCGAAAGACTGCTGTATGTCGACCCGGTCACAAAGGAAAAGGTCTCCAAACAGGATGACATCAACTTCTACAAAAAGCAGCGCCGTGTCGCACTGTACGGCTGCGGCGTCATCAATCCCGAGGATATCAACGAAGCGCTCGGCATGGGCGGCTTCCAGGGTCTCAAGAGAGCTCTGACAATGACTCCTCAGGAAGTCATCGACGAAGTTACCAAGTCCGGTCTGCGCGGCCGCGGCGGCGGCGGATTCCCGACCGGCCGCAAATGGCAGTTCGCCTACAATGTCGATGCCGACCAGAAATACGTGGTCTGCAACGGTGACGAAGGCGACCCGGGCGCATTCATGGACCGTTCCATTCTGGAAGGAAACCCGCTGGCTGTTGTCGAAGGTATGGTCATTGCCGGTTATGCCTACGGCGCAAGCCAGGGTTACTTCTATGTACGTGCTGAATATCCGATCGCTGTCAGACGTCTGCGCAACGCAATCAAGCAGGCCGAAGAACAGGGTCTTCTGGGTGACAACATCCTCGGTACGGATTTCAGTTTCCACTGCCACCTGAGACTTGGTGCAGGTGCGTTCGTCTGCGGTGAGGAAACAGCCCTGCTGAATTCCATCGAAGGCAAGCGCGGCATGCCGCGTCCCCGTCCGCCGTTCCCGGCAGTCAAGGGTCTGTGGGGCAAGCCGACCTGCGTCAACAACGTTGAAACACTGGCATGTGTTCCGTTCATTCTGAGAAACGGCTGGGAAGAATTCGCCAAAGTCGGCACCGAAAAGTCCAAGGGCACGAAAGTATTCGCACTGGGCGGCAAGGTCAACAATGTCGGTCTGGTCGAAGTTCCGATGGGAACGACCCTGAGAGAACTGATCTACGACATCGGCGGTGGCATCCCCAACGGCAAGAAGTTCAAGGCCATTCAGACCGGCGGTCCGTCCGGCGGCTGTCTGACAGAAGAATTCCTCGATGAACCGATCGACTTCGACAACCTGGTAGCCAAAGGCTCCATGATGGGAAGCGGCGGCGCCATCGTCATGGATGAAGACAACTGTATGGTTGACGTTGCCAAGTTCTACATGGAATTCATCTGCGATGAATCCTGCGGCAAGTGCACGCCGTGCCGTATCGGCACAAAGAGAATGCTGGAAGTCCTGACCCGCATCACCGAAGGCAAGGGAACAATGGAAGACCTGGAAGAACTCGAAGAGCTCAGCCAGACCGTTCAGACCAACTCCCTCTGCGCTCTGGGTCAGACTGCAGCCAACCCGATCAACTCCACGATCAAGCATTTCCGCGATGAATATATCGCTCATATCGTCGACAAGAAGTGCCCGGCGCACGTATGTAAGAAACTGATGGAATACCATATCGATCCCGACAAGTGCATCGGCTGCGGTATGTGTGCAAAGGGCTGCCCGGCAGACGCCATCAGCAGAACCGACTACATTGCTCCGAACCACAAACTGGCATCGATGTCGATCGACGTTTCCAAGTGCGTCAAGTGCGGAGCATGTATCTCCACATGTAAGTTCGGCGCGATTGAGAAGAGATAGGAGGTATATTCATGACTTTAGTAAATATTAAGATTGAAGGTGTACCTTATCAGGTTGAAGAAGGCCTGACGATTCTGGAAGCAGCGAAAGCCTGCGGTTATGAGATCCCTTCTCTGTGCGCGTTCAACCACGGCGAATGCAATCAGGGTTCCTGCCGTGTCTGTCTCGTTGAGGCAACCGGTGCGAGAGGTCTGGTCGCAAGCTGTGTCTATCCGGTAAACGAAGGCATGGAAGTACGTATTTCCACACCGAAAGCCACCGAGGCCAGAAGAAGAAGTGTTGAACTCCTTCTGTCCAACCATAACCAGAACTGCCAGCAGTGCGACAAGAACGGCAAGTGCGAACTGCTGCATGTCGCCACTCTCACAGGCGCCCGCGAAGGTGCCTTCGCCGGTGTTCATTCCGACACATATCTCGACGAACTGGCACCGGGTCTGATCAGAGACACATCCAAGTGCATTCTGTGCGGAAGATGCATCGCCAGATGCTCCAATGCTCACGGCATGGGTATCCTCGGCTTCGAAAACCGCGGCTTCCGTACATTCGTTTCCCCGGCTGAAAACAGAGGCTTCAATGATTCACCGTGCATCCAGTGCGGACAGTGCGTCAACGTCTGCCCGACCGGTGCATTGATGGAACACAGCGAAATCGACAAGGTCGACGCTGCCCTCAAAGCAGGCAAGCATGTTGTCATTCAGGCTGCTCCGGCTGTCCGTGCCGCCCTCGGCGAGGAATTCGGCTATCCGGTCGGAACACCGGTAACCGGCAAGATGATCGCCGCCATGAGACGTCTTGGCTTCGAGAGAGTCTACGATGTCAACTTCGGCGCTGACCTGACGATCATGGAAGAAGGAACAGAACTTCTCCACCGTCTGACAGAAGGCGGCGTTCTGCCGATGATCACATCCTGCTCTCCGGGCTGGATCAACTATGCCGAATACAACTACGGCGATCTGCTGGATCACCTCTCCAGCTGCAAGTCCCCGCACCAGATGCAGGGCGCCATCATCAAATCCTACTGGGCTGAACAGAAAGGCTATGATCCGAAGGATGTCTTCGTTGTATCTGTCATGCCGTGTGTAGCCAAGAAGTTTGAAAGACAGAGAGAACAGATGAATGTCAACGGCATCGACGATGTTGACGCTGTCATCACAACCAGAGAGCTTGCCAGAATGATCAAGCGTTCCGGTATCATCTTCAACCGCCTGCCGGATGAAGACTGGGACGGCGACATCATGGGCGACTACACCGGCGCAGCCGTTATCTTCGGCGTCACCGGCGGTGTCATGGAAGCTGCTCTGCGTACCGTATACTTCAAGCTGACCGGCAGTGAATACGGCCGTGTCGCATTCGAAGAAGTCCGCGGTCATGATGCCGGTATCCGTGAAGCATCCATCGATATCAACGGCACTGTTGTCAACGTGGCAATCGCTTCCGGCATGAAGTCCGCGAAGATCCTGCTGGATGAGATCCGTGAAGGCAAGTCCAAGTATCACTTCATCGAAATCATGGGCTGCCCGGGCGGATGCATCAACGGCGGCGGCCAGCCGTATGTAAGACCGGTATTCCTGCCGAACGAAGATGACAACATCCTCGATACTTACAAGGAAAAGAGAGCGAAGGCTCTGTACAGCGAAGACGAAAGACAGGTTGTCCGTCAGTCACACAACAACCCGCAGATCGCTGAACTGTATGAAAAGTTCCTCGGCGAACCGAACTCTCACAAGGCACATGAACTGCTGCATACGACATATGCGGCAAGAGAAGGATTCAACGACTGATTCCACCATTAAAGGGGCACTCCGGTGCCCCTTTTCCTTTGCACAAAAAAAGATCTTCACTATGGAAGATCCTTTTTTTGTCTATTCAGCAGGTGTTACGTAGGTGTTCAGATCGAATACCTTGTTGTCGGTGATCGTGCAGTTGCCTTCCAGATCTTCATAGACAACTGTCACATACAGGGAAGTGACAGGGTTTTCGGTAACAGTATTGCCGCGGCACAGGAACATGTAGTTCGTACCGGATACAAGCTGTGTTCCGAGCAGCACGACCGGCTTCAGATTGACGCCTGTAAAGCCTTCCAGAGCCTTGGAAATCGCGGCTTCGCCTTCGGCGCTGATGCCTGCGACCTTGCCGATGTCGGTGCATGTCCAGCCGCCGACAACATTCGGGTCATTGACATTGTCCAGAGTCTTCACGTCAGCGATGTCAATCCGGTTGATTGCCAGAACTTCTGTTTTGCCTTCCAGATTCTTGTAGATGGTCACAATGGCAAAGCCTTTGTCAGCCTCGGTCGAAACATTCTCGGCCGATGCCAGGAATGCGTAATTCGTGCCGGAGACAACCTGTGTTGCCAGAAGCTGCACCGGTGTGTATTTGACACCTACCAGACCTTCCATGGCTTCTTCAAACAGGACTTTGTCATTCTCGTCCAGAAGCTGTACATATTCTGTATACGGTGTCCAGCCGCCGAGAACTGTATCTTCTGCCGTTTCCGGTTTTTCAGCTTCCACAGCCTCCGGTTTTGCGCAGCCGCCGAGGATCAGTGTTCCTGCCATTGCGGCAGCTGCCAGTACGGTTAAACTCTTCTTCATTTCTTTACCTCCTGCCGGGATTTCTCCCAGCTCTTTATAATATATCTTATTGCCGCAAATGCAATCCCTGTTCTATGTCAGTTCGCCGCGGATGTTCTTTTCCATGTAATACTTCACCTCTTTGACATCCCTGCAGGTGCTGAAGAGATAATACAGCTTCGTGACGGCCGCTTCGCTGGTCATGTCGCTGCCGCTGAGGGCTCCTGCCTGCCGCAGCACCGATCCGGCTTCATAAGCCTGCATGTCAACGGTCGCCTGCGGACACTGCGAACAGACGACAACGACCGCGCCGTTGCCGGTCGCTTCTTCCAGCATCGGCAGCAACGCTCCTTCATCATCCGGCAGATTTCCCGATCCGAACGTTTCCAGAACGATTCCCTGCAGTTTGCTGCAGACGACACTGGCAAACAGCGGGAAGCGGATACCCGGGAAGACCTTCAGGATACCGATCGGAATGTTTTTGAACGGCTGACATTCAAACTCCTCTTCCGGCGGTTCCCGTAATACGGATTTATGATAGCGGATCGCGATTCCGGCAGTTGCCAGATCAGGGTAATTGGGTGAGATAAATGCCTGCATTCCGTCTGCCGAGAACTTCGTCGCCCGGTTGCCGCGCAGCAGATGACCGCCAAAATAGATGCAGACTTCCCGGACGATCGCCTCGCCGGCAATGATCAGGGAAGTGATCAGGTTGTCCCTTCCGTCGCTGCGTGTCTCACAGAGCGGAATCTGCGAACCGGTCAGGATCACCGGTTTGCGCAGCCCTTTCAGCATGAATGAAAGTGCCGAGGCGGTATACGCCATGGTATCGGTTCCGTGCAGGATCACGAAGCCGCTGTACTTCTCATAATTGTCGGAAATCAGCTGGCCGATCATGTTCCATTCCGCCACTGCCATGCGGCTGGAATCAAGAAGCGGGTCTGTTTCCATAAAATCCCATTCCGGCATTCCTTCCGCCTTCAGGGAATCCATATGAAAGATTGCCTGGCGGAAATATGCTCCGTCCGGCTGATAACCCTTTTCAGTTTTCGTCATGCCGATCGTTCCGCCGGTATGAAGAATCAGTACCCTGCTCACATTTCCTCCGTTGTTTCATTCTTTTTCTGCAGCATCCAGTAACCGCCGCCGGCAGCAATCAGGACACCGCCGGCGATCAGAAGAAGCGTGGAAAGCGGCAGACCCGCCTTACTGCTGACAACGATTTCATCGGTTCCCGCCGGAAGATCCAGCACGTCAATGAATACATGCTTTCCATCTACTGTTCCGACATTGCTGGTAGCTGCAGCAGGCATATTGATCTCGATTGTGACCTGGGCCCCATACTGCTTCAGATCGTTTAAACTGAAATCCATACCGCTCATCACCGAAGAAGCCAGTTCATTTGTCAGGGCGGCGACCGGAAAACGCAGCGTGACCGTGCCGTCCGCTACTTCCGCTTTCACCTCATCACTGGTAATTCCGGAAACGGTAACACCGGTATATACCGTATCGCCCTCTGTTTCCTCAGCCTTTTTGACTGAAGCAAGCGGATACTGTTTGCGGTATTCGCTGATCATGGAATCGATCTGTTCTTCCATATTCGCACCGTTGAAATTCAGCAGATCTTCCTGCAGCAGCAATGTCATTGTGCTTTTTATCTTGCCGGATGAATCCACGTCCAGTTTCATACGCATTCTGACACATCCGCACAGGGCAAACGCGCATACAGCCGCCAGTAATCTCAGTATTGTCTTTTTCATATTGTTATTCCTGTATTTCCTGTTATTCCGATTATATCATGCAGATCATAAAAAAAAGAACCGGCGCGCCTTGCACCGGTTCGTGGAGCTGATTAATTATTCGCCTTTTTCAAGAGCCAGAGTTCTTGTTGTCAGATCGCAGACTTCAGACGGTCCATAGTACTGGATCGCACCCGGATATGTGTAAGCTGTTTCGACAGCCCATGCATCTCTGTGTGCCTCGAAATACTTGAACGGTTTGCCTTCGAGTTCGACGAGAGCCTTTCTGATGACCGGCTTGTCTTCGCCGTGTCTTCTTTCCATGTTCATCATCTTCGTGATCGGCATGCCGCCTGCTACCCATTCATCAGCCGGCTTGGACAGGTTGGAAATCTTGGAGAGATATCCGTTGTATCCGTACTGGATCAGCATGAAGGCATTGTAGCCCAGGGAATAGCAGTAGTCAGCGTCGAAGTTGGACGGGAATGCGCATCTTCCTTCATAGCCGAAGAAGTGATGCAGCGGGCTGAACTTGCCGTTGTATTTGCCGGCAGCTTTTCTTTCCGCCAGTTTTGCGGCAACCAGACCGGAGAACAGCTTCTCGGATTCGATCAGGGATACCTGGACGTTTCCATGCGGGTCTCTTTCCAGGAACAGCTGCTGCTGGATCGTTACCGGCAGGATCTTGAAGACATCCATGGATTCCTTTGTCAGGCCCTTTTCGATGAATGCATACTTGTCATCCCATGTCGGCAGAGCGTTGAATTCCTCAGCCTTCTTGCCGGCGAGCAGTTCGTTGATTTCCTGGATCAGCTTATTGAATTCCGGAACGAATTCAACAACGCCTTCGGGAATGATCGCGACGCCGAAGTTCATGCCGTTGTCAGCTCTCTTGTTGACGGAATCGGCAATGTAGTCGGCGATTTCGGACAGGGACTGCTTCTTGGCAGCGACTTCCTCGGAGATCAGGCAGACGTTCGGCTGTGTTTCCAGTGCGCATTCAAGAGCGACGTGGGAAGCGGAACGGCCCATGACCTTGACGAAGTGCCAGTACTTCTTGGCGGAGTTGGCATCTCTTTCAATGTTGCCGATTACTTCGCTGTATGTCTTTGTGGCTGTGTCGAAACCGAAAGAGCATTCGATGTCTTCGTTCTTCAGGTCGCCGTCGATTGTCTTCGGGCAGCCGATGACCTGGACGCCTGTGTTGTGAGCCGCAAAGTATTCTGCCAGAACCGCAGCGTTGGTGTTGGAGTCGTCACCGCCGATGATTACGATTGCTGTAATGCCATGCTTCTTGCAGACTTCCGCCGCAACAGCGAACTGGTCCTCGGATTCCAGCTTCGTTCTGCCGGAACCGATGATATCGAAACCGCCGGTGTTTCTGAACTGATCGATGTATTCATCGTCGAATACCAGATAATCGTCATCCAGCAGTCCGCTCGGGCCGTTCTTGAAGCCGAACAGTTCGTTCTCGCTGTTGGTTGCTTTCAGTGCGTCATACAGGCCGCAGACTACGTTGTGTCCGCCCGGAGCCTGGCCGCCGGAGAGAATGACACCGACAACCTGCTTCTTGGCTTCGGAAGTATTCTGTCCCTTGGCAAATGTGATTTCCTTCTTGCCGTATGTGTTCGGGAAAAGAGCCTTGATCTTCTCCTGGTCGGCAACACTCTGTGTCTCTTCGCCTTCCTTGACGCAGATTTCCGAAATGCCGTTTCTCAGCATTCCCGGAAGCTTCGGTTCATACTGAAGTCTCAGCTTCTGAAGTGGTGAAATATTCATATTATCTACTCCTTTTTCTACTATCCAAATGATAAATCATTTATGGCTCAAAGTGAATACCTCTGCCGCTTTTCAGACTGTCTTTTCCATCAGAAAAGCGCCCCTGCGGACGCTTGTGATCTGTTGTTCAGGACAGCAGCCTGGCGCTCTCCCCCTTTTCCAGGGAATCGAGCAGTTCCAGGAGTTCCTGGCGTTTTTTTGCCACGTCGAGACGGGTGCCGCTGCGCATTGTTTCCTCGAAGGAGGCAGCCGCTTCCTCGATGACAGTCCGGTCTTTTCCCGAAGCCTCCTCATAGATTCTTTCGGTTTTCAGAAGCGCGTATACATTCTCCTCGTCCTCGCGCGGATTCTGTTTCAGATACTGCAGCCGCTGCAGGCGCTCCTCGGCTTCCTGATCGCTGATGCGGTTCTCCTCATCCTGGATGATGATCTTTTTTTCCAGACCGGTCGAAACGACCCTGACCTCGACTTCCAGCAGGGAGTTGATGTCATAGGTATAGGTGATTTCGATTGCCTCCTGACCGCGCGGTCCTTTCGGCACTTCGACACTCAGTTCGCCGATCTTCAGGTTGTTGGCTGCGATCCGGCTTTCACCCTGCAGCACCTTGACCCTGACCCATTCCTGGTCGTCGTAGGCGGTACAGACGGTCTGGCTGCGGCTGACCGGGATGACCGTGTTGCGTTCGATGATCGGCAGGTATCTGCCCTCTTCCATGAACGCACCGCTGCCGGAAATCACTTCCGTACCGAGCGTGAACGGACAGACATCAGTCAGGATCACTTCCTGGATCTCCTCCTGTCTTTCCTTCATCGCGCAGGACAGTGCCGCGCCTTCGGCAACCGCCGTATCGGGATCGACGGAATACTCCGGATAGATGCCTGTCATGCGCTGGATATAGGATCTCACCAGCGGGAGCCTTGTCGCCCCGCCGACGAGAATGATCCGGTCCAGATCGTTCAGTGTGATGCGGGCATCTCTGAGTGCTTTCTCCACCGGTTTGCGCAGCTTCTCAAGCAGACCGAGGCAGGCAGTCTCGTATTCGGAAAGCGAAAACTTTTCTTCATAAATAATACCGTTGACCGATGCGCTCATCAGCGATACCGGTTTCCGGGAGAATTCCCTCTTGCATGACTCGGCAGCCTTGTAGATATTGCTCAGTGTCCTGAGATCCATAATCTTCTGATCCGCCGCAATGCGATTCAGGAACATCTCGGTCAGAACCATTGTGAAATCCTCACCGCCCAGGACATTGTCGCCGGCGACCGCATACACTTCCATGATATTGCGGTAGTATTCAAGAACCGTGACATCGAATGTACCGCCGCCGAGGTCAAGTACCATACAGCACTCGCTGGTGCCGCTTTCACCGATGCCGTAGGCAATGGCGGAAGCTGTCGGTTCATTGATGATGCGGCTGACATTCAGTCCGGCCAGTTCGCCGGCCTGCTTGGTCGCCCGCCGCTGACGGTCGTTGAAATATGCCGGAACCGAAATGATTGCTTCACTGACTTCCTCCTTGAGATATGTTTCAGCATCCTCCTTCAGGGAGCGCAGCACAAAAGCTGACAGTTCCTCGGAGGAAAATGTCATCTCGCCAAGTGTGTATTTCTTATCGGTTCCCATCGTTCTCTTGAACAGACGCGCCATCCGGTCGGGATGCAGATATCCGAATTCCCGGGCTGTCTCGCCGACCAGGATCTGACCGTTTTCATCAACGCTGACCACGGAAGGCGTAAGACTTCCGCCCAGCCGGTTCGGTATGATCTCCACCTTGCCGTTTTGGAAACAGGCAGCCAGGCTGTTCGTCGTTCCAAGATCGATTCCTATGAGCATAAATCACTTCACTTTCTTTTTCAGATTGCGTTCGGCAATCAGGAAATCTTCTTCATCAGGATACAGTTTCTGCCCCTCGCAGGCAATCTCATATGCCTTTTCGTAATTGCCGAAAATTTCCTCTGCTTCCATCCGGAAGATATCCGCATCCTTGCATGTGTGTTCCGGACATGACTGGCAGAACGGAAGCTTTTTGCATTCCTCGATTGCCTGTTCCGCTTCCTCTTTTTTGCCGAGGATGGCAAGCAGACGGATCTTGCGGGCCATGAACAGAAGCTTGTCGGTTTCGAATTCAGCCAGCTTGCTGTCGACTTCCTTCATTGCCGTGGCCGCATACACACGGGCATTTTCATAATCGCCGAGCCGGTAATAGCACATCGCCAGGGCTCCCTGGATCCGCGAGATATCGAATCCGTCGCGCTCCATCCGGTATTTCAGCCATATGTGCAGTTGCTTCAGCTGTTTCTTATAATCTCCGAAGCATTCGGAAATGATATGATCCACTTCCAGTGCCCGGTCGGGATGCAGATGGCCGGATACCAGCCTGTTTTCCAGCATGGCGCCTTCAAAGTCACCGCGGTACAGATGCAGGAGAATGCCGCAGTCGCACAGTTCGCTGTCGGTGCTGTCAACAAGAGCCCACTGCTTGAGATGCGATTCGGCTTCCTTCAGTCTGCCGGCATGGGCATAGATCTGAAAGATGATACGGTTGCCGTGCGGATAACCGTAGCGGTCCATCGCTTCCCTGATGACAGAAACCGCTTCATCGTTTCTCTGCAGTCTCCGCAGGATCGTCGCCTTGCGGACATAATACATGGACTGGTCACCTTCCCTGTCCCTGACGACCTCGATCGCGGCATCCGCCTCCTGCAGGGCCTTTTCTGTTTCGCCCTGCATGGCATAGACGATGCTGAGACGGAACGGTCCGTCGGCACTGTTCGGATTGTTTTCCTTCAGATAGATAAAGTGCTGCACGGCTTCTTCCAGCCGGTTCATATACATCAGGCACATGCCGGCATAGAAATGACACGAAATACTGCCGCCGGCTACCAGTGCTTTCTCGTAATAGGCAAGAGACATGTCGGCACTGTGCTCAAGATCCTGATAATAGATATAGCCGATCTGCGATTCCACTTCCGGACCGTGATAGGGATTCTTTTCGAGATCCAGATACATGGAAAGAGCTTCTTCCAGTTTGCCATCGCGGACAAGAAGCCAGGCCTTGTAATCCAGAAGGCCGTAGTATTCCGGATTGCACCGCAGGCCTTTATCGGCAATCTCCATCAGCACCGCCCTGTCGTTTTCCTCATACGGATCAAGACGGCCGCCCTTGATGCAGAGGAGCCGGTACATCATCTCCGCGCCGTATTCCAGGCGGATGATATTGTCACCGAGCACGGCAGCCGATTTGTCATACAGTTCTTCTGCCGCAGCGTTGTCTTTTTCGCAGTCTTCCTTGTAGACACCTTCCGTAAACATCACGGTCGGATCGTCCTGCAGACCGTTATCCAGCAGGAAGTCGATGATTTCCTTCGCATTCTCCGCCATTTCGTTATGAATCAGGATACGGGCTTTCAGACAGTAGACATTCAGATCGGAGCGGCAGAGATCAAGCGCTCTTTCGACCGCGTTATATGCTTCGCGGTCATGATGGGAATGGAAATAGGCATATGCCATCATCAGGAATCCCTGATAGTTTCCCGGATATTCCTTTACCATCTGACGGCAGTATTCCAGCACCTTCTCATAATCTCTTTCATTCATGCTGAGATCCGTCAGATGCAGCAGCGGTTCCAGTCTGCTGGCGGATACATCCAATGCCTTTTCGTATGATTCCCGGGCTTTCTCTGTCTGTCCCAGGACACAGCAGCAGTAGCCGAGTCTTGTCAGGACTTCTCCCACGCGGCCGCGGCGGGTAATGTTTTCCTCCGTGTCCGCCGGCAATGACTGCGCTGTCTCCGCCAGTTTTTCGAGAAGCGGAACAGCCTCCTCATAGCGGTCCATGCTCATGGCGATACTGCTTTTGAGATTGTAGTATCCAAAACGGTCATGATAGTCATCCGGCAGCCGTGCAGCCAGTTCGTCCGCTTCTTCATTATGACCATTCTCCAGATACGCCCATGCCAGGTTGACGATTGATTCCTGATCGGCCGGATCTTCTTCCAGTTTCTTCTTCAGTTTTTCGATAATGACATGGTTGAATTCACTCCGCTTCTGATCGATGTCAAACTGCAGCTGGCCGTCACCGGCCGAATCCCGCAGCATGCCGTCAAGAATCTTCACCGCTTCCTGATGCCTGTCCTCTTCGGCCAGACAGCAGGCTTCCAGCCAGCGGCGGCGGAAGTTCTTCTCATCGATCGCTTTCATTTCCTCCAGGACTTCCATGCATTCGGGAATCTTCTTCAGGTCGAAAAGCGCATCGGCAAGCGTCTGTCCGAGATACAGGTTATCCGCATAGTTTCTGTGCAGATCATACAGTTCCTTCAGAGCCTCCTCGTCCCCGCTCATGCAGCGCACATACAGACTGCCGGCAGTGCCGTACGGATGCTGCTCGGAAAGCTGCAGCATTTCCGCCATTGCCGCATCCCTGCCTTCGTCGTCCTCGCTGTTTTTCGCTTTCAGATACAGGGAAAGGTATTCATGGGCAACATCTCCGTCCTCACCGGGCACAAACAGTTTCATCGGCAGGATATCGGGAAAATGAATGCCGTTGACAACAACATAATCAATAAAATCGGCAGGATATGTCTGTTTCAGTTCATCCTGTCTTTCCAGCCAGGAGAACTGACTGTCAAAATAAGCCCAGATCTCATGCGCGAGAAAATAGTTTTCCATCAGGAAACGGATCAGGATATCCTCGCATTCCATCCGGCTGTCCACGGAAAGACAGACGTCACGGTTCAGAAGCTTCTGCCACTCCGTCAGTTCATTGCGGCGGCCAAAGCTGTTATAAAGCTGTGCCAGGTCATCCTGCCACTGCTCGATCGGGCTTTTCACTGTGTCGGAAGCATGTTCGTCAGCATATGCCAGAGCCTGTTCATATGCCTCTCTGAGAGCCTTGAATTCCTCCGGCTTGTCTTCCGGATTGGTCACGGACAGCAGTTCCCTGTAGGCGGTGCGAATGATTCCCCTGTCTGCTGTCGGTTCAATTTTCAGTATCTTCCAGAACATTTCCTTCCCTCCTGCCATTACTACTATTATATTCAGTCAGACTGCTGTGCTGACATAATTCTGTAAAAAAAAGAAAGGGTTCCGTAGAACCTTTCTCTTAGTTGTTCTTCATTTCCTTGCACTTGTTGCGGAGTTCAGCGATCGTGATTCTGACAACCTGCGGTTTCTCCTCAGGCATGTTTTCCATGACTGTGTCATAGCACTTCAGGAAATAATCCATCGCTTCTCTGATCGTTGCCATACGGGCGCTTACGTCATCAATATCCACCATGAGGCGCTCATCTTTTTCATCGACGCTGGCATGGTTTGTAATATTGCGGATCTCGCCGATATGATAATACGCGTACAGCAGGTTTTCCAGCGCTTCCCTGTCGGTGCAGACCGTGTATCCGGTCATCATCTTCGAAGGATCCGGATTGTCGAGGCTCTTTATGCGGTAGGCAGCGTAGGCGCGCTGACCGCCGCCCTTGCCGCTGCGGGCTGCAGGATCGCTGCGGTTGTATGATTTGATAAAGAAGTGTTCCAGGCCTTCATCGATTTTCCAGAGTTCGAACGGCTTCAGAGTGTTCCTGTATCTGGCAAAGTGCCGCAGGGCTTCCGCTTTCTGTTCTTCATTGCCAGCATAGTAGAAAATGCCTCTTTCGACAAATGTCTCCGGAATTCTGGATTCGATCAGTGTCAATGCCTGCTGGTAGAATCCTTTTTCGTATGCCCATCTGGCCAGTTCGAAAGGATCGGTCTCCTCACCCTTCAGAAGACTGCCGTAATCGCGTCTGATACCCTGGGCAAGAACCGTGAACAGCCGGCTGTTGTAGCTGTCCGCCTCAAAATCAATGCCGTTTTCAAATACCTTGCGCAGCTGTGTCACGCCCTGTTCGATCTCCTTGACGTCACAGAGAGAAACACCGGCATCGATATGCTGCATGGCATAGATCATCAGATCGATCTTTTCGTTCTTCTCGCCGCAGTGCTCCCAGTAATCGATGATCATGTCAGCTTTGCCATATTTCAGGAAAGCTCTGAAAGCCGCGTTGAGATTGGTGATTCCGTATCCTTCCGTATCGTCGCGGATTTCTCCGGCCAGCATGTCATGGGTGCCCGAAGTGGTGAATACATTGCAGATATTGACATTGTTGTCCGGCATCGTGTGAATGATATCAAGAACACTCATCAGCACGAAGTTGTCGGTCATGTCGTCACTGTTGAGAGCGACGTACAGGTTGATCGGTTCTGTTCTGTTATCGGTTATGGCACTGACCAGCTGCAGAATGTTGTCGATCGGCAGTTTGCCGTCGTCCATGAGATTTGTCGGAATAAACCTGACCTGAACGTTTTCGTTATCCGGCAGGATCTCCAGCTTGTAGCTTTCCTTCAGAACGCTGTATAGATAGTTCTTGATCCAGTGCATATACCGGACCATGTCATTTTCAGCCTCCGGCACTGCCTGCACCAGTTCTTTCTTGAATTCGTTGAAGAGACCGATATTCTTGGTGAGACTGTCAAAGAAACGGTTGTATTTGCTGTCCGTTTCCTGGATGCCGTGTTTTTTATAGTAACTTCTGATAAAGGTGATAACTTTCTTCTGTGCTTCCCCATCCAGCAGCAGTCCGAGGTCCTGCTGTTCGATCTTCAGTTCATCGATATACTGGGCGATACGGTAACGGAAGAGACTGTAGGTGGAAAGATCCCTGATATCAGCGGTATAGAAATTCTTCCCTTCCCTGAGCTCGATCAGTCTGCCGTCGTCGCCTTCATCGAATGTCAGCTTGCGGCCGAGGGTAATGATCTCATCGACAGGATATTTTGCCAGGACATATTTGCAGCTGGCTTCCACTGTCAGCATGGCGTCGCAGTACATGTTCTTGTAGCCGTTCTTGCCATAGAAATAATGTACCTGCTCATCCTCGCCGGGAGTGCAGAGTGATGTCAGTAAGATGTTGTGTGCCATAAATACTTCCTTTCTGTATTATGCCGCCCAGGTGTTGAGCACTTTCCTGCGCAGCCATATATTCATGACGATAACAAACAGGTAATTCAGGAAATCGGCGCACATGATGCCGATCCAGATACCGTGAATGCCGTAGATATTTCCCAGAAGCAGTGTCAGCGGCACCAGCAGGACGACCTGCCGCAGCAGTGCCGAAATCATGGAAATATATGATTTCTTGACCGGGGCAAACAGCTGAGTCATGACGATCGAATTTCCCATGATCATAAGTGACAGGGACAGCATGCGATAGGTCGTGATTCCTTCCGGAACCAGATCCCCTTTTATATTCATCATGGCAAGCAGCGTTGCCGGCGCCAGCTGGAATACCAGGAAAGCCAGGAATGTCCAGCCGTTGGCCAGTACCATCGCGAAGTTTCTGGTTTCCAGGAACCGGTCTTTGTTTTTCTCGCCGGTACAGAATCCCAGGATCGGATTCATGCCGCGGGTCACACCGAATACCGGCAGTGTGGCAAATGAGTTCAGCTTGGTGAAGGAACCGTACAGCGTGACTGCGTCGGTGCCGTACACGGCGATTTCCTTGTTTATGATGCCGGCAACGATCGAAGTTGTCGCCTGGGTCAGAGCCGACGGTATGCCGACGGTCATGATATCCTTGATAATCTCGATATCCGGACGGAAACCGCGGAAGGTAACCGGCAGGTTATCATGATTCTTCTTGAAGATACCGTACAAGCCGATCAGCATCGATACGATCTGGGCGCAGCTGGAAGCGATTGCCGCTCCGAGTATGCCGAGATTCATCGAGAAGATCAGTACCGGATCCAGGAATATGACAATGATTCCACCGGAAATCTGCGACAGCATCGGGATGACCATACTGCCCGATCCCTGCAGGACCGAGAAACACAGCTGGGAAAATACGGAGCCGACCGACAGGAAGCAGATGGTGCGGACATAGATGATGCCGCCCGCAAGTACTTCCGGATCAGTTGTATACATCCGGACGAACGGTTCCGCCCCGAATATGCCGAAGAGAATCATGACAGCCACTGTCACAAGTCCGAGCGACAGACCGTTGGCGGCCGCGGCTGCAGCTTTCTTCTGGTCCTTCTCGCCGAGACTGCGCGATATGCTGGAATTGATACCTACTCCGATACCGGTCGACAGCGCACCCATGATCATCTGCACAGGATATGCCAGAGTGACCGCGGCCATGGAGCCGCTGCTGATGCGGGAAACATACATGGAGTCCACGGTATTGTAGAGCGCCTGCATCACCATTGCCACGATCGACGGGCCGGCCATTTTCAAAAGCAGTGAGCGCACCGGCTCATTCGCCAGTGCGTCCTGTGCGGGGCTCTGATTTTTAAAGAAAGACATTTTCATGTCTGAAGTTCGCCTTATTCAATATTGAGGAAATCCGCGAACCCTGTTACTTCGAAAACATCATTGATGTCTTCATTGACATTGATCACAGTCATTGTCCCCTGTTCGTTCATTGTCTTCTGGGCGGAAAGCAGAACGCGCAGTCCGGCACTGGTGATATATTCCAGTTTTTCCAGGTCAAACACGAGTTCTTCGACGCCTTCGATATTTTCTTTTACAGCTTTTTCGAAATCAGGTGCTGTAATCGTATCCAGTTTTCCTTCCAGGCCAATAACCAGTTTCTTGTCCTGAAGATCTTTCGTGATATTAAGCATTTCAAACCTCCCTTTTTCTGAGCAATTTGCATTGCTGTAACAACCGCTCTGCATTTCTGCATGGAAGACGGTAAATTACTTAATAATATTATCACATCCGCTTTGTCAATATACAGATTTAGAAAATGTTTCATCCAAAGAATCTTCATTTTTGACTTCCGGCGGGCGATGTAAGCATGTCCGCACAGGCAATCATGGTATAATTCCTGTCAAAAGAGGAAAAACAACATGAACAAAGAATGGTCACTCGAAAAACTCTACAAAGGATATGATGATCCCAGATTCGCAGCCGACGAAGCAAAGCTCGATCAGCTGCTGAAAGACTACGCGGAATTCGCCGCTCATCTTGAAGGCAATCCGAAAGCAGTCCTGAAACAGGCGGTTACGCTTAACCAGGAACTTTCCGCTGTCACTGACAGCCTGACCTCGTTTGCTTATCTGAAGCAGTCGGTCAACACTTCCGACACTGCTTCGGCTGCCGCAATCGGCCGTATTTTCCGCAAGCTGTCGGCCCTGGCCGCACCGCGTACCGCCCTGGTGCAGTACATCGCCGGTCTGGATGACCTGCAGTCTGTAATCGACAGCGACGAACTGCTCAGGGAACATGAATTCTTCCTGAATAACATCAAGGAAGACGCGAAGTACACTCTTTCCCCGGAAGTCGAAAAAGTGATCAGCCTGTATGAAATCAGCGGTTCCACCGCCTGGAGCGATCTGCAGAGCTATCTCACATCCACGGTTCCGGTCGAATATGAAGGCAGCATCACCAATCTTTCCGATATCCGCAACAAGGCTTATGATCCCGATCCCGCTGTCAGAAAGTCCGCCTATGAAGCAGAACTGAAGGCATATGACCGCATCAAGGACGGTATCGCCTTCTCGCTGAACTCGATCAAGATGGAAGTCATTCATCACTGCCAGCTGCGCGGCTACGAATCACCGCTCGATGAAACATTGAAGAATGCCCATATGAAGCGGGAAACGCTGGACGCCCTGCTTTCGGCCATGGAGGAATACCTGCCGAAGTTCTGGGAATACATGCGGGCAAAAGGAAGACTGCTCGGTTATGACAACGGTCTGCCTTTCTATGAAATGTTCGCTCCGCTGGAAGGAAACAGCGCCGTATATACCACGGAAGACGCGAAAGAATATCTGGTTTCCCTTTTCTCGACGTTTGACCAGGAAGAGACCGACATGATCGCCCGTGCCTTCGACGAGGCATGGATCGATTTCTATCCGCATGACGGCAAGGTCGGCGGTGCCTTCTGCATGCCGGTCACAGCCCTGAAGGAAAGCCGTGTCCTGACCAATTTCGGCGGTACGCTCGGCGATGTCGTGACTCTCGCCCATGAACTCGGCCACGCCTTCCATAACCACTGCCTGCGCGACAACAGCCTGCTGAACATGGATGTTTCGATGCCGGTGGCAGAAACTGCTTCCACCTTCAACGAAGTTGTCGCCATGAACGCGGCAATCGCCAAGGAAACAGATCCAATCGTCAAACGGGCACTGATCGAAAACCAGCTGATGGATGCCAACCAGATCATCTGCGACATCTATTCCCGCTATCTGTTCGAGACATCCGTATTCGAAAACCGGGAAAACGAATTCCTGTTTGCCGACCAGCTGTGCGATCTGATGCTTGAAGCCCAGAAGAAAGCTTACGGAAACGGTCTTGACCATAACTTCCTGCATCCTTACATGTGGGCATGCAAGAGCCACTATTACAGCGGCAGTCTGAGTTTCTACAATTTCCCATATGCCTTCGGCGGTCTGTTTGCCAGAGGTCTCTATGCGAAATATCTGAAGGACGGACCTTCCTTCGTTCCGCTCTACAAGAAACTTCTCAAGGCAACCGGCACGACCACGGTCGAAGGTGCGGCGGAAGTCGCCGGAATCGATCTGAGAGACAAGGAATTCTGGCGTTCCTCGCTGCAGATCCTGGCCGATGAAATCGACGAATTCATTGCTCTCTGCGAATAAATACGAAAAGGAACCGGCAGCATCTGCTGTCAGTTCCTTTTTTTACCGTCTGTCGCTGAAGTCGGCTCTCCGCATGATCGGGATATATTCCAGATTCATATCGTCGAGTCTCAGAAGCGCGAGTTTGGAAGAATCCTCATTGTAGGCCAGCCCGCAGTCGATATCGAACCAGTAGTCACCCTTCTGGCGGATATATTCCTCGCCCCGGTACTGGGCCGGTGTATGGCCGACAATGACCGTGTAGCCATCTGCCCTGGTCACAAACCTGCCCCAGACAAAATCGCTTTTCCAGTCATAGAGGAACGGATATTCCGGATCAGTGAGAACGTCCATGGAAAGATCATGGATCGAATCGAAGACATAGTCGCGGGGAACGGCGGCATGAACAAGAATGAATTTCCTGCCTCCGACTTCCAGGACTTTCAGGACCGGTCTTGTCTTCAGGTATTCGATGATCCGCTGCTGTTCGCTTTCGCTTTCCTCCTGGAACGCGTTCCAGGATGCCCATCCGAAATTCAGCACCTGCCAGCGGAAAAAGATATCGTCGATGACTGACTGCGGCAGTTCGTCGCGGTGTTCTTCGCACATCAGGTTCTGCAGCATCATCAGATCATGGTTTCCAATCAGCATTTCGCAGCGCGGATCATCCATCAGCATCTTCAGCGCTTCCATGCCGTCCGGTCCCTTGTCGACAGCGTCACCGATCATATAAAGTCTGTCGTCTTCATTCATTCTGTCCAGAACCGCCTGAAGAACATCGGCGTGCGCGTGTATATCAGAACAAACATATGTTTTGCCCATAAGAATCCTCCTGAACACGTATTCCTATCATAACGAAAAACGTCTGTCCTTTCAAAGATTTTGAAAGACAGTAAAAAAAAGCCCGTAAACGGGCCAGGAGCGGCATACGGGAATCGGACCCGCGTATTCAGCTTGGGAAGCTGACATTCTGCCATTGAATTAATGCCGCATCGCTCATTCAATATAATCCATTCAGACAGTTTTTACAATGGTCATGTCTTTTGCGGTACAATGGGAAACATGAGAAAAACAGCGATCACTCAGGAAGATGCCGGACAGCTCTGCAAATGGTATTCGGTCAATAAACGTCCTCTGCCCTGGCGCGATACCGGCGATCCCTATCATGTATGGATCAGCGAGATCATGCTGCAGCAGACACGTATCGAAGCGGTCAGGAACAAGTATGTCCAGTTCATTTCCGAACTGCCGGATATCCCATCTCTCGCCAATTGTGACGACGACAGGCTGATGCGTCTGTGGGAAGGGCTTGGCTACTACAGCCGGGCCCGCAGTCTGAAGAAATGCGCCGGCATCCTGATGGAAGATTACAATGGCAGACTTCCAGCTGATTACAATGCCTTGCTGAAGCTGCCGGGAATCGGACCGTATACCGCCGGAGCAATCGCCTCGATTGCTTTTCATCTGCCTTATCCGGCAGTCGACGGCAACGTCCTGCGGATTCTCGCCAGGATCAGCGGCTGCCGCGATGACATCCGGGAAGATAAAACAAAGCAGGAACTGACCGGAATGATAACCGATATATACAAAGCAGATATCGATCCCGCCCTGTTCAACCAGGGGCTGATGGAACTTGGCCAGACAGTATGCCTGCCAAACGGAAGCCCGCGCTGCCAGCAGTGTGTATGGTCCGTCAATTGTACTGCCGCAAGGGAAAATACGACAGACAGCATTCCTTTCCGAAGCTCGCTGAAACAGAGAAAGATCAGAGAAAGAACCGTGCTTGTCATCCGTGACGGGTCTTCCTTCCTGCTCCGCAAACGGCCCGCAGAAGGCCTTCTGGCAGGCTTGTACGAGTTTCCCGGGTATGATGGTCATCTGAGCCGCAAAGAAGCCCTGCACGAGGCTGAGAAGCTGTCTCTGACGCCGCTTACGGTCAAGGCGCTGCCGGATGCGAAGCACGTGTTCACACATCTGGAATGGCACATGAAAGCTTATGAAATCACCGTGGCGGAAATCACTTCCGTACCGGACGGTAACTATATCCTGGCAAAGAAAAAGGAACTCGCCGGACTGGCTGTTCCTTCTGCTTTCAGAACCTATACCGACTGGTATTCCCTGCGCGATCAGGATTCGTGAATCGTGATGTTTTTGCGGCGGGAAGTAAACCGTCTGGTTTCGGTTTTATTCTGTTTTTCTTTCTTCTTTGACGAAGTCTTCTTTCTGGAAGACTTTGTTTTTTTCTGCGGTGTCTTTTTCTGCGGTTCGACCGCTCTGAGATCGACCTGCCATGCCTGGGCATTTTCACCGCCTCTGTGCATCAGGAACTGGGCTGCTTCGTTCAGGGAAGAGAATACCCAGCTCTGGGCAAACTGAATCTTGCCGTTGTCGTTTTCATGCAGTACGCCCTTGGCCTGCAGATCGAGGAACAGCGTGCGCATCTTTTTCATTTCCTTGGGGCCGTATGCCTTCATGGTGGATCCGGGAAGCACTTCCACACCGGCTTTGCCGTGATTGATCGCCCTGGCGTTGACAGTCGGAGCAGTCAGGGAAATCTGTTCCTCACCTTCGGTGATGACCTGCGTTTTCCTGATCTTCTCCATATTGGCGCCGTTATACGGATAGATGCGGATGATTTCCTCTGTCAGCTTTTCGCAGCGTCTGAGGATATCGTCCTTGTTCCAGTGCTTCATCTTGAGGATTTCCGTATTCATGCGGATATGCAGGGTCTTGGAAAGCACCTTTTTCTTGAAGGCGAAATCCTCGTTGCCCATGCGCGAGTTGTCATATTCCGCGCATAAAGTCAGGTTGCCGATCAGATTGACATAGAACGGATAATCGTCCTCGTCGTCGATCCCGCAGTTTTTCTTCCACCAGTTGTTGGGATTCTGCGGCATGATGTGTTCGATATTCAGATCGTCGGTTTTGACGGCTGCCGTTGCTCCATGGTGTTCAATACGCTCCAGCACCGGCCGGATACACATCAGGGAATAGGCATTGATTTCCTTGAGCTGGGTGCGCAGCTGGTCGTCGGTCGGCATTGCCTGCGATTTGCCGCGGTTCATCGTGATCAGGTTCACCTTGCTGAGGGAGAGAATATCCTGCCGGCTGTCCCGCTTATAGGCATTCATGACTGAACGCAGCAGCGTCGGGAAATAGCGGCTCAGAGAACCTGTGTCATAGCCGCAGAGCGCCCTTCTGATCAGATATGAGTCGATCAGACGGATTTCGGCGACCAGTGTCTTTTCGTTGATGATTCCGTCTTCATACAGACGGTACATCTCCATCAGGAACGGTGCCGGCATGCGGGATTCCGTACGGCGGAAATCATTCAGCGCTTTCTCGATTTCCGGATTTTCCGCCGGTCCTTCGTATATGTCGTAATAGTAGCGGCAGTAGCGGTTGATCTCCTGCAGCATGCTTTCAGTGTCTTTTTCCGTTCTGTTCCAGTAGTTCTTGAAACCTTCATAGACATCCCGGCGGTTAAGCAGGTCGAATGTCTTGACGGCAAGATAGAAACGGAAGAACTCTTCCAGACGGCGGGATTCGGGATAATACGTCTCCAGCGGTTCCCAGTACATCTGATAGTAGCGTTCCTGTACCTCATCGGTATGATTCATCAGCACGTAGTTGCGGATCAGGTCGGCTGATGTCAGCGGCGCGCCGGTCGAGTTGATGGACTCGAAGATCTGCTGGGCATTGTCCGTTTCGGCAAGCGGGAAAGCCAGGATATCGACCCGGTTGAGACAGTCCAGAAGTTCCAGAAGACTGTGCTTGCGGGAGAGTTCGGTGATGCGTTTATGGATGTAGTCATAGTTGCGGTAGACGCCGGATTCCTTTTCCTTGCGGGAAAGATCGCGGACGTTTCCGTAGACCAGACGGGCATAGACATCGTCGGTGGATACTGCCGGTTTCAGCCGCAGTGCGGCATTGCTGTCGGAATGACGGTTGTACAGATAATAATCGTCGATCATTCCGGCAACGACCTTGTCCTTTTTCTCTTCCGCCACCCTCTTGAGAGCCAGCAGGAAAATGAAACAGGTCGTCAGACGCTGCTGGCCGTCCACGATCTGCAGCTGCTGGAACATTGCCGAGATCTTGGATTCCAGATAGATGATAATGCCGAGAAAATGATTCGCGGTGCGTCCTTCCAGAAGGTCCTGCAGGTCGTTCATAAAACGATACGTTTCCTTTTCCGGATTCCACGTATAGTTTCTCTGATATACCGGAATCACGAACTGTGATCCCATTGTTGTTTTTATAAAGTCAGACATGCTTGTCCTGACCGGTGGTTTCATATGTGATGCAATCTCTCTTTCATTGATGATTTATTATATCATTTCACAGGAAAAAAGCCCACCCGGGGCTATATGAGACATGATCAAAGGCAGTCCCGGACGATAACAGGACTGCCTTCTTTCGGAAAGGATTATTACTGTTTTGATTCAGCACCCCTTGCGGTCAAGACCGCAGCTCTGGCCGACAGATGCTTCGGGGATAAAGATCTCATAATTGTTTTCCCTGAGCCAGCTTTCCCAGTCAGTCCAGACCTTGCCGTTTTCTTCGACCAGTGCCGGCAGACCGATGTCATTGACTGCCTTCAGATGGTCAAAAACAGGCTCTCTGTCACGGATTGCCAGGAAACTGCCGAGATTGCCCAGACTCTCAAGAATCTCGACAAACTCGAATGCGACCTGATTTCGCTCAAGGTTTTCCTTCAAAACCAGGCAGTAGGGACATTTTACACTTCCATATACTTTGATCATTTTCATACTCTCCTTTTTCTGACTTTCAGGGAACGTTCTTAAGGTGATCATCCATTATCCGGTTTCCTGTTGATGTATTTGTATCCTGCAGAAAAAGTATATCATACAGCGCAGTTTATCCTTTTGATGACGCATTCATGTATACCCCCCCCCCGGGCGAAAAACAGCCCTGCACAAAAAAAACAGTCCCTTTTCAGAGACTGTCTGTACCTGCTCAGACGATTTTTTCCCGCATCAGCGCCATGACCTCTTCGTGGGAGGCAGGCGTTCCAGTCATGATATTGTCCGTGTTGCGGTCACCAAAGACATACTCGTTCTCGCCATGATCATTCTCACAGAACCCGACAATCGGTACACCTTTGTCATTCAGATATCTCATCAGCATCCATGTCGGGTATGGACTTGACGCGATTTGTGTCCAGGCAGCCGGGTCATGATTAAATACATAATCGAACAATTCCCTGGTCTGTCTTTCTGTTCCGCCCGATACATTTTCCATTGCATCATCATCGAGAACATTAATAGAATTGATTCTCATCATTTTTTCCTCCTCCTGACGTTGTTTTCCTGTCTGATTTCTGTAGATTTTGTTTTCGCTGTTTTTTCAACAGCATTGTATCATACCACCCAGGATTCATGATTCAACAGGAAGTTTTCAACATTCCTGAAGCGTCTCGCCGTTTCCTGATATTGTCCGACAGCGGAATACGAATCTGCATGGTTGTTTAAGCCGGCAGTGTATCAGGATGATCCTCTTTTCTTGTTTACAAATCTTTCCATATGGTCATAAAACCGCACAGCTGTGCATTGCCGTGCGGTTTTAATTACGATGACTTGTCTTTTCTCATCTTCCGCCGGCACATTGATTACCCTGCGGGTTGAACATCAGTAATAGTCATCTCCGAAAGGATCATATTCAAAATAATAATAGTGACAGTCCTTGCAGAAGTAGAGCATCCCTCCGTCTTCGATTGCAACATACAGCTTGCCCTGGCAGCGCGGACACCAGCCGACATGAATCTCCAGGTCATCATCATCACTGCCGGCACCGGAAATCTTCTCCAGCATTTCATCCGTAAGTTTCTCTGTCATAGCAGACTCATCCAGTCTGGCAGCTCTTTTTTTCACCCGTTCAATCTGATCCGGATCAAGCGTTTTGACATAACGACTCATGATTACCTCCCGTTTGTCTTCCCGGCCGTTTCTCTGCCGGTTTGTCATACCTTATATATTCAGTATATGCTTTTCCGTCACTGACCAACAAGCACAAGTACTACATTGTCTGACAGAACACCTATACAGATAAATATTTCAAAGGTTATCTCCCGGTCACAGTCTCCGGAAAACTAAAAAAGAGCAGGTACCTTTATATCGGAACTTGCCCTTTTTACATGGCAGGGGTAGAGAGAATCGAACTCCCATCAGCGGTTTTGGAGACCGATGTACTACCATTGTACGATACCCCTACAAAAAAAGTGACGCGTACGGGATTCGAACCCGTGAATGCCGCCGTGAAAGGGCGGTGTGTTAAGCCGCTTCACCAACGCGCCAAGTGGTGCTCAGAAATAATAGCATAAACATGATTTGAAGACAACGTTTTTATTCATTTTTTTCGTTTTTTCCATACAGGTATTTTCTATAGTACAATACGGAAGGAGGTACGGCATGGAACAGACTTCTTTATTTGACGACCGAAGCAGCACCGGTCCGCTGGCTGACCGCATGCGTCCGGAAACCCTGGACGACTATGCCGGACAGAAACATCTTCTGGCGGAAGGTAAGATCCTGCGGCGGATGATCGACCGCGATGAAGTCCAGTCAATGATATTCTGGGGTCCGCCCGGAGTCGGTAAAACAACGCTTGCCCGCATCATTGCCCGGTGCACGAAAGCGAACTTTATCATTTTCTCTGCCGTTACCAGCGGTATCCGGGAAATCAAGGAAGTCATGGGTAAGGCTGAAGCCGCCCGCAGCATGGGTGAAAAGACGATTGTCTTTGTTGATGAAATCCATCGCTTCAACAAAGCCCAGCAGGATGCCTTTCTGCCGTATGTAGAACGCGGCAGTATCATTCTGATCGGCGCCACGACCGAGAATCCGTCATTCGAAATCAACAACGCTCTGCTTTCCCGCTGCAAGGTCTTTACCCTGGAACAGCTGAGCACGGAAGATATCGTAGCCCTGCTGAAAAGAGCTCTGCAGGATCCCCGCGGCTTCGGTACCTGGGAAGTCGAAATAGATGATGACCTGCTGTATCTGATTGCCAACTACGCCAACGGCGACGCCCGCACCGCCCTGAATACATTGGAACTGGCAGTTCTCAACGGCCAGGGCGATGCTGTCCATTCGCTTGTGACACGGGAAGTAATCGAACAGTGCATTGCCGGCAAATCACTGCTGTATGACAAGGACGGTGAGGAACATTACAACCTGATCAGTGCCCTGCACAAATCGATGCGCAATTCCGATGCCGACGCGGCGGTATACTGGTTGGCAAGAATGCTGGAAGCCGGTGAAGATCCGCTCTATGTCGCAAGACGTGTGGTCCGCTTTGCCTCGGAAGATATCGGCATGGCTGACAGCCGGGCTCTGCAGATCGCAATCGCCGCCTATCAGGCGTGTACATACCTCGGCATGCCGGAGTGCAACGTTCACCTGACACATGCGGTGGTATTCTGCTCCCTGGCACCGAAATCCAACTCGCTGGAAGCCGCCTATATGAGTGCGGCCGAAGATGCCAGAAACATGCTTGACGAACCGGTCCCGCTGCAGATCCGCAACGCCCCTACCCGGCTGATGAAGGATCTCGGTTACGGAAAAGATTACATGTATGCCCATGATTATGAAGGTCATATTACCGCCATGCAGTGTCTGCCGGATTCCCTGAAGGACAAAAAGTATTACATTCCCTCCGACCAGGGTGTGGAAAAAAGAGTACGTGAACATAAGGAACAGATCGAAGCATGGAAAAGAGAACAGCGTAAAAAGGAAGGATCATCCGAATGATCCTTCCCTTTTCTTTTCATATTTTGTTTTTCTTCAGCGGCCTGATCCGCGACAGTACCAGTTGGGCGGTGATTCCGGTCAGAATTCCCATCGGGATTGACCCGAGCAGCAGATACGGCAGAATTGCCGCCACACCCGCCTGCATGTAGAACAGGCAGACGACTATGACCTGGCCGACGGAATGTGCGATGGCGCAGATAATGGAAGTGAACATCAGCGACGACTTGAGTTTGTCCATCAGGATCAGAGCGATACTGGAAAGCACGACACCGCCAAGCGAGATCCAGAACGTGCTCGAGAAGATCATGCCGCGCATCAGTGTCGATATCACGACCCGCATCGTGTTGACGATGATCATTTCCTTCACACCCATGATTTTCACGGTAACCAGGGCAATGATATTGGCAAGACCGAGACGGCACATGTAGAAGACCGGTCCGATATAGATCGATTCGATGATGCTGAGCACAATCGCCATGGCGGAAAGCAGAGCCAGATAGACAAAATGTCTGGTTTTATCGATACTCATTTTCCTGACTCCCCGATCATGTTCTGCGCTGTGGCGGCATCGATGATCACAAGATCATTCGGAAGACAGATGATCGGAAAAAGATAGTCCCTGTCTGCCCATCCCATGTTCTTGCATGTATAGTCATAGCATTCAACTTCTCTGACATGCCATTTTCTGTCTTTTACTTCGATGATCATTTCCCCGACATTGCCTTCCACCGTATATTCGGCATCGACACCGGAATCAAAGCAGAGAATGATGCGGTTCCTGTGTACGACCGCGATCCAGTCCCCCTTCGCTTCCTTATCAGGCACTTCGACACCCGCATCGGGATCGGCAATTGCGCTGCCGGTATTGCCCAGTCTTCTGAATCCGATCCAGCCCAGGGCAAGTACGGCAAGCAGGATAATGATCAGCCATTCTTTCTTCTTCATAAACGATTCTTATTTTAGCACGAAACCGGCTGCTATCTGTCAAAGGCTTTGCGGCGCTCCGTTGATATGATCATTTTTTCCTTCATACCTTCGACGTTTTCGTCATCGATCATCTGACGGAACTGTGCCAGTTCATCCATGAACAGATCGATTTCCTTCATCAGGTAATCCTTGTTTTCGATAAAAAGTTCCGGCCAGAGATCGGCGTTGATATTGGCGATACGGGTCAGGTCCCGGAAACTGTCGCCGGTATATTTCACAAGATCGGGATTGTCGCTGACATTCATCAGTGACACGGCAATGACATGGGTCAGCTGGGAAAGGAAGCCGATCATTCTGTCATGGTCTTCCGGTGTGAGTTCGCCGATATAGCGGAACTGCAGGATTTCGGCGATCTCACGGGCCGCATCAATGGCCTTCTCCGTGTTGTCTTTGGTTGCGACAATAATGTAATTCGCCTGACGGAATCTGGAACAGTCGGCATACTGAATGCCCTTGAACTCCCTGCCGGCCATCGGATGGGCGGCTATGTATTCGACATCAGGCCGCAGCATGGCATTGATTCCGGCAATGACATTGCGTTTGACACCGGTCACGTCGGTGATGATGCATCCGGCCGGAAGAAGATCCTGATACCGGCATATCCATTCGACAAACGTTTTGGGATAGAGGGCAAAAATGACGATTTCGCTGTCTCTGACAGATGCCGGATCATTACTACCGCCGGCGATCCATCCTTTTTCCTTTGCGAAGCTGACAGCCTCCGGATCGATATCGATGCCATATACCGTATATCCAGCATTGCTGAGGCCCTGGGCATAACTGCCGCCGAGAAGACCAAGACCGACAATTGTGATTTTTGTTTCTTTTGTAATCATTCTGTTTTCGCTCCTGTTCTTTCAAGGTCACGGAAGAAATCCGGATAACTCTTGGCGACGGCCTCGCTGCCGTCGATCACTGCCGGCTCTTCCATCGAAGCCGCCAGCACGCTCATGGCCATGACGATGCGGTGGTCGTTATGACCGTATAATTCCGCACCATGCGGGACACCGCCTTCGACGGTGACCGTATCCTCATCCGCTTGCATGCGGATACCTGTCTTTGCCAGTTCCTCCTTCATCGCTCCGATGCGGTCGCTTTCCTTGATGCGAAGACGCCGGCAGCCGGTAAAGACGGAAGTACCCTCTGCCCGGGCCGCCAGGGCAAACAGCACCGGTCCCAGATCGGGACAGTCGGAAAGATCAGTCCTGACAGCTTTCAGTTCCCGGGGAATGATGCGGCATCCACCCGGGATTTCTTCAATTTCAGCACCGAAGCAACGGGCAATTTCCAGCATCGCCATATCTCCCTGCCGGGAGTCATGGTTCATATTCAATATATCCAGCGGTACTTTCCTGAGCATGGCAAGAGCAATGAAGAACGCAGCCTGGGAGGCATCACCTTCCACCATCGAGGAAAACGGCCGGTAAGACTGCCCTCCCCTGATGCCATACCGCATGTCATCTTCCTGTATTCCGACACCGGCATTCTGCAATGCGGATAGTGTCAATGACACATAGGACCTGGATTCAAACGGCGGCCGGATCCTGATCAGGCTGTCGCCATCCAGAAGCGGCAGCGCGAAAAGAAGACCGCTGATAAACTGCGAGGAGATATCGCCGCGTATATCGTAGACACCCGGATGAAGCGGACCCTGCACATGCAGAATGTCCTTTTCTTTTTCAAAACGCAGTGACTGCGATGCAAATATGTCGCGGTAGACATCCTGCGGCCGTTCCATGAGTCTTTTGCTGCCGGTAAAGCGGACATCCTGTCCGCACAGGGAAAACAGCGGAATCATAAAGCGCAGCGTGCTGCCGGATTCGCCGCAGTCGATCAGCGATCCGTCATACAGGATTCTGCCGCCGGTACCTTTGACCAGCAGGTCGCCGCCATCTGTTTCCACAGATGCGCCGAACGCTTTGATGCATCTGAGTGTTGCCTGGATATCCTGGTTGTCAGCAGCTGCGATGATCCGCGAAGTACCTGATGCCAGGGCGGCTGTGATCAGAGCCCGGTGCGACAGTGATTTGCTGGCAGGGATCTGAACCGCAGTATGCACCGGTGTTCCTCTGGAAACCGCGGTCTTCATCTTCGAACCTCTTCCTCACCGGTCTTGAACATGATCTCCCTGACGGTGTCCGCCAGTGATCCGGTATTGTCGGCAGTAACATCGCTGTACAGTTCATACAGCGGTTCTCTTTCCGCATACAGTCTTTGCAGGGCGTCGTTATTGTCGGAAAGCGGTCTTGAGTCGGTCGGGAACAGCTGTTCGATGCCGCGCTTGAGCCAGACAACGATACTGTTTTCGGAAAGGAAACGCATCGCTTCCTTTGTCTTTATGACACCGCCGCCGCAGGAGATGATAAATCTGCCGCCGCTGCGCAGATCCTTTGCGACATCCTGCTCCAGCCAGCGGAAATATGCTTCCCCTTTATCCGCGAAGCATTCCTTGATGGACGTTCCGAGGATTTCGACGATTTCGTCGTCCATCTCGATGACGTCCCTGCCGCATTCTTCCGCCAGCAGTGCGGAAACTGTCGTCTTGCCGGATGTCGGCATACCAATCAGCACAATGCTGCGGCGGTCTCTGTACAGCATATCCAGACAGTCTTTCATCAGCGAAGGATCCAGCTGTTTTCCGGTGTACAGAAGATCTGCGTGCCATGCCTGCGCCACCAGCATTTCCAGGCCGCCCGCTGTTTTCAGCGACCGGCATTTCGCTTCAAAAAGAAGATGAGTACGCAGCGGATTGGCAATGATATCGACAACCGCTTCCAGGTTTTCGAATTTTGAAAGATCAACCGGTATGCTGTCACATTCCGGATAAAGACCGACAGGTGTCGCGTTGACGATCACCTGGTATTCCGGGCTGTCAGCATACATTTCCTCATATGTGATGGTGTTTTCCCTGACTGC
>CACYXJ010000015.1 GCA_902778375.1 uncultured Erysipelotrichaceae bacterium
AGCGATCGACTTGCATGTATTAGGCACGCCGCCAGCGTTTATCCTGAGCCAGGATCAAACTCTTCATTTGATTTGCTCATTATTTTTTGCGAGACTCTTTCGCCCCGCTTTCTTACATAAACTTCTTGACGTTTGTAATGTGTCTTTTCCTATTCAGTTTTCAAAGATCTTCTGCATCGCCCTCACCGAGCGTGCTTTGAGATAATACCATCCAAACAAAACACTGTCAACACATTTTCCAAAAAAAATAATTATTTTTTTCCATTATTTTTTCACCCGCTCTAAAACATGCACGCATGTTATATTTCTGTAACCGTTTCCATTATGTCATGCACTCATGATACCGTTAACAAAAGCCGGATACCCTCAGCAGGCATCCGGCTTCCTATTATATAAATAGATGTTTTTGTTTATTCGACTGTGACCGATTTCGCCAGGTTGCGCGGCTTGTCCACATTCAGGCCTCTTGCCACCGAGAGATAATATCCCAGCAGCTGCAGCGGAATAATTGCCAGTGTCGTCGCGAAGTATTCGCTTGTACGGGGAATGTAGACCGTGAAGTCTGCTGTATCCTCAATGGCATAGTTTCCGTAGGACGTCAGGCCCATCAGATACGCGCCTCTGGTTTTGACTTCCGCCATATTCGATCTTGTCTTCTCATAGAGACTGTTCTGGGTGCAGACACCGACAACCAGTGTTCCGTCTTCCACCAGGGAAATCGTTCCGTGTTTCAGTTCTCCGGCTGCGTATGCCTCGGAATGGACATAGGAGATTTCCTTCATCTTCAGTGAGCCTTCCATCGAAATCGCATAATCGATGCCGCGGCCGATGAAGAACATATCTTTGGCATTGGAATACTTTGCCGCAAACCACTGGATTCTTTCCTTGTCCTCCAGGACTCTTTCCATTTTCTTCGGCAGTGTTTCCATTTCCGCGATCAGCTGCGCATATGTTTCCTCGTCAATCTGTCCCCTGACCTTTGCGAACTGGACTGCCAGGCCATACATGACCGCCAGCTGTGCGGAATATGCCTTTGTCGTCGCGACAGCGATTTCCGGTCCTGCCAGGGTATAGAATACATGGTCTGCTTCTCTTGCGATTGAAGATCCGACAACATTGACAATACCCAGGGTGGAAACACCTCTTTCCTTTGCCAGGCGGAGGGCCGCAAGTGAGTCGGCGGTTTCACCCGACTGGGAAATAACAATTACCAGATCATCGGCGTTCAGGATCGGATCACGGTATCTGAATTCCGACGCCAGATCCACCCGCACCGGAATACGCACCAGTTTTTCTATAACATACTGTCCTGCCAACCCGACATGATAGGCACTGCCGCAGGCAACGATCGTTACATTATTAATAGAAGCGATATATTCGTCGCTGAGTCCTGCTTCACTCAGGTCGATGCGGCCATCCTTGATAAAGGCATTGAGTGTATCTTTGACTGCCTTTGGCTGTTCATGGATTTCCTTGATCATGAAGTGCTCGAAGCCGCCCTTCTCCGCCGCTTCAGCATCCCATGTCACTTCCTCCATCTGCAGTTCCACCGGCTCTCTGTCGATATCAAAGAACTCTACAGTGCCTTTGCCGATGCGGGCAATCTGCTGGTTGCCGATGTAATATACATTTCTTGTATGTTTCAGGATAGCCGGGACATCGGAAGCGATAAATGACGCTCCTTCGGCAATGCCGATTACCATCGGGCTGTCTTTTCTTGCCACATAGAATTCTTCCGGATAATCCTTGAAGATGACCGCCAGGGCATAGGAACCCTTGATTCTGGTCATGGCTCTGGCAATAGAGTCGATCGGTCCCTCCTTATATTTCTTCATGTAGTAATCGATCAGTTTGATTGCCACTTCCGTATCGGTATTCGAATAGAAGGTATAGTCATGCCGCAGCAGTTTTTCCTTCAGTTCCTGATAGTTCTCGATAATACCGTTATGCACACCGACGACATTCCGGTCATCGCTGACATGCGGATGAGCATTGTTCTCCGAAGGCTCGCCATGAGTCGCCCATCTGGTGTGGCCGATCCCCAGAGTGCCTTTCAGGGCTTTTCCGTCGTTGGTCTTTTCAGCCAGAACTCTCAGTCTGCCTTTCGCTTTTACGATTACAACATCATTCGTGCCGCTGCGTACTGCCAGACCGGCCGAGTCATAACCGCGGTATTCCAGTTTTGATAGTCCTTCGAGAAGGATCTCTGCCGCATTCGAACTGCCGTTATAGCCGACGATTCCACACATAATGTTTTCCTCCAATATGGAACTATTCTACCACCGGTTATTTCTTATAAAAAGAAAAAACAGCACATGCTTGCACTGTTTTCATTCAGCCGTTTCGAAGAACCTCTGGAATTCCGAACCCATCCATATTTCACATGCCCGGGCAAGTTCAGCCTGATCGTCATCGATTGCCTTGCTGTTCTGATACTGCGGATTCTCCTTGAATTCGGGATTGTTGTATTCCACGAAATTCTGAACACAGGATTCATAGCTTTTAAGATTCACTTCCACGCCGCTGCCTTCCAGATGTTCGATATATACCGGATATCTGTCCTTCATCGCATCCTCTCCGGTGGTTACCAGAGTAAACGGGGAAACATGTCTGCCGATATCGCAGATATGGATCATGGCGTCATCAACGACCGGGTAGAAAGATATCAGACCTTTGACCGTGAATCCTTCCTCTTTCAGCAGCGCTGCCGCTCCGACAAGCAGATAGGCTCCGGCGGTGAAGCCGGCCATCGCAAAGCGGTGCGGATCGGCGTTGAAGTCGGAAGCGTGCACAGCGAAGTAGAGCACTGTGTCGCGGATTTCCTCCTGGCTGTAAGGGAACGGCTGTACGTCCATTGTTGTGTAATCGATATTGACGATCAATGCGTCCCACTGTTCGCAGCACCGGCTGCAGAAAGTATCCATCTGGTCGGCAGATCCGTCCATGAACGTGCCGCCGTGAGCGAGGAATATGACCGGCACTTTCCCGGCCGATGCGTTCTTCGGTTCATAGAGATTGACCCTGACGCCGTTTTTTCCTTCCCGCGGCACGGTTATTCTTCTGCCCAGAAGCTGTTCGTCATTCTTTTTCTGTGAATTTCTGACCTGCTGTGCCCGTTTTGCCAGCTGTCTGTCGAAATAGCCGGGATTCAGTTTGTAGAACAGAAATACACCGAGCATGATCAGCAGGAATATTCCCAGTGTGTTAATCAGAAAATTACCCATTTTGCCCTCTTCCTAACGTTTGCTGTTGCTGCTGTATCTGTCGACGATCAGGTTTCTGTCGTAATAGATATGATCATCTTCCTTCAGAACCATTTTCCCGTCTTCAGTTTCGACAAGACTGACGGAACAATTGTATGGTACATGGCCGTGCCAGAAATCGGAGGGATCTTCATACAGAGGATTCAGCATCGCCCGCAGTGCTGTTCCATGCGTCGAAATCAGTACCGTGCTTTCATCATTCCCGGCTGCCAGTTCCTCGAGAAATTCCCAAGTTCTGGACATCAATGAGGCAACTGTCTCACCGTTGGGAAAGCCTTCGAAATGCAGGGCGTTATCGAAGAACACCTTCATCGCACTGACATCGACTCCGTCTTCATCCGTGCGGAAGTGCTTTCCTTCCCAGTCGCCCATGCTGATCTCCTTCAGCCGGTCATCATACTCCAGAGTGACATTGGTGTTGCCGCTGTGATCAAGCACGATCCGGGCGGTATGAGCAGCTCTTTGCAGAGGCGAGGTAATGCACCTGTCGAAACGGATATGCCGCATCCCTTCGCCGCACAGTTCAGCCAGCCGGATGCCGTTTTCATTCAGCGGCATATCGGAGCCTCCCTGCAGCAGTCCGAGGACATTGCTGTCGGTTTCGCCATGCCGGAGAATATAGATTTTCATCCCTTCTTCCTGTCCTTCTTCATCCAGGCAAGAATTCTGTCTACCGCTCTGCGGTTCCACATATCCTGGTACTCGATGACCAGAACACCCAGTTCATCAGCTTTCTTTACCAGTTCCGGATGATTTTCGTTCAGATCGGTGCAGAGCACGGGAACTGCTCTTTTGCCGCCGAACTTCTCGGCGTTTGCCTTTACCTCATATACAGCCTGCTGGTCATATCTGCCGGCTTTGCAGGATATGGAAATCAGCCGGCTGTCCAGGGTCGCCATGACATCCAGTTCGCTGTTGGGATCGGTTGCCACAAAATCGCCGCCGTTCCAGTCGATGTTGACACGGATATCGACATCGTCAAAACAGCCGGAATCGATCAGTTGGTAATAAGTATCATATTCAAATGCCACGCCGGCATCGGCAAGCAGCTGGGCATAGTCCTGATCTGCCAGTTTGAAACGGAGATGCTTGTAATCCTCTTCAAGAAACGAGAAAGCCGCATTGATCTCATCGAGGATACTGCGGTATTCCCGGTATACATATCCTTCGGTAACGAAAGTGTCCTTTGTTCCGTATTTCTTGCAGAGATTGCCCATTGTCTTGGTAAAGTTGGTCCAGCGTTTGTTGTTGCGTCTTTTTGCCCGCACGCAGGCTTCGACTACCTTCCGGCCTTTCTCATCATACTTGGCTTCCGGCAGATTCCGGACAGAACCGCCGTAGAGGGTAACCATTTCCTTTACCGTCAGTTTCGGCAGGACGAGATCCTTTATTGTTACTTTGCCGTCCTTGAGGATCAGCATCTTGCCGGTTTCAAGATCCGGGTAATACAGTTCCGCCCTGCGGTTTTCGGCGATCTGGGAAACAGCCGCAATGGCAAAGTTATTGCCGCCGTGAATATCGAAAGCAGTCTCCTCCAGCTTGATCGTGTCGCAAACTTTCGAAATCGTCTCGCGGCTGACCTGCAGATATTCGATCTCGCAGTCCAGATATTTATGAATCACCGGATTGCGGATCATTCCGCCGTTATTCCGGTCATACAGAAAAATGACCTTCTCTGGTTTTTCCATATAGGCAGTGACGAGATTCAGAATCTGCTGTTCATCATGGATTTCTACTAATGTTTTCATACTCAGACGATCTTTCTGCTTTCTATATAATACCTTTTTTCACTGGCGTGTCCCATGGAAAACGTTTTGCGGGGCAGAACACCGTTTGTCAGAATGTCGGAGAACAGTTCATCCTTGGCAATCGGCGGCAGCAGGAAGCCGATCCTGTTTTCTGCATTGACCAGTTTCTGCAAAGTCTTTTCGCCATGGATATAGTCGATTTCACCTTCATTATCTTCCAGCCACTCATCCAGCAGTTTCTGCAGCCTTGCCAGCGGCAGTTCCCCTTCCGCAAGCGAAAGCATGACTTCACCGTTTCCGGAGGCGGTAATATACGGAACCGGATACGTTCCGTTTTCATTCTCCTGGACAAGTTTTGCCAGCAGACTTTTTACATTGGTAATTACCAGGCGGTGAATGGGCTCGAATACCAGACTGTCATCATGAAGATTGCCCAGCTCAACCATTGCATAGCGGCAGGGATCGTCATCACCTGCTCCTTCTTCCCTTTTTTTCAGGTAATGGGTCCTGGCAGTTGCCAGAGAGTGATTGCCGTCGCCGATACTGTAGGCGATTTCCTTTCCGTACCGGTCAAGATAACGCTGCCTGGTTTCTTTTTCGTATTCCGCAATTACAGCATCGAGTTTTTCCCGGTGTCCGTTCTGCACGAGCCTGCCGGTAACATGTCCGCCGCCAAGCATCAGATCAAAGTCATACAGCAGCGGCAGCTCATCTTTCATCTTCTCACAGCAGCCAAGGACCTTGTCTTCAGCATCGTCGCACAGCATCAGCACATGCGGCAGTTCCAGAGACGCATTTTCGCGGATCTTCAGCCGCGGCGGTATTCTTTCCGGCACGGTAAATTCTGTTGCCCGTACCAGGGATATACTGTCAGGACGGAAGTCGTACTGTTCCAGATCCACGATGCCGACAAGTCCGCGGCGGATCGTGCCGTTCGCAAGTGTTCTTTCGACATAGACATAGCTGTCCGGCAGAACATCGAAAACACCATCCTTCAGGTACCTTTCCATTGTCCTGTGAATCGTATCGATTTCTCCGGTATCAGTATGATCCAGATAGGCTTCCGGCAGGATCAGATGCAGCGCTGAAGGACCGTCACCCGCACAGGAAGCGGCTTCCTGCCAGTATTCCGGTTCCGAGGTGAACTGGTCGCAGGCGATGACCGCCCATTTTTCCATCTCTGTATTTTCCGGCAGAAGCACATCTGCCGCTTTGAATATTGTCATTGGATTACCTCCGTAATGCTGCTGGTTTGTCTTTTTTTCAGATGCGTACATTATTTGCCTGTATATGTCCGCAGCCATTCCACCCGGTCATCATAAGTATATGAGTTTCCGGTAACCTTCTCTTCATCCAGAAATTCCTGCATGGCTTCGTCGCTCTCAGGACAGACGATGTCCGTAACGGTCACTTCATATCTGTTCATGATACCGGTTACCTTGCTGTAGATCTCATCCGCTTCGCTGACCGGTGTTCCGGCGGGGACGATCAGATTGACGCTCAGGTCATATTGACGTATCTGGCTGAGAAGATATTTGTAATCACTCGGCCATCCGGATCGTGTGGTCACAAAATAATCAAAAGCGATATACCAGGTATTGAAATGGCAGTCCGGAACCGCCCTTGATAGTTCTTCCTCCAGGTCATGACTCCAGTTTCTTGCGGCAAGGAACCAGTCCAGACCCGACTCCATCCCGGAGCCGTCCGGCTTGCAGAACAGCATGACTGCATCACCTACTTTGACATTTGTCCAGGGATTGGGAAGAATCTTGATCGCATAACTCTCCATACCCGGAAAATCCACATAGTAGAAGTCGTAAATATAATAATCGGTGCCGATTTTATCTTCCACTTCGCCCAGCATCAGGTTATATGCCTTCAGGGCAGTCTCGTCGGTATCCAGCGGACCTTCATCATGGAGGGCGCTGAGAGAAGGATATTCTTTCGCATACAGGTCTTCCAGCGTATAGTCCGTGGTTAATCTTTTTGTCAGGCATCCGCCCGCAAGCATGGCTGCCAGTATGACAGGAATCACTTTTTTCATTCTATGACCTCAACTTTCAGTACCGTGTCCGCCGTATCGGGAAGACAGGGATCTTCTCCCATGTCGGCGAAGACAATATCGGGATAATTGCCGGTGATCCAGGTGTCGGATACAGGAATCTCACGGTCGGTTTTAAGTACCGTGATCTTTTTGACCTGTTCCTTTTTCAGACCGGTCAGGGGTATACCGCCGATCATCCCTTCCAGAACATGATAATACACGATATTTTCTTTTGCGGTAATGCGTCCGTATTCCGGTTTTTCCAGACCAGTCCCGTGACACCCGTGAACTGACTCGCCGCTGTGCTTCATCCAGGCGGCAATTTCCTTCAGTATTTCAACACTCTCAGGCGGGATATTGCCGTCTCCGTCCGGTCCGATATTGAGAATCATATTGCCGTTTTTGGATACGCATTCCACGAGTTTCCGGATCAGCATGTCCGCCGGCTTGAAATAGTGATCATCCTTACAGTATCCCCAGTGATTGTTCATGGTGATGCAGGCTTCCCACGGTACATGTTTCCCGTTACAATCGACAATACCGTGCGGCGGAATAATCTGCTCGGGACTGACAAAGTCACCGGAAACAGATGTCGGAGATCCGCTGACCAGTGATCCGAAACCTTCGCCGCTGGCTTCCAGGCGGTTGTTGAGAACAATGCCCGGCTGCAGCGTACGGATCATCTGAACAAGTTCCTCCGCCTGCCATGTCTCTGCCCGCATATCATCATAGGAATAATCCAGCCACAGAAGATCGACCCGGCCGTAATTCGAGCACAGTTCCCGGACCTGTTCATGCATGAAATCCAGATACCAGCTGAAGTTATGATCATATCCTTTCCACGCCGGATCATCCCTCTGCGGATGGATACGGTCGCCGTAATGGGGATAGTCGGGATGATGCCAGTCGATCAGTGAATAATACAGACCGAACTTCATGCCATGACGATGACAGGCATCCGCCATTTCCCTTACAAAGTCATGACCGCAGTAATGTGCGGACTGATAGTCTGTTGTTGCTGTGTCGAACAGACAGTATCCGTCATGGTGTCTGGCGGTGAAAACGATATATTTCATTCCTGCCTCTTCCGCCAGCGAGACAATTGTCTCAGCGGAAAAAGAGTCCGGCTGAAACCGTTCCACATAAGGCTGGTAATCCTCCACCGAAAGTCTCTCGTTGCTGCGGACCCATTCACCCCTGCCGATCAGGGAATATACGCCCCAGTGGACAAACATGCCAAACCTGGCATCCTCAAACCATTTCCGATATCTGTATTTGTTCATGACACCTTCTGTTTTCAGTCCTTGAGTCCGGGGATATGACGGTACAGACTCTCGGCAATGCCGTCTTCGTCGTTGGACAATGTAACTTCATCGGCAATTGCCTTCACTTCCGGTGTTGCATTGCCCATGGCAACCCCGATTCCGGCGTACTTCAGCATCGAGATGTCATTCTCGGCATCGCCGAAAGCAATCATTTCCTCCGGCCTGAATCCCATCTTCGTAAATGCTGTATCGATTGCCTTTGCCTTGTCGATACCCTGTGCCGTGAATTCATAGTAGAACGGAGCTGTGAACATCGTGTTGAGCCGGCCGGCAAACGGTGCCGCCATTTCCCTGTAGTGCTCCTGCATATACTCCGGCTCGCCGGCGGTCAGGATCTTTTCAAGCGGGAAGTCGACAAATGCCGCCAGATCTCTTTTCTCGCAGAGAATATAGCTGTTGGAACGGGATTCATATTCGATCACATTGAATAAAGGACCGCCGGTTCCGCGGTGGATCATACCGGAAAACACGTCGTTGGTATACATGTATTCCCCTTTGCAGATGATCGGACTGACACGGAATTTCTTCATATGCTCCAGAACCTCCCTGCCTTCTTCTGCCGACATCGGCTGATGGAAGCAGACTTCCCCGCTCTGGCAATCCATCACCTTGGCACCGTTGTAACAGACAAAAATGCCGTGATGATTCCGCATGTCGAGATCATCCGCCCACTGGTACAGGCCCTGATCTGCTCTTCCGGAAGCGATAGCCAGCCGGATTCCCATAGACTGGGCTTTCAAAAGCGCCGCTTTTGTCTTAGGGGTAATGATTTTTTCGCTGTTTGTCAGGGTTCCGTCGATATCGAGCAGTATTACTTTGATCATGCCTGTTCCTCATTTCTTTTTTTCTATCTGAAATTATATACTGGATTATCCATATCCATAAACAGAACATGGCAGAGCATGATAAATGAGCGCAAAGATGCTTGTTCTTCCTTATTGTTCAATGAATGAGGTACAATGACGATGTAAGCACGAATGGAGGACACAATCATTATGTTTTGTACGAAACAGATCCTCAGCGACCTGATGTGGGTCGGTGCGGATGACAGAAGGCTTGCCTTCTTTGAAGGCGTCTACGGAGTACCCAACGGCGTCTCTTATAATTCCTATCTCCTGCTGGATGATAAAACGGTTCTGTTCGACACCGTCGACAAGGCTGTCAGCCATACATTCTTTGAAAATGTTGCGCATGGTCTGGGCGGAAGAAAACTGGATTATCTCGTGATTCATCACATGGAGCCGGACCATGCGGCCACGATCGAAGATCTTCTTTACCGCTATCCGGACACAACGATCGTCTGCAACGCCAAGACACAGACCATGCTCGGTCAGTATTTCGACTACGATACAACCGGCATGATCCATCTTGTCAAAGAAGGCGATACCCTGAATACCGGCAGACACGAACTGACATTTGTCAACGCCCCGATGGTGCACTGGCCGGAAGTCATGATGACTTACGACAAGACGGACAAGATCCTGTTCACTGCCGACGCCTTCGGAACCTTCGGCGCCCTCAACGGTCATATCTTCGCCGATGAAGTCGACTTCATGCACGACTGTCTCGATGAAGCCAGAAGGTATTACACCAACATCGTCGGCAAATACGGACCGCAGGTACAGGCGGTTCTGAAGAAAGCATCCGCTCTGGAAATCAATTACGTATGTCCGCTTCACGGTTTTGTCTGGCGCAAGCACTTCGGCGATTTCCTCGAGAAGTACAACCAGTGGAGCACCTATACACCGGAAGTCAAAGGTGTCTGTCTTGCTTACGCAAGCGTATACGGCCACACCGAGAACATGGCCAATATCCTGGCCGGAAAACTCGTCGACCGCGGTGTTCCTGTCGAGATGTTCGACACTTCCGTGATTCCGGCAAGCTATATCGTCGCCAGCGCGTTCCGTCACAGCCACCTTGTCTTTGCGGCAACGACCTACAACGCCGGCATCTTCGTGACAATGGAAAATCTTCTGCATGACATTGTCGCCCACAATCTGAAGAACAGAAAAGTCGCTCTGCTCGAAAACGGTTCCTGGGGGCCGATGAGCGGCAAACTGATGCAGGAACTTCTGTCCAGACTTCCGGGTGTCCAGTTCATTCAGGATCCCATCACGATCAAATCTTCCCTCAAGGAAGACAAACTGGCCGAACTGGATGCGATGGCGGACGCAATCGCAAAGGATATTAACCCGTCCTTCGGCGTAAAGAAAGAAGCACCGGCACCTGCCGCCCAGCCGGCAGCGGTTGTCAAGGCCGAAGCGGAAGCTGCCGATCCGACTGCCTTCTTCAAATTCAGCTACGGTCTGGAAATCCTGACTTCCTCTCTGGACGGCAAAGACTATGGCTGTGTGATCAACTCGGCAGTCCAGGTCTCCGAAGGAGAACTCAAGAAAGTCGCTGTCTCCGTCATCAACAAGAACAACACTGCCGACATTATCAAAAAGGCAGGCAGGTTCAACGTTTCCGTTCTGACAGAAGACGCGCCGTTCTCCCTGTTCCAGCACTTCGGTTTCCAGTCCGGACGTGACGTGGACAAGTTCGCGGATGTCGAATACAGTGACAGGCTTGCCAATGGTATCCGTTATATTCCGACTTACACCAACGCTGTATTCGGATGCGAAGTCATTCAGTCGATCGATCTCGGCGTTTCGACCCTGTTCATCGCCGATGTCACCGAGGCTAAGGTTCTCTCCAATGATCCGAGTGCGACATACGCCTACTACCATGCCCACATCAAGCCCAAGAAGCAGCCTGCGGCCGAACAGAAGGAAGGCTACAGATGCGAAGTCTGCGGCTACTTCGTGGAAGGCTCTGAACTGCCTGACGATTATGTATGTCCGCTCTGCAAGCACGGCAAGGATGACTTCGTATATGTGCCGGCAGTCAATGTCACAAAGAAAAAGGGCTTTATCTGCAAGATCTGCGGCCACTTCGAACCATGCGAAGACGACCAGCTTCCGGCCGATTACCAGTGCCCTCTCTGCAAACACGGCAGGGACGACTTCGAACCGGCAGAACAGTAATTCCCTACATCACAAACCGGCTGAACCTCCTTACAGGTCCAGCCGGTTTTTCTGTTGGAAATGAATATGCCTTTCAGTACCACCATTCCTCTTTGACGTAGAAATCCCGTTCGTCTTCAACCGGAATGTTTCTTACATCCATGGAACGGATATCAATATATCGGCTCTGACTGATCGTCTGCAGCACCATGTCGATCTGTTCCTCCGTCCCCTGCAGTTCCATGGACACGCTGCCGTCACTCTCGTTTCTCACCCAGCCTGCCGCACCCGCAGCCTCGGCAGAATAGCAGGCCCGGTAGCGGAAGCCGACACCCTGCACCGCACCGTAAAACCGGTAATGTCTGCGAATGATGTTCTTTCTTTTATCTGTCATAGATTGTTCCATTGCCTTCCGCTTCCATTTTACTTAAGAAGTGCCGCATATCCCAAAAAAAGATATAATGGGAATGCTTTAAGAAAAAGGAGTCAGTTATGATACTGAATCAGATCGATGAAAAGATCCTGCACCTGGCAGAACAGTCGGAACAGGATCTGAAAACTGTATATGAAAAACTGGACCGGACCTGTCTGGTTAATTCCGACCGGATCCTGTCCGCCTTTATTGCAAACCAGGTATCCTATACCGATTTTGCGGACATCAACGGCTACGGCAATTACGATTCGGGAAGAGACAAGCTGGAAAAAATATTCGCCGAAGTACTCGGCACCGAGGACGCTCTGGTCAGACCGCATATCATGAGCGGCACAAACGCCCTGTATCTTACCTTTTCCGCCCTGCTGAAACACGGCGACACGATGATTTCCCTGACCGGAACCCCCTATGATTCCCTGCAGGAAATGATCGGACTGTACGGTTCCTCCAGCCAGTCGCTGAAGGCAAACGGCGTCAGCTATGAACAGATTGATCTCATCAATGATACCTTCGATGAAGAAGCCATCGTTGAACGGCTGAAGAGAAACGATGTCAGACTTGTCGAGATCCAGAGATCGCGCGGCTATTCCGCCAGAAGATCATTGCCCATCAGCGATATCGGACACCTGATTGAAAGGATCCGGGAAGTGAACAGGGATGTGATCATCATGGTCGACAACTGCTACGGCGAACTGGTGGAGGACAAGGAACCAGGACATGCCGGAGCGGATATCGTCGTCGGTTCACTGATGAAAAACCTCGGCGGCGGTGTTGTCTCGTCCGGCGGTTATGTAGCCGGCCGCAAAGACCTGATTGCCATGGTGGCTGACCGGTTGACAGCTCCGGGTATCGGCAAGGAACAGGGTGCCAACTTCAATCTGAACAATTCCTTCTTCAAAGGACTGTTCATGGCTCCGAAGGCTGTCAATTCCGCCCTGAAGACCGCTGTCTTCTCAGCCTATATGCTGGAAAAGCTGGGCTTCCATAATGTTTCTCCGGCCTGGAACGAAGAGCGAACAGACATTATCCAGACTGTGGAACTCGGTGACAGGGAAAGTCTTGTGGCGTTCACCCAGTCGCTGCAGGCATCTTCCCCCGTCGATTCGTTCGTCAGGGTCATGCCGGCTCCGATGCCCGGTTATCCGTTCGAAGAAGTCATGGCCTGCGGTGCCTTCACCCAGGGAAGCACGATCGAACTGAGTGCCGACGCCCCTGTCATTCCTCCCTATACCCTGTACATGCAGGGAGGACTCTCGCCCGAATACGGCAGACTGTCCATCATGCTGGCGCTGACAAAGATTCTTAAGAACAGATAGGCAAAAAAACGTATATCCCTGTCAAATCAGACATGGATATACGTTTTCATTATGTCAGCAGCTTCCCGTCTGTCCGCCGTCAATGCGGATGACGGTGTTGTTGATATAGGATGCCTCATCGCTGATCAGAAATGCGGTCAGGGCAGCGACTTCCTCCGGCTTTCCATACCGTTTCAGAAGAATTTTTTCCGTTTCCTGTCTCAGGAATTCCTCATCGTATCCTTCCAGTTCCTTTTCGGTGCCGATAAATCCGGGCGCGATCGCATTGACCGTGACATACGGGGCGAACTGGACCGAAAGATTGTGCGTCAGAGAGATCAGTGCCGCCTTTGATGCGTCATAGTCGAAGCACATCGGATAATAGGTGTTGATGCCGTTGGTGGAGGCAATATTGACGATCCGTCCGTATTCCTGTTCCTTCATGTGCCGGTAAACCCGCTTTGCGCAGTTATACGCGCCGACGACATTGACATCGAGGACACGGCGGAATTCCTCCGCAGTTTTCAGATGGAACAGATTCGGAAGGTCGATCGCCGCATTGTTGATCAGGATGTCCACACCGCCAAACTGTTCCTCCGCGGCTGTGACCATGGCATCGACTTCATTCTCTTTACTGACATCTGCCTGAAAGACCATGCACCGGACCTGATGTTCGCTTTCGATTCTGTCCTTCAGCAGCTGCGCAGCCTGTTCTGAATGGCAGTAGTTGAGAACAAGATCATAACCCTGTTCCGCCAGTTTCAGAGAAACCGCACTGCCGATCCCGCCGGCCGCGCCGGTAATCAGTGCAACTTTGTTTCCCATAAGACAAAGAAGGACTTATCAAGCCCTTCCTGAGTATTTGCCGTCGGCTGTGCTGACTGCGATCATTTCGCCCTGTTCGATGAACGGCGGAACCTTGAGTGTCAGACCTGTATCTGTTGTCGCATCCTTAGTCTGTGTGGAAGGTGCGCCTTTGATTGCCGGTGTTGTTTCCGCAACAGTCAGATTGACAGTTGCCGGCAGATCAACATTCAGTACGTTTCCTTCATACATCATCAGGGATACCTGCAGACCATCGACCATGAAGTATTTGTTGAAACCGATCTGTTCTTCCGTCAGTTCATAGGTTTCATATGTCTCCATGTCCATGAAGGTATAGATGTTGTCGACGCTGTATGAGAAATTGACGATCTTCTTTTCGATCATCGCCGCATCAAACTTTGTGGATGCGTTGAAGTTTCTTTCCTGTGTGGATCCTGTCTTCAGATTCTTGAGTTTTGTTTTCAGGATCGCAGCGCCTTTGCCGGGCTTGACATGCTGGAAATCCAGCACTACCCACGGGTCGCCGTCAACAAGTATTGTTAAGCCTGTTCTGAAATCGCCTGCTTCAATTGCCATAATCATTCTCCTTATCAGTTTTATTAACTATATTATTCTAACAAGTATCACTGTCCAATATCAATTCCAAATTCTTATATACCGGCGGGTTTTCCGGTAATATCGCACAGATTCAGCAGGACAGAACCGCCAGGAGCGGATAATGATCGGTAGGCCAGCATCCATGATAGCTGCGGTCGAGCTTCGTGATGTCAAGCGCCCTGATACCGTCGCTGATCAGAATATGGTCGATCGGTCTGTTGTGGAATCTGGTGCTGCCGACCCTGCCCCGCAGTGTCGAGCCAAGGGCGTCGTCAGACAGATCTTCAAGTCCTGCCTCATAAACTGCGGATAACGGCGCGGAATCCCGGACATCGTTGAAATCTCCGGTCACGATGGTAAACTCCCCACGGTGATGCGTCAGGATCAGGTCGCACAGAACCATTGCCTGCCGGCGGCGGATTTCCACCAGATTCACATCAAGGTGGGTATTGAAGAACGAAAACTCTTTTCCGTTATCTTTGTCCTTCATCAAGGCAAATACCGTGATTCTGGGAAACTGGCTCAGCATAAAACGGGAACCCGGGACCTGCGGTGTATCGGACAGCCAGAAGGTCTCATGGCGGAGCACTTCAAACCGATCCTTCTTATACAGAATAACGGAATACTCGTTGTTGATGCGCGAGCGCCTGCTGTCACCAATCCAGCCGTATGTTTTCAGAAGACCTTCCATTACCGGCAGCATTTCCGCTGTCAGTTCCTGGATGCCGATCAGATCCGGCTGCGTTTCCCCGATCATTTCCCTGATCGCTTCGATACGCCTTTTAAACCTGCTGTTGCCATAGCTGTACAGCTTGTTGTTCAGTATATTCAATGTCATGACTTTGAGATCGCTCATAGAGTTTCCTTCTTCCGGGTAATTCCTGTTCCCAGAAAATCATATCACGCTGTATCTTTCTTTTTTCCGAATCATTTGTTATTGAAAAAACCTATTGCGAAAAACAGACCAGTATAATTCTGTATACCGGTCTGTTTAGATCATTTTCAGAAATCAGGGAAATCTTTTTTTCAATTCCAGCGGATGAAGTATTTGTCGATGCAGACTGCAGCAGCCGCGATGGCTCCGCCATAGCTGTCGAATTCCACATACTTCACATCCGTGCGTCCGGGATCTGCGGAATAGGAATACTGCCGCATGGTATCCTCGACCAGTTTGCGGTTTTCCTCTAGAATCAGCATCGGACCGCCGAGAACGATCAGGTCCGGGTTCATGAACGATATGATATTGCTCAATGTGATTCCCAGTGCCCGCATTGCCTTATGCATGACTTCCGTCACGTCAGGATCGCCGTCCCTCTGGGCCTGATGGATCATTTCGATCGTCAGTTCATCGGGGTCAGGACAGAGTTCCGAGAGAACCGGTGCCTTGTTTTCTTTCAGAAGATCACGGCATTTTTCCAGGATCGCCTTCATACCGGCATATTCCTCCAGGGTTTTGCCGGTCTCCGTATCTACGACGATATGACCGATTTCTCCCGCCGCGCCGTCTTCACCGCGGACAGAACGCTCCTGCAGGATCATCGGTCCGGCAATGCCCCAGGAGGCATAGCAGAGAACAAAGGATACGACAGATGCGACAACTTCCGGCTGGAACAGGCGCAGTGTCAGTGTCCTGGCACGGACGTTGTTCTCCACTCTCACCGGAACACCGAACATTTCCTCCACTGTTGCCCCGAACGGCTTGCCGATCCAGGAAGTGCGCTCTTCGTCGATCATGCCGATGATGCCGGTATGGGCGTCAACGACTGCCGGAACACTGATGCCGATGCCGATCAGATTGTCCCACAGTCCGGGATTGTTTTCCTTCAGCTCACCGATCAGATCTTCCACGACCGTTACCATTTCATCATATTCATCCGGAACCTTGTCGATCTTGCCTTTGTCGACAATATTGCCGCGCAGGTCGCAGATGCAGTAATGAGTGCTGGTCTTGCCCAGGGATACACCGATGGCAAATCTGGCATCCTTCCGGTAGTCAAGCATGATCGGATGCCGGCCGGCCTTATGTCCCCTTACCGGATTCTCTTCGGGAATTTCATAAAGAATCCCGCTGTCGATCAGTTCTGCGGTGATGTTGGTGATCGTAGGCGGTGTCAGCTCCAGTTCCTCTGCCATCTGAGCCCGGGAAATCGGTCCTCTCCGATAAAGCAGGGATTTGATCAGCATGATATTTTCCTGCCGGGCGATGATCTGATTTTTACCGTATCGTTTAATAGCCATAATGCGTTCTCTCTTTTGTTATTTATTAATTAATTTTATATTTATTTCGTCATGATTACACTATATTTTTTCATTCATACATGAACTTTTTTCGTAAATATATGACTGTAATTGTTCCTTTTCCTATGCCATCCGCATGCAAATCCTTATTCTTGCGTATATGCATATATGAATTATTATTTAGTTAACAGATACCGGAGGTACCTCATGAGCCGACTTGTCAAATCACCTGTCTGTCCTTCCGCAGACGCCTGGATCCAGGAAGCCAAAGCAGACCCGAGTGCGGAAAATATCGGTATGTATCTGACCCATACCGGCATTGTCAGAAAATCCGCCAAAGCAAAAGTCAGATACGGTGAAACCGGCACCCGGGAAGTCAGGGGAATGCTGTTTTCCTATGACGAAGAGAAGGTACTTTCGGTCATTGATGAAACCATGCAGCTGCCCGGAATCTATTATGTCCGTGTCTGGCTGGCAGAAGGACAGCTGTCGCTTTCCGACACGATCATGCAGGTACTGATCGGCGGCGATATCCGTCCCCGGGTCATTGACGGCCTGCAGTATCTTGTCAGCCGGATCAAAAACGAATGTGTCAAAGAGGAAGAACTGTACTGATCTTCCTCTTTTTATTGATTTACGGGACGGAGCGATTCTTCGGTAAGAGAGCGGGAATCAAACTCGCGCGGTACGGTATCGCAGGTCTCCTGATACCACTTGAGCATTTCCAGCTTCATTCGCAGGATCTCTTTTTCATACCGCGGATCGGCGATTACATTTTCCGTTTCCTTCGGATCCTTCTGAAGATCGTAGAATTCGTCTGTTCCCGACAGGCGCATGACATATTTATACCGTTCATCGCGGATCATCGTTCCCTTTTCGTGGGCAAAATCATCTGCTTCGGCATTCATCTTCGCCCAGTAGTCATTGCTTTTCTTCGGTCCTGTTTCACCGAATTTATGATACTCATCCGCCTGCTTCTCACATGCCCGCCGGCCGCCTTCCGCAAAGACATATTTCCGGTTGGGCGTGTTCCGGTTTTCAATCACCGGCCGCAGACTGACACCGAACTGGTCATGACTGGGTTCGACACCGGCATAATCCATGACAGTCGCATAGAAATCCACCAGTTCGGTCAATGCCGCTGTCGTTCCCGGATCGACGATTTCCCCTTTTGACGGCTTGATTAATAGCGGCACCCTTGTCAGGACGTCTTCGAAACTGTTCTGCGCTTTTTCCGGAAGGTCGAAATCGCCGGCAAAATCACCGTGGTCGCTCAGGAAGAAGATGGCAGTATCGTCATAGATTCCGGCTTCCTTCAATACGTCTGTGATCATTTTGAACAGGTCATCGATATAGCTGCACTGCGCCAGATAGATCCGCCGCATCTCCTTGAACAGTCCTTCCGGAAAAGATCCCATTTCCGCCATTTCATAAAGTTTATGGATCATTGCCGATTTGCCGGACGTATCCTCCAGACGGACTCTTTCCTCCATCTTTCCGGGATCGATGCGGTCATAGTGTTCCCGGTCTGTCATATACGGAACATGCGGATTCAGCCAGCCAATAAACAGACACAGCGGCTGTTCTTCGTCTTTCTGGCGGCGGATCCTCTCACATGCCGCGGCAGTATCACCGATATCCTTTCTGATTTCCTCAACGACACCGGCATAATGGGAATACGGAAATTCCCTTATGACCCGGATGTCTTCGAATGTGCGTTTTTTAACTTCTTTTGTCCAGTGACAGATCTCATCGAACTGCGTCGCCATCGCACCCGGCACATTCGCGGCCATGAAATCATTGCGGCCGTTCATCCAGACGCTGTATCCGGCTCTGCGCAGTTCGGCGAACAGTGTATCTTTTCCCTCATGAAGCAGATAATGCATTGTCCTGTGTCCGTTGACATGCGGATAGAGTCCGGTAAGAAAACTGCAGCGGCTGGGAACACATACCGGATTCTGACAGAACGCATTCTCAAACGAAACCGCTTCGCTCCGGGCAAAATCATCCAGGTTCGGCGTTGAAGCAGCCGGATTTCCCATATGGCCCATTGTGTCCCAGCGCATTTCGTCCGGATTGATGATAACGATATTTGGTCTTTTATTCATTTGCTTCTCCATACTTTCTGAGCGGATCTGCATCGATTTCCCCGGAAATACTCCGGCGGAGTCTTAAAAAATCATATACATGATTGTGCCGGCAACCATTGTGCCGAAGATGATCATGATCGGATTTGTCTTGTATTTTCTCAGCAGGAACAGGCACACCGCAAACAGCAGCAGTTCGATCCACCGGACAGAACTGATTTCCGAAAGTTTGCTTGTTCCGAACAGCGCCAGCAGAAGAATGGTGAGTCCGGCTCCAGCAATCATCGCCACGACTGCCGGTCTCAGTTCGCCAAGCACGACCTTGACCGTTTTCAGACTGCGGTATTTCGTATAGAAATATGCAAGCGTGAGAACAATGATCAGTGAAGGCAGGATACAGCCGGCTGTGCAGACAATGGCACCGGGAAGACCGGCCATTTTCTGACCGACGAATGTCGCGCTGTTGACGGCAATCGGTCCGGGTGTCATTTCCGCAATCGTTGTAAGATCTGCATACTCCGCCATGGTAAGCCAGCCTTTTCCCTCGACAACAAGGTTCTGGATCAGAGGCATTGCGGCATAACCGCCGCCGAAAGCGAAGAGCCCGATCTGGAAATAGACAAGAAACAGTTCAATGAACAGCATCATGCGGCCTCCTTTCCCTTGCCCGTAAACGAGAGCGCCAGTCCCAGGGCAATAAACAGAAGGATAATCACGATCGAAGAAACCTTGAAGAACCATGTCGCGACGAAAGCCGCCACCATCAGAGAGATATTGAGTATATCCTTTGTTTTGATGACATTGGAAGCCAGGTCGATGACGACATCGGCAATGATCGCCGCAACGCCGGCACGCATTACCTGCAATGCTGTCTGAACGATAACATTGGTCGAAAAGGTATCATAGATCATGCAGATAACACTGATAATGATGATTGGCGGAATGACCGTTGCCAGGGTCGAAAGCAGTGCGCCTTTCACACCGGCAATACGGTATCCGAAAATCACTGCGCTGTTGACAGCCAGGGCGCCGGGTGCCGATTGGGCAATCGCTGTCATGTCCAGTACTTCGTCATCCGTGACCCAGTGCAGTTCATCACAGAACTTCTTTCTCATCATTCCGATGATGACAAATCCGCCGCCGAACGTAAACGCGGAGATCACCATCATGGAAAAGAACAGCTTTACCAGACTCACTTTTTCTTTTTCCATTTCAATTCCTTCATTCTGTCTTTAACCCGGTAATTCCTGCCTGATCAAAGAAACACCTGACTATATGATAATTCATCACATACAGTCTCTCAAACATTCTTCTGCAGTTTCAGTTCAAATCAGATCAGAATCCGGATCCTCAGAATTCAAGCAGGAAATTCTGAGTACAATATGCGACAATATTTGTAACACAAACAATAGGGAGAACATCTATGATCAGGACTATACCAAACGATGCATCAGAATTTGAAACTGTTTATTCAAGTGCGGAAAACACCGTTCTGAACGGTGAAAATGTGATCCGTGCTGTGAAAAGCGACAAAATCATGCAGTTTGACGAAAATACGATCGTCAGACTGAAGGACTGCGATTTTCATAACGGTGTCATCAAGGTGAAGATGCTCAGCAGACTGCTGCCTGACGCGCCGGATTTTGCCAGAGGCTTTATCGGTATCGTTTACAGAGTGAATGAAAATAACAGCGAATTTGAATCCTTCTATATCAGACCGACCAACGGCATGACTGACGATCCGGTCAGAAAAGCTCACGGCTGTCAGTATTTCTCCTATCCCGGTTATACATTTGCCTATTTCCGGGAATTCGGAATTACCAAATATGAAGCGCCGATCCGCAACAAACTGGACGAATGGGTGGAACTGAAAGCTGTCGTTCAGGATGAAACTGCTTCCTTCTATCTGAACGGTGAGGAAGAGCCGGTTCTGATTGTCACCGACATGAAACACGGAAAAGATGCCCGTGGTTCTGTCGGCTTCTTCTGCGAAATCGGCACCGAAGCTTTCTTCAAAGATCTGGAAATCGAGTTTATCGACTGACTGCTTCCACGAAAATACTCTACACAGTAATACTGCTGAGACTATGCTAGAATGAAAGCAGAAAGCTCAGGAAAGGAGATTGTCTCATGGATAAATATGTATGCCTGGCATGCGGTTATGAGTATGATCCCGAAGTAGGCGATCCGGATAACGGAATCGCTCCGGGAACACCGTTTGAAGACCTGCCCGAAGACTGGACCTGCCCGCTCTGCGGTGTCGGTAAAGACATGTTCGAAAAACAATAATTGCGATGCAGTACAAAAAAGAGCTGTGACAGCCGGATATAGCTGGTACAGCTCTTTTTCTGTTTCAGATTTACTGTATGCCTTTGACGTTCATGCGGTTGATTGCCTTCTGGAGGGCAATTCTCGCACGCTGCAGATCGAAGTTCGGATTGTCCGATTTCAGACGCTGTTCGGCGCGTTCCTTTGCGCGGGCAGCTCTTTCGGCATCGATTTCATCCTTGTTTTCAATGGCATCTGTCAGAATTTCCGCCTGATTTTCACGGAAATAGAACAGACCGCCTGCCACCGCATACTCCTGACGTTTTCCCTTTTCTTCCGTTTCCATCCTGCCAATCTTCAGCATTGTTACAAGCGGCATATGATTCGGAAGAATTCCTCTTTGTCCCTCATCAGTTTCAATATTGATAATCGGTGTTTCCATTTCCTTGTAAACACCGTGCGGCGTTACGATACGGCAATGGATCATGCTCATTTCAGTTTTTCTGCCTTTGCGACGACGTCTTCAACAGTGCCGACGCTCATGAAGGCTGCTTCCGGCAGGTCGTCATACTTGCCGTCCAGGATTTCACGGAAGCTGCGCACAGTATCCGCTACCGGAACATAGACGCCCGGCAGTCCGGAGAACTGTTCCGCAACAGAGAACGGCTGGGAAAGGAAGTTGCGGATTCTTCTTGCTCTGTTAACGATCTTCTTGTCGTCTTCACCGAGTTCTTCCATACCGAGAATGGCAATGATGTCCTGCAGTTCTCTGTATCTCTGCAGGATCTGCTGCACTTCACGGGCAACCTGATAATGTTCTTCACCGATGACCAGCGGGTCCAGCATACGGGAGGAAGATCCAAGCGGATCGACTGCCGGATAGATACCCAGCGCGGCAATCGAACGGTCAAGAACCAGACGGGCATCCAGATGTGAGAATGTCGTTGCCGGAGCCGGGTCTGTCAGGTCATCTGCCGGCACGTAGATCGCCTGAACAGATGTAATGGAACCTTTGTCGGTAGAGGTGATACGTTCCTGCAGCTGGCCCATTTCCGTAGCCAGTGTCGGCTGATAACCAACGGCTGACGGCATACGGCCGAGCAGCGCGGAAACCTCGGAACCTGCCTGTGTGAAACGGAAGATGTTATCGATGAACAGCAGCACGTCCTGATGGTCTTCATCACGGAAGTGTTCTGCCATTGTCAAAGCGGAAAGGGCAACTCTCATTCTGGCACCCGGCGACTCATTCATCTGTCCGTATGTCAGAACCGTATTCGGGAGAACGCCGGATTCCTTCATTTCATAATACATGTCGTTGCCTTCACGGGTACGTTCGCCGACACCAGCGACGACGGAACGTCCGCCATGCTCGATCGCGATATTGTGGATCAGTTCCTGCATCAGGACTGTCTTGCCGACACCGGCACCGCCGAACAGACCGATCTTACCACCCTTTGCATACGGGCACAGAAGGTCGATGACCTTGATGCCTGTTTCCAGGATTTCACTGGATGTCTGCTGCTGGGCGAATGTCGGAGCCTGGCGGTGAATCGGCATGTACTTTTTCGCATTGACTTCACCGAGACCGTCGATCGGTTCGCCGAGTACGTTGAACATGCGGCCCAGTACTTCGTCACCGACCGGCACAACGATCGGGTTGCCTGTATCGACGCATTCCATTTCGCGGACAAGGCCGTCCGTCGAACTCATTGCGATGCAGCGGACGATATCATCGCCGATATGCTGGGCAACTTCAGCCGTCATGCTCTTCCCGTCCCCGTTCTGAATCTTGATCGCGTTCTTGATGGAAGGTAAATGTTCCGGTTCAAACTGAATATCCACGACAGGTCCGATTACCTGTACAATTTTTCCTGTTTCGCTCATTTCTTACCTTCTTTCTTTATACCGCAGCCGATCCGCCGACAATTTCGGTAATCTCCTGGGTAATGGATGCCTGACGCACCTTGTTGTATTCGAGCATCAGTTCGGCACTCAGTTCATCCGCGTTATCCGTGGCTGTCTTCATGGCGACTCTTCTGCTGCCCTGTTCAGCTGTAGTGGATTCCATCCAGTCTGCATATGCGACATCGTTGATCATCATCGGAATCAGCTGGTTCAGTATCGTTCCCGCATCCGGTTCAAACAACGTTTCGACATGAAGTGAATTGGGATCCTTCTTTTCATGTTCTTCATAATCCACGTCACACGGCAGCAGCACATCGATTTCCGGTCTGAACTGCATCGTATTGACGAACTTCGTGTACAGCAGCTGAACCTTGTCGACTTCACCGGCTTCGAACATCGTCGTGCCGATCTCGACAATTTCCTTCAGACGCATGAATGTGATTCTGTCGGAGGATTCCGGCTCTTCATTGATGATGTTGAAGCCTTCTTCCTTCAGCTGACGCATCAGGGATGTTCCGACCAGGAATACCGGATCCTCAGGATTCAGTTCTTCCCTGGCCAGTCTTGTAACGTTCTGGTTATATCCGCCGCAGAGACCAAGGTCGGAACAGAAGATGATTGTCATCGCTTTCGTTCCATCCACCTGTCTCATATAACGGTTTTCCACTTCCGGATTGTTATATACGATTTCCTGGACCGTATCCTGAAGCCGCTGGGCATATTCGCGGTTGGCTTCCATCCGGTTTCTCTGCTTTACGAGTTTTGCATTGGCGATCATCTCCATCGCTTTGGTAATCTTGCGGGTGGATTTGACGGACTTGATTCTCGTCCTCAGGGCCTGTGATGACTGTGACATATCACTTCACCCCTTTTACAAGACGGTACTGTTCCGATGCTTTCGCCATGCCCTCCTTCAGCGATGCAGTTATTTCGTCAGTGAGGATCCCCTTCTCTTCGATCTGATCGCAGAGATCTTTCAGATTCTCATGGAAATAACGATGCATGGTCTTTTCGAACGAAGCGATACCTTCGCTGGGGATTCCGTCCATATAGCCGTTCTTTGCTGCAAACAGCGAAAGAACCTGATCTGTCATGCTCATCGGCTGATACTGCGGCTGCTTCAGAAGTTCCGTCAGCATGGCGCCGTGATCCAGAATCTTCTTTGTTGTGGCATCCAGATCAGAACCGAACTGGGCAAACGACAGCATTTCGTGATATTGTGCAAGATCCAGTTTCAGGGAAGAAGAAACGGTCTTCATCGCCTTTGTCTGGGCACTGGAACCGACACGTGATACTGACAGACCGGAATCGACAGCCGGTCTTACACCGCCGGCAAACAGGTCAGTCTGCAGGAAGATCTGTCCGTCAGTAATGGAAATGACATTTGTCGGAATATATGCGGAAATGTCACCAGCCTGGGTTTCGATGATCGGCAGTGCCGTCAGAGAACCGCCGCCGAGTTCATCACTCAGCTTGGCTGCTCTTTCCAGCAGACGGCTGTGCAGATAGAAGACATCACCCGGATAAGCTTCACGTCCCGGAGGACGGCGGAGCAGCAGGGACATTGTACGGTAGGCAACCGCGTGCTTGGACAGATCGTCGTAAACGATCAGAACGTCCTTGCCCTGTTCCATCCATTCCTCACCGATCGCACATCCGGCATACGGGGCGATAAACTGCAGAGGTGCGGATTCGGAAGCGCCGGCATTGACGATCGTTGTGTATTCCATTGCTTCGGTTTCGCGCAGTTTCTGTACCAGACGGGCAACGGTACTTTCCTTCTGGCCGATCGCGACATAGATGCAGTACACGTTCTTGCCCTTCTGGTTGATGATCGTATCAATGGCAATCGCTGTCTTACCGGTTTCTCTGTCGCCGATGATCAGCTCACGCTGGCCTTTGCCGATCGGGATCATCGAGTCGATGATCTTCAGTCCGGTCATCAGCGGCTGGCAGACCGATTTTCTGGTCATGACACCGGGTGCAACGCGTTCCACCGGACGGGTCTTTGTGGCATTGATCGGACCTTTGTTGTCAATCGGCTGTCCCAGGGCATTGACGACTCTGCCGAGCAGTTCGTCACCGACAGGAACTTCAACGATTCTTCCGGTTCTTCTGACCTCATCACCTTCTCTGATTTCACTGTCATTGCCCAGCAGTACGACACCGATATGATCTTCTTCCAGGTTCTGCACCATTCCCATCACGCCGTGCGGGAATTCCAGAAGTTCTGAAGACATTGCCTTTTCGATACCCTGAACCATGGCAATACCGTCACCTACCGAGATGACATATCCGACATCGTCTGAACGGATCTGCTGGTCATAGTTCTTTATCTTTTCTTTGATCAGGGCACTGATCTCTTCCGGTCTGATCCGACTCATGCCTGACCTCCTTTCAGTAATTCCTCTTTCAATGATTCAATGCGGTTTTTCATCGTCACATCCGTCACAGTCGAGCCGATCGTTACCTTGATGCCGGCAATCAGTTCCGGATCGATCCTGTTTTCAAGATTGATTTTCTTACCGCTCTTTTTCTCCAGAGCTTCGAGCAGTCTTTTCAGATCTGCCTCTTTCAGAGGACGGGCTGACCAGACGACGGCATTTTCAATGCCCAGTCTCTCGTTAGCCAGTCTGACGAACTCTTCCAGAATATCCCGGAGATAATAAATCCTTCCCTTATCGATCAGCAGCTTGATGAAGTGGATCATATCGATATCCAGAGCATCCGCGAAGGCCGATTCGATAAACGATTTTTTCTCGTCTTTTGTTATTTTGACAGCGCGCAGAAAAACATTCAGTTCAGGAGTGCTCCCGATCGTCTGCAGGAGTCCTTCCGCCTGTTCCTTCTTGCTTTCTGCCGTGTCATTTTCCCATGCAAGCTCAAAGAGTCCCTGTGCATAGCGTTCAGCTACTTCATTCGCCATGAGCACCAGCTTCCTTCACAAACAAGTCGATGGCTTCGCGGTCCAGTTCTTCCGGATTCTTCTCTCCGATCAGCTTGCCGGCAGCGGACAGTGCAACTTCCACCATCTCCCGCTGCATGCTCTGAACCATTTCCGCACGCTCGGCTTCGATCTGCTCATGCGCCTTTTTACGGGCGGCATTGGCTTCCCGGTCTGCCTGTGCAAGAATGCTTGCCTTCTCGTCTTTTGCCTGCTTTACAGCTGCGCTGACAATCTGCTCTGCCTTGCCGGCTGCCTCCGAGAGTTCTTCGGAAGCTTTTTCGCGGTCGGCAAAAGCATCCTGTTTTGCCTGCTCGCTTGCGGCCAGATCGGACTGCATCTTCTCCGTACGCACATCCAGGAAATTCTTTACTGGTCCCCAGAGAAATCTCCTGGCAAGTAAAAACAGAACCAATGTACTGCACAGCTGCACGATCATGGTGAGCGGATTGGGAATCAGCTTACCGATGATGTCAACTTCAATCATTCCCTATCTCCCGTATCAGTATACGAAGATCAGCAGAATGGCAACGAGCAGTCCGTAAATCGCACAGGTTTCAGAAAGAGCAATACCAAGAATCATTGTGGAACGTACTTTTGTTTCAGCTTCCGGATTCTTACCAATAGCGTCACAGGCGTGAGCAGCAACTGTTGCTTCACCCAGACCGGTTAAGAAACCTGTAAATACTGCCATAGCAGCTCCGATTGCGACTAAACCTCTCTCCATTTTAACTTTTCCTCCTTGAAGTTATTGTTTCGCCTCATCAGGCATATCGTTTCCGATTAAAACCATAGTTAGTGTGACAAATACAAGTGTCTGAATAAATCCTGCAAACAGATCGAAATAAGCGTGCAGGAGCGGTGCAATCACCGGCGCCATAAAGTTGAATACGCTTCCTTCAGCCCCTAACAGGCCGGCAATTGCATCGGAAGCCAGCTGGGCACCGGCATAGATCAGCTGCATCATGATGCCGCCGCAGGTAATATTGCCGAACAGACGCAGCGCCATGGAACACATCGTCGAGAACTTGCCGACAATGTTCATCGGCAGCATCAGCGGAATCGGCTCGATGAACGCATGCAAATATGCACCCCAGCCGCCGTACTTCAGTTCCGTGATCTGAATCAGAACCCAGGTAATAAATGCCAGCAGCAAGGTTACGCTCAGGTTCGCTGTCGGCGATTCCAGACCGAACAGGCTGACGGTGTTGCTCATGAAGATATATACCCACAGTACCGTAATATACGGTGTCAGCTTGTCAGCTGTCGCCTTGCCGACATTGGTCTTCACTGAGTTGTATACAGTCGTCATTCCCAGAAGGACCGGTTTCAGGATCCCCTGCGGTTCAGCAAACGGATCCGCTTTCTCAACTTTCTTGCCGATTACAACGATTGCAATTCCCAGAATAACTGTCAGCAGTATAATGACATATACTTCACTTTGAACAGTCATTGATGTACCTCCTTTTCGCAGGTATGTGTAACATTAATATTGTATTAAATGATTCGCTTTGTTTCAATTGCTTCATGCATTGTACAGGAACTTAATTCCTTTTCCATGTATCTATATTGTACCGTTGATATCTTGATTCATGCGTAATTATCTGCGCTATGTTTTTATGCATTATACGATATGAATCGCACAAGATTAATACCAATTTTGCATTTGTTGTCAAAGTAAACCGAAAGAACTGACAGCGAAGATCCAGATGAAGATCGTAACCAGTGAGAATAGCGAAGTAAAAACGATCAGCTGGGAAGTCAGATCGGCATCCGAATCCATCGCGCAGGCAAGGTTGAACGAAGACGTCGCGCATGGGGCAAAGAAGATACACATCAGGGCAACCAGTTCACTGCCCCTAAAGCCAAGCCACACCGCCAGCGGGATCAGCAGCGCCGGCACAGCGACCAGACGGACCAGGCAGCCGGCAGAAATGTCCCGGACATTTCTGGCAACAGACGCAAAATTGAACAGGCCTCCCATGGCGATCAGTGCCAGCGGTGTTCCGCATCTGCCCAGATCGCGGAATATATTCGCGATCATTTCCGGATAGCGGATATGCAGCAGCTGGGTCAGAAAGCCAAGAACCGCCGCGATCACATACGGATTTTTCAGAGCGTTTACAATTGTGCTGCCGATCGCTATTCCGCTGTTTTGCCGGCAGTATTCCAGCAGGAAAACCGACAGGACATTCTGCAGCGGTACGATGACGGCAATCAGCAGGACAATACTTCCAATGTTGCCTTCGCCGCATAAAGCTGTACCGATCAGGGTGCCGAAGATGACAAAGTTGGTATGAAACATGCCATGGGCCAGAGCACCCATTCTTTTTCTGTCCTTTTCAACGGCGGAAGCCGACAGCACGGCCAGACCAAGAATGACAAACTGGGAAAGAACCGCGGTGATCAGCAGTCTCCAGTTCAGCACCTCGGCAATATTAACCTTGTATATATTGTAATAGACATTTACGGCCAGAAACACCCGGAAGCACAGCCGGTTGATAACGGCCAGGCTTTTTCGTCAACGACTCCTTTTCTTCTCAGAAGAACCCCGAGAGCCAGCATAGCAAACATCGGCAGTACAGCAGACAGTGAGATATAAAAACTGTTCATGAAACCTCTTTTCACTTTTCACAGGCTGTTTATTTTATTCTATCATACCGTGCTTCCTGCATACGAACGGCTGCCATGCCTGCGAAAACAGAAAGCGTACAGATCGGAACATACATTCCGGTCCGTACGCTTGTTTTTTGTATGTTACTTGAAGAATAACAACAGCATACCGGCGGCAACAGCCGAACCGATAACACCTGCCACATTCGGACCCATTGCATGCATGAGCAGGAAGTTGGAAGGATTGTATTTCTGGCCTTCCTTCTGAACTACACGTGCAGCCATCGGAACGGCAGAGACGCCTGCGGCACCGATCAGCGGGTTTGTCTTCCCGCCGTCAAGCTTGCTCATGAGCTTGCCAAGCAGCACGCCGCCGGCTGTACCCATGGAGAAGGCAATGACGCCGAGTACGATAATCTTGATCGTCTCTGCCCTCAGGAACATTTCAGCAGAAGCCTTGGCACCTACTGTCAGACCCAGGAAGATAGAGATGATATACATCAGAGAATTCTGCAGAGCGTCGACAAGGTGCGGCACACAGCCGGATTCCTTGACGAGGTTGCCAAGCATCAGCATGCCGATCAGCGGTGCTGCATCAGGCAGAAGCAGAACTGTGAAGATCGTGACAATGATCGGGAACACGATCTTTTCTGTCTTGGAGACAGGACGGAGCTGTTCCATCTTGATCTGTCTTTCTTTCTCTGTTGTAAGAGCCTTCATGATCGGAGGCTGAATGACCGGAACGAGAGCCATGTAGGAATATGCGGCAATCGCAATGGCACCGAGCAGGTTCGGAGCCAGCTGGGACGTCAGCAGCAGCGCTGTCGGTCCGTCGGCACCGCCGATGATACCAATCGAAGCGGCTTCCGGTCCTGTGAATCCGAGGAAAATCGCACCAAAGAAGGTAACGAAGATACCGAGCTGGGCAGCAGCGCCAAGCAGGAGACTCTTCGGGTTTGCAATCAGCGGTCCGAAGTCGGTTCCGGCGCCGATGCATAGGAAGATCAATGGCGGATAGATACCGAGATCAACACCCTGATACAGATAGTAGAGCAGACCGCCCTTGACATCACCTTCCGGATGCAGCATGAGGTTGGCAAACGGCAGGTTTACAAGCAGCATACCAAATGCGATCGGTATCAGCAGATACGGTTCAAATCCTTTGTGAATCGCCAGATAGAGGAACAGACAGGCGATCAGGATCATGATCAGATGGCCGGGAAGCGGGATTCCAAACAGAACAGTATCGAATGCGAAGATCTGTGAGAATCCTGAACTCTCCCAAAAACGCAGTAAGATTTCAAGCATCAGACGCCTCCCTTAGTTGAAAGATACCAATAAGTCGCCGGCGGAAACGTTATCTCCCTTATTTACACTTACCGATTTAACAACACCGTCAGCCGGTGCAACGATTTCGTTTTCCATCTTCATGGCTTCGATGACGACCAGTGTCTGGCCAGCCTTTACGCTGTCGCCAGGTTTGACTTCAATAGAGAGGACAGTTCCCTGCAGCGGAGCGGTAACATCGCCTGCTGCGGCTGCAGCCTTAGGAGCAGCCGGTTTCGGAGCGGCCTTCGGTGCCGGAGCAGCTGCCGGTCTCTGTACAGCAGCAGGAGCGCTGACAGGAGCAGCACTTCCGCCTAATTCTTCAACTTCTACTTCGTGGGCAACACCATCAACAATAATATTAAATTTTCTAGTCATTTCCTTATCTCCTTAATGTAATGCGCTCGTTCTGGATAAACGGCTCCAGTCAGACTCCGTGTTCAGCGGAGTAATGCTCTTTACTACAAAGCTGCTTGAATCTTTACCAAGGTAAGCAGCCACGGCAGCAGTGATCACTGCCACCAGATGACTGTCATCTTCTGTTTCTGCGGGTTCTTCAGCCGCCGGTGCCGGTGCACTTTTGGCAGCCGGAGCCTCTTTTGGCTTCTGAATACCGCTGACGATCACTGCGATCAGACGGATCAGATAGGAGATCGCGAGCAGGACCAGGAAGACGACTGCGATTGAGAACAGTGCGACAATTGAAGCCTGTCCTAATGTAAGATTCTCTCCAAACATCTGTCACCCTCCTCAGAGCGGGATATTTCCATGTTTCTTCAATGGCTTATCCACGCGCTTTCCTTTCAGAGATTCAAATGCGGAAATCAGATACTTTCTGGATTCATGCGGCATGATGACATCATCGACATAGCCGCGGGAAGCAGCAATGTACGGATTCATCATGGTATCCTGATATTCCTTGATTCTTTCCTGGCGTCTGGCAGCCGGATCTTCAGCAGCCTTGATGTCCTTGGCGAAGATGATGTTGGCAGCGCCTTCAGCGCCCATAACGGCGATTTCCGTATTCGGCCATGCGTATACGAAGTCCGCACCGAGGTGCTTGGAGCACATGCCGATATAAGCTCCGCCGTATGCTTTTCTGGTAATCAGTGTTACCTTCGGTACACTTGCCTCACTGTAGGCAAACAGCATTTTGGCACCATGACGGATAATGCCGCCGTGTTCCTGGCTGCTGCCCGGCAGGAAGCCCGGAACATCTTCCAGCGTCAGAAGCGGGATGTTGAAGGCATCGCATGTTCTGATGAATCTGGAAGCCTTGTCAGAAGAATTGATGTCCAGGCATCCGGCCATAGCCTTCGGCTGGGATGCGATCACACCGATGCTCTGACCGTTCAGGCGGATAAAGCCGGTAACGATATTCGGTGCAAAGTATTTCTGATATTCGAAGAATTCGCCGTTGTCAGCGATTTCGGAAATGACACTGTACATGTCATAAGCCTTGTTTGGATTTTCCGGAACAATGGTATCGAGAACTGTGTTCTCACGATTTAGATCGTCGGTGCATTCATAACCCGGAGCCAGTTCGTTGTTGTTCTGCGGCAGATAGGAGAGCAGCTCGCGGATTTCCTCCAGGCATGCGTCTTCGTTCTCGCAGGCAAAGTGAGCACATCCGCTGACCTGGTTGTGAGCCATGGCACCGCCCAGATCTTCCGCACTTACTTCCTCACCGGTAACAGCCTTGATGACCTGCGGGCCGGTAATGAACATTTCGCCGGTTCCCTTGACCATGAAGATGAAGTCGGTGATGGCCGGGGAATAAACAGCGCCGCCGGCACACGGACCCATGATGACGGAAATCTGCGGGATGACACCGCTGGCCATCGTGTTGTTGTAGAAGATTCTTCCGTAACCGGCCAGAGCGTCAACGCCTTCCTGAATACGGGCACCGCCGGAGTCGTTGATGCTGATCATCGGGCAGCCGACTTTCAGAGCGGCTTCCTGCGCGTTGGCAATCTTCATTGCCTGCATTTCGCCGAGCGATCCGCCAATAACCGTGAAGTCCTGCGCGGATGCATAGACGAGTCTGCCGTTTACTGTACCGTAGCCGGTAACAACACCGTCGCCTGCGGCTTCTTTCTTATCCATACCGAAGTTTGTGCAGCGGTGCTTTACAAACAGTCCGGTCTCGACAAAGCTGTTTTCATCAAACAGTTTTTCAAGGCGTTCTCTGGCTGTGTACTTGCCGAGACTGTGCTGTCTGGCAATTGCCTTCTCACCGCCGCCCTGGCGGAGTTTCGCCTTTTTTTCCAACATTTCTTCCTGTTTTGCGTTAGCCATATTTCTCTCCTCTTATTTCTTGAAGCTAGCCGGAACTTCGTACAGACCGCCGGAGATTTCCGCGATTTCATCAAGTGTCTTTGCGGCCAGCAGATCTTTATTTGCACGTGATCTGTCGATACCCAGATCTTCCGGAAGAGCAACCTTGCCCTGATTTCTCAAAGATTCGATTTCGGAAGCGCTCAGGCGGTCACCGAGAGGTGTGCCCTGGGAAACAGCGCCCATGAGCTGTGCTCTTTCAGCAGCGTTCTTAGCTCTGTACAGATATGCGATACCCTGTTCGGTAACGACATGGGTAACATCTTCGCCGTACATCATGACCGGTACGGAATCCATGCCGGCGTCTCTTCCGATCTTCACCGCGTCAAGTTCCGGTACGAATGCCGGACCGAACTTGGAAGCACTCTTGACCATCTGGACAACCAGCTTGCGGCCGGAAATCATGGAACCATCGCCCGGAGCCATTTCTTTCCAGGCCTGTGTTGTATGTCTTCTGCCGCCGGTGGAATTGCCCATGTTCGGAGCTCCGCCGTAACCGGACAGTCTGCCGTTTGTAACAGTGGAGGAGTTGCCTGCGTAGTCCATCTGCAGGGTTCCGCCAAGGAACAGATCCATGCCGTACAGACCGGCAACCTGTGCCATGGCACGGTTGGAACGCAGAGAACCGTCACGGCCGGTGAAGAAGATATCGCTTCTCGCGCGTGTGTATTTTTCCATACCGACTTCGCCGCCGAATGCGCAGACCTGCTTGACCCAGCCGTCTTCGATGGCCGGAATCAGTGTCGGATGCGGATTCAGCACCCAGTTCGTGCAGATCTTGCCCTTCAGGCCGAGTTCGTTGCCGTATGTCGGCAGCAGCAGTTCGATCGCACAGCCGTTATAGCCGATACCATGGTTCAGGGTCTGTACATTATGCTTTGCGTAGATTCCCTTGATAACCATCATGCCCATCAGGATATGAGCGTCCTGGATCTTGGCCGGGTCTCTTGTGAACAGCGGAACCATCGGGTACGGCTGATCAGCCTTGACAACGAAGTCTACCCATCCGCCCGGAATGTCGACACGCGGCAGTTCTTCCGTCTTGACGATTTCGTTGACCTGAACGATCACGATACCGTTCTTGAAGGCGGCTGCTTCAGCAATGGTCGGTGTTTCTTCCGTGTTGAAGCCTGTATAGAGGTTGCCCTGTTCGTCAGCCTTGTCAGCAGCGAGCAGTACAACGTTCGGTGTCAGATCAAGATACAGACGGCCATACAGTTCAAGATATGTGTGGATAGCGCCGATACGTACCTTGTTGGCAGCCAGCAGTTTGGACAGCTGGACACTCTGTACACCGGCAAATGCGAAGTTCAGTTCTTCGGCAATGCCCTTTTCAAATAATTCAAGATGTTCATCTCTGGAGATGGAGGGAATAATCATATTCAGATGATTGATTTTTCCGGCATCAACCTGAGTCAGAGCACCGGCAAGGAAAGCGGCCTGCTTCTGGTTGCATCCTTCCAGAACAACTTTGTCTTCTGAATGGATTACGGCTTCCAGCAGTTTGACAACGTCTTCTGTTGCGACTACTTTGCCGTTTGAAATGGAGGAAGCTGCAGCCAATCTTTCATTTTTGGATTGTTTTTGTGTTTCCCAATTCATTAGGATTCTCCTTTTCTGTTACCTTAATTTTATTTGACCGGGTGATACGTCATTCATGCACCCTCACGCATACATATATGCTTTTTTTCTATTGTTTCGATTCCTCTCAGACATCCCTTGACAGCCGCCGCCAATCCTTTTCCTGCCATTTTTTCCGGGCAAAAGGGACAGCTGACACAGCCCGGTTTTTTATTGTTGGATATTATCAACTGTTTCTATATTCCCCTTTGTTTGTGTTATTATTCACGAAAGGAGAATAATACTATGGCAATTACAATTTCTGAACTTGAATATTTTTCGGTTACTGCTGAGCTGCAAAACATCACCAAAGCTGCCGAAGTATTACACCTTACCCAGCCATCGCTCAGCCGGTCGATCAGTTCTCTGGAAGCAAGCCTGCAGGTCAAACTTTTTGACAGGGCAGGAAGAAACATAACTTTGAATCATTACGGCGAAATCGTTCATACCTACGCCGACAGGATCCTTGTCCTGCTGAAAGCAATGGAAAACGAACTGAATGATGCAACAAAAAAAGAGGAACGCACGATCTCTGTGTCCATTTCCTCCGCCTCTTCGATCCTGCCGATCATGATCAGCAAATTCAACCAGACTTCACCCGATACGCACTTCATGATCATGCAGAATCCGGCATCTTCCAATCACAATGATTTTTCTGCCGACTTCAATTTCTTTTCCACCACCAGCCCCATCAACAACGATCACACAGTAACGTTGCTGAAAGAAGATCTGCTGCTGGCGATTCCCCAGAATTATCCGCAGGCTTCACAGAACAGTGTCAAGCTTGCCGATTTCTCCAAATACGGATTCATTTCCCTGGAATCAGGAAAAGATCTGCGCACAATCACCGACACCTACTGTTATGAAGCAGGTTTTATACCCAGTATTTTCCTCGAAAGCGACAGTCCCTTCACTATCCGTGAGTTTATCAAGGCCGGTCTAGGTGTAGCTTTCGTCCCGGAAATCACATGGTGCCAGGTGCGGGAAAAAGGCATCCGCCTGATGCCGATCCGCTCGCCGAAATGCACACGCTATATCCACCTTTCCTGGCACTCCGACGGTTATCTTTCCAAACAGGCAATCCGGTTCCGCGACTTTCTGATCAATCATTTCGAAGAGTTTGCAGTATCCTATGCCGAGAAGGCAAAACAGGAATATGGTGAATCTGAAAAGTAAGCTGCTGATCAGAATGAGCAGTCATACGGATACGTTCTTTTCCGGCGAATCGCTTGCCCGGGAATTGAACGTATCGCGGGCGGCGGTATGGAAAGCCATTCACGCGCTTCAGAATGAAGGTCATGCGATCGAATCCTCCCCCAGAGGTTACCGGTATCTGCCTGACAACGATCTGCTGAACCCGGACATTATTCATTCATGCTGTCCGGAAATATCCTTTCCTCTGTACGTCTTCGATTCGATTGACTCCACCAACAACTATGCCAAAAGCATCGCTTCTGCTGCGGATGCCCATGGCACGCTTGTCATTGCCAATCATCAGACAGCCGGCCGGGGACGCCGGGGACATACTTTTTTCTCGCCGGAGAACTGCGGCCTGTATCTTTCTCTGATCATCAAGCCGCATTCCCGTGTCCAGGAAATGCTGAAAATCACCGTCGCGGCCGCCGTCGCAGCAGTTGAAGCGATACAGCAGACTTCCCATGCCCAACCGCGGATCAAGTGGGTCAACGATCTCTTTATCGGCAAACGTAAAATAGCCGGCATTCTGACCGAAGCGATCTCCGATTTTGAATCCGGTGATCTGGATGCCATCATCATCGGCATCGGCATTAACGTCAGAAAAACTGAACTGCCGGAAGATATTGAGCGTATTGCCGGAGCGATCAACGATCCCTCCCTTTCCCGCAGCCGTCTCGCCGCCGTCTTATGGCAAAGACTTCTGTACTGGACAAAACATCTTGAAGATCCGCAGCTGATGGAAGCCTACCGCCGGTATTCCCTGCTGATCGGTCATACGATCATCTACGAGATCAATGGCGAAAAACGAAGCGGGACCGTCGAATCCATCAACGATCAGGGCAACCTGGTCGTCCTTGATGACGCAAATGAAAAAACCATTCTCACATCGGGAGAAGTATCTGTAAAAGACTGGTAAAAACAAAAAGATCCCGTCCGTCACTGAACAGTGACGGACGGGAAGTCTTTTTTACTGCTATTTCTGCACTGATGATTTCGGGGAATCAGTGAATGAAGAGACGCAGAGCAGCCATAAAGACTGTCGGTGTCAGCAGGCAGCCGATACCTGTATAGAATGTGGCAACCATTGCGCCATACGGAACGAGTTTTTCATCAACAGCTGCCAGCGCACCTGCTGTTCCGGAAGTAGAGCCGATCAGACCGCCGAAGATCATGGCTGCGGACGGACTGTCCAGTTTGACTTTCTTGGCAATCAGCGGTGCGATAATCATCGCGCCTACGGATTTGACAACACCGGCAGCGATGGAAAGAGCGACAACTTCGGATTTTACATTGAAGGCCGCGCCTGTGACCGGGCCGACGACAAACGTTTCAACACCGCCGCCGATCGTAGCCAGTTCAGCCGGATCTGTATAACCGAATGCCAGACCGACAAGAACACCGATAATGAAGGAAAGAACTGTACCGATCAGCAGTGAGAGAATGCCGGCGAGTCCTGCCTTGACAAGGTTCTTCGGATCAACACCCCAGGCTGTGGAAATGATAGCGAAGTCACGCATCATGCCGCCGCCGAGAATGCCGATACCGCCGAAGATTGCATACTTTTTCATTTCATCGCCGGTTCCGACAGCATATACGACGTCTGTGATTCCCTTGGAAGCGGAAGTAATGATACCGGCATCAAGCTGCTTGTTGGCAATGGTACCGCCGATATAGGCAATGATCAGAGCGAGAAGGATCGCGAAAGCGGAGCCCATTCTCTTCTGGCCGATCACTTCAGCAAGTTTGTAGCCGATGAATGTTGTAACAGCTACGAGAATGAAGGCGCCGACAAGACCGTAGCCGGCCGCCATTTTAGCAAATATCTGCATTGATTCTACCTCCTTAGTCCTTTGCCAGCTTTCTCAATACCGGAATCAGTGCCAGCGGAATAACGACCGCCAGCAGTCCGGCAACCAGCGGAACAAGGCCGGAAGCCAGTGCGGAATATACATCCTGGTTCATGCTCATTGCAACAACGACCGGAATGTACATGGCAGAAACAAACTGAATACCGCCCTCGGTTTTTTTGTCGAGAGACTTACCGGATTTCTGCAGATACACCTGAATCAGAATAAAGATGACCATGGCAAAGCCGACACCGCCGACATCGCTGCCAAGGCCTAATGCTGCGCCGAGCAGATTGCCCAGGAAACAGCCTGCGAACATGCATGCGGCAATAATACCCAAGCCGAAAATACCCATAAAATACCCCTTTCAGAATGAATGTTTCTCTTTAAGGCTATTTTATTGTGTATTTTTTCCACTATTCATAGAAGGGATGTTAACAGTTAATGCATTATGTGAATGAAAAAAAGATGAACACCCGTTCATCTTTCCGTTACGGTATTGCTGCCTATGCGGACGCCTTTACCGGACGCAGGCTGACAGCCTTGTCAAGCTGGGGAGCCACGGCAGTGACCGCGATCATCTTAATGAAATCACCCGGCAGAAAGGGAATGACGCAAGCCATCATCGCCCCGTTGAAATCCATCTGTGTCAGGTAAATGAACCAGGCCGTTCCGAGGGCATAGAGAACTGCCGTGCCAATAATCATTCCGGCAAAGGCGGATACTGTTTTCTTCTCCTGCTTTGCTCTTTCGTAGAACCAGCCGCTCAGAAAAGCAAGCGGAATATAACCGAAAAGATATCCTCCCGTTACCCCGAACAAAATTCCGGCGCCGGATGTATAACCGGCAAAGACCGGCACGCCGATTGCGCCGAGTACCAGATACAGCGCTGCCGCAGCTGCTCCGTTTCTGCTTCCCAGCAGGACACCCGACAGCATGACAGCCAGTGTCGCCAGGGAAATCGGAACTTCTCCGACAATCGGCAGGGAAATCGGAGCCAGCACGGAAATCACTGCTGTCATCAGGGCAATATAAGCAAGTTCTTTTGTTTTTGTGTTCATACAGTTCTCCTTCGTAAACCGTTTTCTGTTTTTTGGTTTACCTGTATCCATCGTAAACAAAAAGCATAATTTTCATCATGCCTGTTGTGTTATGAACATATACATCTTCTGCAGGATCGTCAGTCTTTGATCAGAAATGAGCCGATGATAATCGACAGCTTTACCGCTGTCAGGCCGATTGCACAGGCAATTATATTCAGATACCGGTCAAACAAAGCTGAAACGATCAGCACTGCGGCCCAGATCGCGAAATTGATGGCGAAATGGTACATGGAACCGGAGGCGCTGCGCATGCGGATGGCATCGTCACAGAAACGTTCCAGGATCTTATAGGTAACTACCGAAAAGACGCAGCCCAGAAGAAAGCCGGTGGCATACTGCCATTTGATAAAACCCGAAAGACAGCCAACAGCCGCAATAACAGCAAATATACGCCAGTGTTTCTCCGTCATACCCTGCTCCTTTCCTTTTATCGAAGAAATGATACATGTTTCTTTTGACAAAAACAACTGTATCTGTTTGCCGGATACCTTTGCCAAAGAAGAAAAACTGGGATACTCTGAACATGCATAACGGAGATGAATATGAAAACAGACGCAGTGATATTCGATATCGACGGAACTCTTACAAACAGCACCCGGGCGATCATTGCCTCCTGGAACCGGCACCTCTCTTCCCTTTCCTGTCCGCACCGGCTTCTGGACGAGGAAACCGCCGGCTCACTGATGGGCAAAACCATGGACGACTGGGCTGTTGCCGTACTTCCTGATCTGCCGCTGGCAGAAGCCAGAGAAATCACGGAAGTCATGGAACAGAAAGAAAATGAGGAAATACGAACGTCCGGCACGGATCTCTATCCATTTGTCCGGGAAACCTTCGAACTTCTGAGTCATGATTATGATCTGTTCATCCTCTCCAATTGCGGCAAAGGCTATATTGAAGCTGTCATGGCCTATGCCGGTATCGAAAAGTATGTCAGAGGCCATCTCTGTTTCGGAGACAACGGCCTGGACAAACCGGACAATCTGAAAAAGATGGTAACAGATTATCAGCTTGAACATCCTGTCTATGTCGGTGATACGCAGAGAGATCAGGAGTGCTGTGAAATTGCCGGAATTCCCTTCATTTTTGTCTCCTGGGGATTCGGCAATGTTCCCGATGCCCTGTACCGCTGCGATGATATGAAAGACCTGCCGGAAGTCATCCGCTCACTCGGCTGAGGGAATTGTCTTTTCCGGTTTTCACCTTAAAAAAAGTATCTGCTATCAGAAAACGAGGTTCTTGCATAATGAACCTCGTTTTCTCATTGCCTGTATTGTTTGTAATTCACAGACTCTTTCCGAATCTGTACAGTTCTTCTCTTTTCTCTTCCGACTTGTTCTGCTTTCCGTTTGCTGTGAAAATTCCCGCGTTCTCCACACCCCAGTATTCAACGATCGACTGGTAGTACTGGGTGATGGCAGGTCCGTATACGAACTGACTGCCTGAGCTCATGATGAGAGCTGTTTTCCTGACGTTTTCCGGTATATCAATTGCATATGTCCTGTGTATGACTGCCTGCAGCTGAGCCGACAGAGTAAAGTAATAGATCGGTGAAGCAAACACGATCATGTCGGATGCCAGAATTTCCGGATTGATCTTCTGCATATCGTCTTTCTGACAGCAGATTCCCTTTTCGACATTCCGGCAATAATCGCAGCCCAGACAGCCGCGGACATTCAACGGTGTTACATGAATGATCTTTACTTCATGCCCTGCCTCTTCCGCACCTCTGGCAAATGCATTCACCATATCGGAAGTGGCTCCCTCCGGATGGGGACTGCCGTTAAGAACAAGTATTCTCGTCTCGTGTAAGCCCAGGAATTTGAACCGTAGAAGACCACAAGCTGGTCGCCGGAATAGAGAACGATATCGCCGGAGTCCGTTACGGTCTGTTCGTCGGCACTGGGGAGTACTGTGCCGATCGGTCCGACCTGTTCGAATCCGCCGTACATGGACATCTGAATGCTCAGGGGTTCTTCAGCAACGATTTCTTCCAGAGCCTGCACCGAATCATTTTCCTGCCATTCCACTTCCACCTGTGTGTCATCAATTTTCATCCGCATTGTCATTTCTGTCTTCTCCTGTTCCGTTTCTGTTTCCTCTTCCTGCTGAACTTCCGCCGGTTCTTCCGCGGCTGTTTCGCTTGTCTGATCTGATGGAGATTCGTCCTGAATGCTCTTCGCTCCGCATCCTGCTGTCAAAAACACCGCCAGGATCAGACAGAGTGCTTTTTTCATTCTCCGCTCTCCATGTATTCCCTGATTTCCGCCATCCGTTCCGACTGATGGACAGAGAACGGGCATCTGGAATCACAATGGCCGCAGCCGATGCAGTCAGATGCATTCTTTTCCAGTGATCTGTAGTGGTCCTTTGCCATCAGATCACCGGCCAGCGCCAGGTCATAATACTTATTCACCAGCCCGATATCGATTCCCATCGGACACGGCTTGCAGTGGTTGCAGTACACGCACTTGCCGGAAGTCTTTGCCGGACTGATGGACGAAATCACGGAATAATCCAGTTCTTCGTCTGTCTTGTTATAGAAATCCAGAAGGTCTTCCACCTGCTCTACACTCTGGGCTCCCGGCAGTGCGACCAGCACGCCCGGTCTGTCCAGAACATATTTCAGACACTGATGGACTGTCAGTGCTTTTCCGAAAGGTGACGTCTTTTCATCCAGCAGCTGACCGCCGGAGAACGGCTTCATGACGGTAATGCCGATACCTTCCTTCGCACAGCGCTGATAAATGGCTTCTCTTTCGTCGCTTTCGCCGTAGGCATACTGTCCTTTTCCGCAGTCATAGCCGGCATTGACGGAGAACATCAGCATGTCCACATCCGCTTCATCCAGGATTCTGTTGATTACATGCGGTGTATGCGAGGAAAGACCGATATGACGGACGATTCCTTTTTGCTTCAGTTCCAGAATGTAATCATAGATTCCGTTTTTCTTATATTCTTCCCAGTCGGAGATCTCATCCTGGCAATGGATAAATCCATAATCGATATAATCAGTCCGCAGCTGTTCAAGCATCCATTTCACCGATGCCTTCACCGTTTCAAGATCCAGCGACCAGCCGTAATCGCCCTTCGTATAATCCGCGCCGAAATGGATCTGGTAAAAGATCTGATTCCTGTATTCATGGAGCGCTTCGCCGTAGATCGGAAAGGAATCACCGTGCCCGGCGGCCAGGTCGAAGTAATTGATTCCGCCTTCAACCGCCTTTCGCAATGCCTTTACGGCTTCTTCCCTACCTGCTTCATACATGTAGGAAGATCCGATTCCGATTTCGGATACCCTGTCATTTGTCTTTCTGTTGACTCTGTACTTCATATCATTCTCCTCTTTCCAGCCGGTACTGCAGATAATCCAGCCTGTCGATGCTGTTCTGACACGCATGCATCTGTTCCAATGCCTTCCTGCGGCAGGCTTCGATCTGTTTCCGGGCATCTTCTGTTTTGCCGGCATTCACACAGTTCATGATTCTTTCGATATCTGAATCTTCACATCCGGCATCAAGCAGATTCTCAGCAATTTCGTTCTGTACCATTTTATTATTGCAGATTTTCTTTGAAGAAGGTTTCCAGTGTATCGAACGGAATCCGGTCCGTTCTGTCATAGAGATCAATGTGTTCGCAGTCTTCCACTACACGCAGTTCCTTCGGCTCCTGCGCCATTGCGTATGCCCTCTCCGAATAACTCTTCGAATGTGCCCTGTCGCCTGTGATGAACAGAATGGGACGCGGGGAGATCTCTGCAATGTAATTCAGGCAGCTGAACTGCAGCATTGCCTGCTGGGAAGTAGTCGTGAAGCCGCCGGAAGCGTTGGGATGATGACCTCTTTCCGTTGCGTAGAAACGGTTCCACAGATCCGAAACCGGATCGGTTTCCGGCAGAGTCTTATATGGTGTTTCCGGAAACGTCGGATTATATTCCGGAAATCCGTTTTCAAAATCGGTCCATCTCTGTTCGCCAAGCTGTTTTTTCTTTTCGTCCAGGGCTTCTTTTGAAAGATTTGCCATTCCCCTGATATCGGAAATGTCATACATCGCAGCTGTTGCGACCGCTTTGATACGCACATCAACAGATGCTGCCGATAAAGCAAAGCCGCCGGATCCGCAGATGCCGATCACACCGATCTTTTCCCTGTCGACATAAGGTACTTTTACACCAAGATAATCGACAGCGGCGCTGAAGCTTTCCGCAAACAGATCCGGGGAAGAGACATGTCTCGGTTCACCGGACGATTCTCCCATATATACCTGATCGAATGTCAGAACCACGAAACCGCGCTGTGCCAGTTCATTGGCATAGACACACGGTCCCTGTTCCTTGACGCCGCCGTACGGTGCCCCGACGATAAGTGCCGGATATTTCTTTGCAGTATCGATATCCTTGCTTTGATAAACATCAGCCGCGATTGCCATTCCATAGCGGTTGTTGTAACGCACATGCTTTCTTTCGACATTTTCATTCAGTTCCGTAATATAACCGTAAGCCATTTTCTACCTCCGTCTTGTTTTACAGTCATATTATCTATATGATTTTAAATATAAACAAATACTTATATATCATGGTTTTCTATAACTATATTTGATAGGAGAAACAATATGGACATCAGAATCATGGAATACTATCTGGCAGTCGTCCGGGAAGGAACGATCTCCGCTGCCGCAAGTGCTGTACATGTCTCCCAGCCGGCATTGTCCAGGCAGATGCGCGAACTTGAGGAAGAACTCGGTGTCACACTGTTTGAAAGAGGAAGCCGCAAAATCACCCTGACAGAAGAAGGAATGATCCTGCGAAGAAGATGTGAAGAGATCGTCCGTCTGGTTCATCAGACAGAAAGAGAAGTCAGTGAAATCAGAAAAAACATTTCCGGCGATATCTATATCGGCGCCGGTGAATCACACGTTTTCCATTATATTTCCAGGACCGCGGCTGCGATCATTGCCGACTATCCCGGCATCCGCTTTCACGTCGTCAGCGGCGACACGAAAGACCTTCTCGAGGATCTGGAAAACGGATTGATCGATCTGGCGTTGGTTTTCTCTGATTTTGACCGGTCTTCATATCATTCCCTGCAGCTTCCGGCCGGTGATTCTTTCGGGATTCTGATGCGTTTGGATGATCCGCTCGCTTCCAGAGAAGAACTGCGTATTGAAGACATTGCAGATCTGCCGGTTTTTACATCCAGAGCTTCTCTGCCGTACATCGACCAGAGCATATTCAGGGATCTGAATTTCATCGGCACATACAACCTGATCTATAATGCATCACTGCTGGTGGAAGACGGAGCGGGATATGCCCTGTGCTTTGACCGTCTGATCGATACTTACGGCAGCCGTAACCTGTGTTTCCGTCCGGTCAAAGGATCCGATACAGTTGAAGGAGCAATCATCTGGAAAAAGTATCAGGTATTCACCCCGGCGCTCCAGCTGTTTATCGACAGGCTGCGGAAAAGCATCTGAGTATATGCATCATTTAAAAACGGAGAAAGTGCATCTTCCTCCGTTTTCAGTTGAATGCTTCTTAAAGGCTCTGTCATTGCTTTTACCGGCGATGTATACCGGTATCGTGTTACTGTGCCTGTTTTCTCCAGCCGGAAGTGCCGAGCACACCGACAATTGCATGCGGTACATACGGTTCTTCCAGGTATTTGATTTCTTCTTCGCTGAGTTCGAGATTCACCGCTCCGACAGCACCGTCGATATGGGACACCTTGGTGGCGCCGACAACCGGTGAAGTAACTTTTGTCAGAAGCCACGCCAGGGAAATCTCAGTCATAGAGACACCCTTTTTCTGCGAAAGTTCATAGACTCGTTCGATGATCTTCGCATCCTGATCCGCTGTCGCGTCATATTTTGTTTTCGCATAGGCATCCAGTTCCAGACGCTTCGATGTTTCGCCCGGCTTTTTGGAAAGTCTTCCGGAGGCCAGGGCACTGTACGGTGTCATGGCGATATTGTCTTCCAGGCAGAGATTTCTGAGCTCTCTTTCGTCTTCCCTTGCCAGCAGATTGTAATGGCTCTGTACGGAAACAAACGGTGCGAGACCTTCCTTTTCCGCCAGGGCATTCGCTTTGGCAAGCTGCCATGACCAGCAGTTGGAAATGCCGATGGCACGGATCTTGCCTGCTTCTTTTGCGGCATTGAGAGCGTGCAGCGATTCAAGAACAGGTGTGTTGTAATCCCAGCTGTGCATGATATAGAGATCGATATAGTCTGTTCCCAGTCTTGTCAGGGAATCGTTGATGCATTTGTTGATCCATTCTGTTCCGCTGTATTTTTCCAGAGCTTCGCCCATCCGCGGCGTGTATTTGGTCGCGATCACGACCTTGTCCCTGACATCCCTGAGCGCCTTGCCGACGAACTCTTCGCTGGTACCGCCCTGATACGCCATGGCGGTGTCAAAGAACGTGATTCCCTGATCTACCGCGTAGTCAATGATCTTCTTTGTGTCTTCATACGGCAGGGTCCATTTGTGGAAGCCCGCTTCCGCTTTTCCGAAGCCCATGCAGCCAAGACAGATTCTTGATACTTCAATACCGCTGTTGCCAAGTTTTGTATATTTCATACTTCTTTCCTTTCCCTATCGTTCAATCGAATTCTAGATGTTAGAGAGTACTCTAAGTCAAGACAATAGTATCTTTTTTTATCTGCAGGCATCTTTCACATTATTCTCATGTTTTCAGCCGCGATACTTATGTATAATCAATGTGTTGAAAAGGAGCATAAATAATGCGTAAAACAAAAATCGTATGCACGATCGGCCCGGCCAGCGAATCCGAAGAAGTACTCCGCGAACTGTGCCTGAACGGTATGAATGTTGCCCGTCTGAATTTTTCCCACGGGACACATGAAGAACATCTCGAAAGAATCAACCGGATCAAAAAAGTCAGAAAAGAACTTGGTCTTCCGATTGCCATCATGCTTGATACAAAAGGTCCTGAATTCCGTATCGGAACATTTAAAAAAGGCAAGGTCATGCTGGAGGAAGGCAAGAAGTTCACTCTCACGACCGAGGAGATTGAAGGCGACAAGAACATCGTCTCTGTCAGTTATAAAAACCTCGCCAACGAACTGGAACCCGGTGACAGGATCCTGCTGAACAACGCCCTGCTCGAACTGGAAGTCGTCTCCACCAACGGCACAGAGATCGAAACAAAGGTTATCGCCGGCGGCGAACTGTCCAACCGCAAGTCCATGAGTTTCCCCGGCAAACATCTGCAGCAGGTTTATCTTTCCGAACAGGATAAGTCCGATATCGCCTTCGGTGTTGAGAACGACGTCGACTTCATCGCCTGCTCGTTTGTCTCCGTCAAACAGGATCTCGTCGATGTCCACAATCTGCTGAAGTCACTCGGCAAGGACAACACTGTGGAACTGATCGCCAAGATCGAAAATCAGTCCGGTTATGACAACATCGACGCGATCTGCACGGTATGCGACGGTGTCATGGTTGCCCGCGGCGACATGGGTGTCGAAGTTGCCTTCGAACTGCTGCCGGCAATGCAGAAAGATATGATCTACCGCTGCCGCATGCTCGGCAAGCGCGTTATCACCGCCACCGAAATGCTGGAATCCATGATCCACAATCCGCGTCCGACGAGAGCCGAGACATCCGACGTTGCCAACGCTGTCTATGACGGAACAAGCGCCGTCATGCTGTCGGGTGAAACAGCCGCCGGCGCCTATCCGGTACTGGCTGTCAAGGCAATGGCCAAGATCGCCGAAGCAGCGGAAAACTCAATTGACTACAAGAAGAATTTCTACCGCAGCGGCTTTGATATCCACAATGACATGGATGCCATCTCCCATGCGACATGCACAATGGCAATGGACGTCAATGCCAAGGCTATCGTTGCCTGCACGATGTCCGGCCGGATCGCCAAGATGGTAGCCCGGTTCCGCAGTCCTGTCGATATTATCGGTCTGACGACTAATGAAAAGACCTGGCGTTCGCTCGCCCTCTCCTGGGCTGTCACACCGAAGATGTGCGAAGTGCTGCCATCCACCGAAGTTCTCTTCTACATGGCGAGAAAAACAGCCATCGACACCATGAATCTGGAAGACGGCGACAAGGTCGTCATTACCGGTGCCGGTGTTGCCGGACGTTCCGGCGGCGCCAACCTGATCAAGGTCGAAACGATCTGAGTCAACAGAACCGGACAGAAATCAATATTTATATCTGTAAAAAAGAACGGTTTGCATATCGGCTATGCATACCGTTCTTTCGTTTCTCTACCGTTTTTTAAAGCTCGTAAGCTTCGCCGACGGCGATAACATGCAGCCTTTCCGGATTGACGATCATTTCTCTTACAACTTCCGGATCGCCATTGAATTCCTTCCATTCCGGTGCGTCAACGCAGCCCCAGTGGATCGGAAGCAGCGGTGTTTCCGGATAGGCATCGGTCATCTTTTTGACACCGTCCAGACCGATATGCCATTTTGAATCCGAGATATCCAGCAGGATCAGATCCATCGCATCCTGATGCAGCTGTTCTTCCATCAGGCGGGAATCACCCGGCATCCAGATGACGCCGTCCTTTGTTTCAACACGGAAGCCGCAGAAGTCTTCCATTTCAAAGTGTCTGATGGCGGAATGCTTCGGGGACATATTCTGCCAGGCATGGTCAGCCGGTGTCAGAGTGATCTTCACGTCATTGATCATGAAGGAATCATGAATGTCATGACCCTTGGCGCCGATACCGATTTCCTTGCAGAGTTCTGCTACATAATGCGTCGTGTGCACCTCATCGACTCTGTCCTTGATTTCCGTAAGCGTCGGCTTGCTGAAATGGTCATTGTCGCAATGGGTGATGATAACTGCGTCCGCATGCGGTACATCCTCCGGAAGCAGCGGCGCGTCTGTCAGAATCTTCATATCAAAACCTTTCAGAAGAGGATCAATTAAAATCACGGTGCCGCGGCTGTTGATCATGGCGCCGCCGCCACCCAGCCAGTATACCTTCGTCATATCGATTTTTGCGAATGCTTCTTTATTCATTGCGATTCTTTCTGCTTTTGCCTGTGTCATTTTTCTACCTTCTTTCCCTTTTGCAATCATACAATAGATGTTAGAGTATACTCGAAGTCAAGAAGGAAATTACAAATAATGGAAAAATATTACACAATCGGAGATGTTGCCGCCCGCACCGGTATCAGCGCGCATACCCTGCGCTACTATGACAAGGAAGGACTGCTGAGCTTTGTAAAACGCAGTGAATCCGGTACTCGTCTGTTTACAAAGGAAGATTTTGAACCGCTCTATACGATCACTGTACTGAAAAAAAGCGGTATGCCGATCAAAAAGATCCGGGAATTCATGACGCTCTATCTGCAGGGAAACAAAACCATTCACGACCGTTATGTCATGTTCAATGAACAGCGCCAGAGTCTGCTCGAGCAGATTGCGGAACTGGAAGACATGCTGAAGATCGTCGACTACAAATGCTGGTATTTCCAGGAAGCTGAAAAGCGCGGTGATATCAACTACTACAAGAAACTGCCTGAACAGGAAGTGGATCAGCGTATCATCGAATTCAATAAAATTGTTGATGACTTCCGGGAAGGCGTCGCGAAAGAAGACTGAAAAAGGCCGCATATCAAGTGCGGCCTTTGCTTTATATACGATACGTTATTACTGCTCGGTGAACAGCGGTGTTGAATAATATCTGTCACCGCTGTCCGGCAGCAGTGCAACGATCACCTTTCCTTCATTTTCCGGCTTCTGGGCATAGAGAATTGCCGCATGCAGGGCTGCACCGGACGAGATACCCACGGAAATGCCTTCCTTGCGGGCAAGATGCTTCGCGGCTGCGAAGGCGTCTTCGTTGGATGCTTTATAGATCTCGTCATAGACACCTGTATTCAGTACCTTCGGAACAAATCCGGCACCGATACCCTGGATCTTATGGGCGCCGGCTTTTCCTTCGGAAAGGACAGGTGAACTCTCCGGCTCGACAGCGACCACTTTCACAGCCGGTTTCTGTTCTTTGAGATATTCTCCCACACCTGTTACGGTTCCGCCGGTACCGACGCCGGCAATGAAGATGTCGACCGTTCCGTCTGTGTCATTCCAAATTTCCGGACCGGTCGTCGCCTTATGGATTGCCGGGTTGGCCGGATTGATGAACTGGCCGGGAATGAAACTGTTTTCGATTTCTTCAGCAAGTTCCTCCGCTTTGGCGATGGCACCCTTCATGCCCTTGGCACCTTCGGTCAGAACCACTTCGGCACCATATGCCTTCAGAATATTTCTTCTTTCCACGCTCATTGTTTCCGGCATGGTCAGAATAATACGGTATCCTTTCGCGGCCGCAATCGCTGCCAGACCAATACCGGTATTTCCGGATGTCGGCTCAATGATGACAGACCCTTCCTTCAGAAGTCCCTTCTCCTCCGCGTCTTCGATCATCGCCTTGGCGATTCTGTCCTTGACGCTTCCGGCCGGATTCAGATATTCCAGTTTGACAAGCAGTGTTGCCTTCAGATCCAGTTCCTTTTCGATGTTTGTTACTTCAACCAGTGGTGTGTTGCCGATCAGATCCAGTGTTCCTTTATAAATTTTTGTCATGTTATTTACCTTTCTCTTTCTTTTGTTCTTTGCAGTTCATTCAGCAGTAATCCTTTTTTGCATCCGCTCTTTCTTTCCCCTGTATCCTGTCTGCTGTTTCAGCGTGAGTTTTCATCCAAAGAAAAACCCGGAATCATTTAATTAATACCGGGACATTGACAGGCTTGATTTCCAATGAATCATTACTGAGGAGCGCATGCGAACACCCCAGCCATACAACATGCCCGGGAACACAGAACTCGACAACACATCATCTGTTTGTTTGTCATGCTCAGTGTTATGCCTTTCATCGCCTGACCTCCTTTTTTACTTGTCAACACTATATAACCACTTACCTACTATGTCAATAGGTAATATTTCCTTTGCCTTTGTTATTCACCTTGCGGTATGATAGGCAAAAGAACAGAAGGACGCATTATGATCACAACAAAAGGAAGATATGCCCTCAGGGTCATGGCGGATATTGCGGAGAACGGAAACGGCAGGTATCTGCCGTTAAAAGACATTGCCGAACGGCAGGCCATATCCAAGAAATATCTGGAAATCATTGTGAAGGAGCTGGTGGCTGCCGGTTTTCTCACCGGCGTCAGCGGCAAAGGCGGCGGATACAAACTGACCCGGAAGCCGGAGGAATATACCATCGGTGAAATTCTCGAACGGATGGAAGGTTCCCTGGCGGCTGTTGCCTGTCTGATGAAATGTGCCGAACCCTGTCCGCGGGCGGAGAACTGCCGTACCCTGCCGCTCTGGAAAGAGTACGACCAGATGACATATGATTTCTTCTACAGCCGGCATCTCAGTGATCTGCTGCCGCATGACTGATAACAATAGATGAAAAAATACAGTTGAGACATATATATCAGCTGTATTTTGTTTTATTCTTCCCGGATTCGTTCCAATGCCGCCATGACCATATCCCAGCAGTTATCCGTGTCCGCAAGAGCCAGAGCAGCAATCGCCTTGGCACTGTCGATGGCGCTGCCTCCGCCGATACCGAGGACTGCCTCAATACCATGGTCCCTGCACATCCTGCCGCCGATGTTAATATCAGTATGACGGGGATTGGGCTTGACCAGGTCATAGTCATAAATGGTAATATCTTCTTTCTTCAGTTCATTGACGATTTTATCGTACAGGCCGCATTTCTTCAGAAATGTTCCGCCGTAAACCAGCAGGATGGAATGACCGTACTGAACAACTTCCGAGGAAAGCTTATTCATTGCATTACGGCCGAAATGGACTTTTGTCGTGTTCTGAAATGTGAAATCGTTCGTCATCTTTCTTCTCCTTATTACTGAATGCTTCTCTTAGCCCAGGCGGCTGTTTTCGCTTCGCTGCTTTCCGCATCGGATCCTCTGACTGCCAGTCCTTCCGCAACTTCGGCTGCCGGACATTCTTTTTTGATATCTCTGACCGACGTGCCCAGGCCGCTGCCTTCATTCGTGCAGAACGGCACGATTTTCTTGCCGGCAAAGTCAAAAGAATCGAGGAACGTGAAGACTGCCATCGGTGCTGTTCCCCACCAGTTGGGATAACCCAGGAAGATCACATCATAGTCCGCAATGCTGTCGGGCAGTTTCTTCAATGCCGGTCTGGCATTGCTTTTCTTTTCCGCCATTGCCTCTTCCGTACACTGATGATAATTCTTTGCATATTCCCGGACGGTTTCCAGCTCGAACAGATTACCGCCGACAGCTTTCTGAATATAGCCGGCAAGACGTTCTGTATTGCCTGTCCTTATGGAGCGGATCGAACCGCCGAAATAATTCTCTCCTTTTCTTGAGTAGTACACTGTCAGAATCTTTGTCATATCCTTCTTGTCTCCTGTTTGCACTTTCAGAATAGACAGAAAGCATTCAGGGAACAATTTTCATTTCCGATGTCATCCATAAGTTTTTCTAATGTATTCTTATGCGCGGGAAATAACGACCTTTTCATTGCTGCAGAGTCTGAAAAAAAAAGACTTCAGTTCATACTGAAGTCCGTTTTACAGTTCTTCACCGTTTGTTTCTATGACCTTGCGGTACCATTCGAAACTGTCTTTTTTATACCGCTGGCATTCTTTGACATCGGTATCGGTCCGGTCAATGAATACCAGGCCGTACCGCTTGGCAAATCCCTGATGGGAAGAAAGGACATCCATGAAACTCCACGGACAGTAGCCGAAGACCGGATAGCCTTCCTCACAGAGACGGCCGACCTGCCGGATATGATCGGAAAGATAACCGATCCGATAATCGTCATGGATCTTTCCTTCCTCATCCAGCGCTTCGCTGACCGCCATGCCGTTTTCCGTGACGATCATCGGCAGCCGGTAACGGTTGTAGATTTTGACCATGCCGTCATAGAGACCAAGCGGATCCGTCCCCATGTTCATCCATTCTGTTTTCGTCAGATGCGGATTGGCAACGATGCGGCAGTCATCCGCTGCCCAGAAGAATGAGGTATCAAAGTCAAACGGTTTCTCGGCATACTCCGCGCAGACACTGAAGTAATAGTTGATACCGATGAAATCCGGCCGGGAGGCATGAAGGATCTGCACATCCTCTTCCTCTGCGGCGGGCAGAAGGTTTCTTTCCTGCAGCCAGGTACGGGCAAACGGGGAGTATTCGCCGTACACACTCATATCGAGCAGACAGAATTCCATCATCTCCTCAGCTTCCATGGCAGCCCGGATATCCTCAGGTTTTGAAGAAAGGGGATAAACAACCTGAATGGAACAGACCGGACCGATCAGAGCTTCGGGATCGATTTTCTTCAGCAATGAGAAGGCTTTATGTTCAGCCAGAGAAATATGATAGCTGATCTGCCAGATCTTCTTCGATCTTTCAAAGGGATCTTCAATATATGCCATGGCCATGCCGGGTGCGGCGGAAGCGATGAACTGTTCGTTGACAGTGACCCATTTGGTGATTCTGCCTCTGAAATGGCGGAAACAGACCTCCGCATAGGCTGCATAGGCATCGATCATCCTGCGGCTCTGCCAGCCGCCGAAAGCATCCACGAGCGCCTGCGGGCATTCGAAGTGATACAGGGTAACAAGCGGCTCGATACCCTTTTCCAGCAGATAATCGATCAGCTGATCATAGAAAGCCAGACCTTTTTCATTGGGAACCAGGGTCTCATCCGGCATGATGCGGCTCCACGAAAAGCCCATGCGGTAAGTCTTCAGTCCCAGTTCCGCCATCAAATCGACGTCTTGGCGCCAGTGGTGATAATGATCACAGGCCACTTTGGTATCGGCAATACCTTCCGGCACCGGTCTTACATCAGTTGTCGCAAGGCCTTTTCCGTCGATGTTGTATGCGCCTTCGATCTGGAACGCGCTGGTGGACGCACCCCAGAAGAAATTCTTTGGAAACAGCATCAGAGCCACTCTTTCGGCAGGTCTTTGAACGAGGCAAGTTCAATATTGTTTTCCTTTACCCAGTTCTTTACTGCTGTACTTGTCATTGCCTCAAGATCCTTGACGCGGCAGAGGGAGAAACTTGTCAGTCCGAACAGGTCGGCATCCGCGTAGCCGCAGTGGGAAACGATATAACCATATTCCTTATCCAGGATCCCACCTTTGTCTTCGGTGATATAGGTGATCGGGTCTTCGTTCAGCTGCGCTTCCGGTCCGCCCCATACATACCAGCCCATGCCGGCCTCCTTCACTTCTTCTCTGTCCATGAAAGCAACCGAGCAGAGCACGCCATATTCTTTCGCCAGCGTTCTTGTCACTTCGTCCGTTGTCTTTGTGCCATAAGCGTGGTTGTGAATATAATCCGGTTTATGACCGACCAGTTCGATATATCTTTCGATCTGGGCTTTGAATTCCGCATAGAGCTCATCCCTGTGCGCCTCCAGATGATCATGATCGTTCTCTTCGGTATCCAGTGCTCTGTTTTCTTTCGATCCCAGGAACGTCCCGTCTTCATGCGTGAGCGTCGGGAGTTTTTCGTGACCGAGGATGGAAGGTCCGGTCGAAGCGTTCAGGTCAATGCCAAAGGCAATCTGATCCAGATACGGTCTGATCCAGTCGACACATTCTTCGATCCAGGGCATGTTGGCGAACATGCCGGTATTTCTGACAACTCCGTTTCTGATTCCGTGAATACAGCCAAGAGATACTGCTCTGGTAATTCCATAATCATCACTCTGTACTAATAATTTCATATATCGCCTCTCTTTCTTTTTTGGAAAAGAGAGGAGGTTTACTGCCTCCTCCCTGGTTGTTTTTTTATTCAGTTACGGATTTTGCTTCCTGAGCAAGCATCTGCTTGTCATATGCTTTAACGAACGGCACATAGGCAAGAACGATGATAGCGAACAGGACGCATCCCCAGATGAGACCGCTGATGCCATAGTTCATCATGTTGCCGACAAAGAACGGCAGGTTGGCAGCATTCTGACCGCCGGTTCCGTTGGAATAGCCAAGCAGACCGATCAGTTTCAGAAGGTGTGTTCCGAAAACGGATACTGTCGGAGCGATCAGAACCCACGGGATGAAGAAGATCGGGTTCAAGATCATCGGCATACCGAAGTAGACAGGTTCGTCAACACCGAACAGAGCCGGCAGGAAGCCGAGTCTGGAAATGGATTTCCCGGATTCGGACTTGCAGAAAATCAGAGCAGCGATAATCATCGGAATCGAACCGGAGCCAAAGGACAGAGCGTCACCGATGAACATGTGCGGCAGCGGCTGACCGGCCTGATAGGCAGTCATGTTTTCCATCTGCAGCTGCATGAACAGCATCATGATGATCGGACCGCAGGTCATGCCGCCGTGAATACCGCAGAACCAGAGGCCATAGAGTACAACCATCAGGATCCAGAATCCGAAGACGTTGGAACCAACAGCATTCAGCGGTGTGGAAACGATCGAGTAGATCAGCTGATGGAAAGAACCCAGGGATGTACCGGCGAATACAGCATTGAGAATGCCGAACAGAATCATGGAAATCGCACCCGGGATAATGCTGGTGAACTGAGCGGACACCATCGGCGGAACCTGTTCCGGGAGCTTGATGACAATGTTGTACTTCTGGCAGAACTTGAAGATATAGCCGACAACGAAGGCGATGATAATGCCTGTGAACAGACCGGAAGCACCAAGCCAGCTGACCGGCAGAGAAGCTGCTCCATACGGATCTTCCGGAAGCACATACGGTGTAACGATCAGGAAGCATACCATAGACACAAGACCGACAGCGATGTCAGACTTGGAGCACTTGTGAACTCTGGCGAACTGCAGGGCGACAAGGAATGATACATAGACGCCGAACATGCCGATCGTCCACTGATAGATGACGTTTAATACATTTTTGATACCGGCGGAAGCAATGAATGCCTGGTAGGCATCAATACCGATACCGTTGAATAAAGCTGTGAAGCCGCCGATCATGGTAATCGGCATCAGCATCATGAATGCACCCTGGATAATATTGAGCACACTGTTCTGGGCAAATTTACTGGAAATCGCAATCAGTTTATCTAAGAACTTCTCCATTTCTAACTCTCTCCTCTTTTTTCACAACGTTGATCAGACGTTCTCTGTGAAAGCGCTTTTTAACTCACACCCACAATATACCCCTCCACAAAACATGTGTCAATATCATATTTGCGTTTTTGAAATATATTTTATTTTTGAAATGCATTTCAGTTTCGTTTTTGTTATAATGATTTCAGTTAGGAGCATAAAACAATGAATACTCTTGAATTAATGGACGCATCTGTCAGTTCTTTTTCCAAAACGGACAGACAAATATATGAAAGTATCAGAAAATTTCCGGAAGAATTCGCGACCCGCAGTATTACAGATGTCTCTGATAATACCCGCGTCACGAAACCGGCCCTGACCCGTTTCGCCAAGAAACTGGGATTCAACGGTTTCGCCGAACTGCAGTATCAGCTGGCTCAGGATCTCAAAGAGATGAAAGAAAATCCAGTTGGCGATTCCAACAGCGATAAATATGCCAGTCTGCTCATTCAGACAGAAAAATCGGTCGACAAAGAGGCGGTCCGCCGGTTGATCCGGAGAATGAAAAGCAGCCGGAAAGTGATCCTGATGGGAGCGAATCTTTCCCGCCTTCCGGCGGAAGAACTTCTTGTCGCGCTTTCACTGAATGATGAAATCTGTTCCATGATGCCGCAGACAGACCTAATGCCGTTTCATTATTCAGAAAATGACATGGTGATCATCTATTCCGCGATCAGCGGTAATTCGTATCAGGACTATCTCCGCAATTTTCGCAAAGAAAATGCCATCAAGCCTTATCTTGTCCTGATTACAACGAATTCCAAACATCCGCTGCGGCATAATTTTGATGAAGTGTTCTGTCTGCCTACCCTGCCGCTGGCAGGTACGACCAATACCGTACTGTCGGATACCTTTTCTTTTCTAATGTTCAATGACGTGATTGCTCAGGAAATGAATAAAGAAAAACATAACTGATCACCCTGGCCTGTTTGGTTAAGGTTAGAATTACAAATGTAAAAGGACCGCTGTGTTTGTGTAAACACTATACAGCCGGTCCTTTTTCTGTTGTCTGACAGTCTTGAAACTATTCCCTTCTCAGGCAGTCTTTTCTCTGTTTTCCAGTGCCTCTTTGATGTTGTAATACATGATGCCGCAAAGCACGATCGCTGCGCCGGCAAGAGAAAGCACACCAAGTTTTTCGCCATAGAATATCGCCACCAGAACCGGATTGAGGATCGGTTCCAGGGCATTGATGATCGAGGCGGTCAGAGGATCGATATATTTTGTGCCGGTGGTAAAGAAAATATAGGCAAGCCCGACCTGTACAGCACCAAGAAAGAAAACCGCAATCAGAACCGGCATCGAGAAAACCGTTTCTTTCAGTACCAGCGGTGACAGGAATATCCCGCACAGCAGCTGACCGAAGAAGACCGATGACAGGGCATCCCCTTTTTCGAAACTGTTCAGCATGAACACTCCGGCATAGAAGATACCCGACAGCAACGCAATCAGATCACCCAGCCAGCGGCCGGTCGAAAGTCCCTCAAAGAAAAAGCAGAGAATACCGGCGAAAACGATCAGCAGCGATATGATTCCCGTTCTGGAAGGTTTCTTTCCGAAAAACAGATAAACCATGACCATAATCCAGACCGGCGCCGTATATTGAAGAATGATCGTGTTGCCAGCTGTGGTCAGTTTATTGGCAATGGCATAGCAGGTTGTCACACCGGCCATGGATACTGCCCCGATTAAAACCGTCGGATTGAATTTCAGTTTGTGATGCGTCATCAGAATATAGATACCTATTACCGCCGATGCAATCAGATTTCTGACACCGTTGATCGCCAGCGCATTCCACGGAATCAGCTTCATGAACAGACCGCCGGTCGCAAAGCACAGCGAAGCAGAAAGAACCATCAGGATGGCTCTGTTTCTGATGCTCTTTTCCTGTACACTGCTGTTGTTCATAAGCCGCTTCCTGCTCTTTCCTGTATGTGTGACATTATAGCATTGACGTCATATCTTTGAACGTATAATACAATTCTAAAAAAGACTGTTTCCGGATCATGCCGGAATCAGTCTTATTCGTACTGCTTTATCAGAACTGTGATACTGCCATTCCTGCAATCAGCGGCAGAATTGTTCATCATTGCATATATAGACAAAGGATGTCCAGTAATTTCCGTTGGGGTCCGGATTTTCTGAATTCGGGTTTTCCTTTTCCCGTTGTCTGGCACCGCCGTTAACGGCTGAAAGCATCATATCGACCAGTTCGGATTTGTGATCTTTGAAATATGCCTGTCGTTCTTCTCTGCCCTTTCCTTTCAGAGATTCGAGTACTGCTTTATCCATCTGTACACCTCCTTTTAATACTGTACACGGGATACTGTTCCCGGATGGTTTTGCCTTTTGATGGAACTCGCAAGGGTATACCATTCTTTTAAATAGCAAATCATAGTATCTTCAAATCATACATGATGCAAGTGCCAACTTTGTGATTGTTTTAAACCGTCTGAAGCAGAACATTTTCCGGATTATTTGAGAGGAATGGATGTCTTTTGGAACTTGCCTGCTTCATCATCCGGAAAGCAGTTTATTCTGCTTTGCGGATCATGTTTTTGTAGAAGTCCACGCAGCCGCTCAGACAGTTATATTCGATATTCTCGTTGAGCCCGTGCATTCCCGCCATCTGTTCCGGTCCGTAGATCACCGGTGCGAAACGGACAATATTATCACAGATATCCTGATAGAAACGGGCATCGGTAGCGCCGGTCATGACATACGGACTGACCGGCAGTTCCGGGAATGTTTCTTTAATTCTGTCAGTGACATAGGCGAATGCCTCGCCATGAATATCTGTCGCCTTGGATACATCCACCGCATGGAAGACCTCAGTGTTCAGCCCGTACTTTTCGGCTCTTTTCCGGATAAGATCAAGACTTTCGTTCATTCCCTGATGAGGAATAAATCGCATGTTAGCACCAAGGGTCGCTTCCTGCGGCATGACATTATAGGCGTCGGAACCTGACTGCATGGTGAAGGCGATGGTTGTCTTTAACATGGCTGCTCCCTGGGCGGAAATGGCAGGCATTGCCATGGCAAGCACCGGGCCGAACAGCCAGAGATTGGAGAATACCAGTTTTAACGGAAAGCTTGCATAGAGGGCAAGTTCTTCGAACATGGAGCGCACTTCCGGCGCCATTTTCTTTTTAAACGGATCATCGGTTTCCATACTGTTGACAAATGCCGCGAGCCTGGCGATCGGTGAGCCCTTTTTCGGGGCTGAGGCATGTCCGCCATTGCTGGAAGCCGTGAAGCGGACATCCGCTTTTCCTTTTTCAAAGACACCCACCATGGCAAAGTTGCCGTGAATCCCACCGATCGGATCCGTAATGATACCGCCGCCTTCATCGCATACCAGATATGGTCTGACGCTGCGCCTCTCCAGTTCGGCCACGATTTTCGGACAGCCGTCCCCAGCCCATTCTTCCGTGCAGGAGGAGGAAAGGTAGATATCCTGATTAGGCGTGACGCCTTCCTGCAGAAGTTCTTCGACAGCCTGGAAAAAGCCGAAAACGGAGCACTTGGTATCGGAAGCACCTCTTCCCCATACCTTTCCATCGGCAATATCTCCCGAGAATGGCTCATGGATCCATCCTCCTTCGGCAGGCACGACATCCTGATGGCTCATCAGTACGATCGGTCTGTCATGATGCGTTCCCTGCCAGTAAAAGAGCAGGTTGCCGTCCAGGTCGGTTTTTTCCAGATGTTCATGGACAAGCGGAAACAGTTTCTTCAGCAAAACATGAAACTTCGCAAAACGTTGATAGTCATAAACGCTGTCATGTGAAGTCGTATCGCACTGTATCATTTCCGACAGTTTCTTCGCATAGCCAAGGGAGCGTTCGTCTTCCGGCGGCGCTTTGTAGGCTGACACCTTGTTCGGTAACAGCAATGTTCGTATGACCGCGATCACAAGCAATATGAGAAGAACACAAAGCAGTGCAAGTAAAATCATTCCTATAAACTTCATGATTCCGCTCCTTTCTTACGCCAGGACAGGTATGCCAGTCCGATGGCAATCGCACCGGACGGCAGGATCAGCAGACTGGTCTGGGAAATCAGAGACGGAACCAGAATGAACAGGAGCGTCATAATGGTCAAAGGAACAACCGCAAGCTTGATATTCCTTCTGAAATACTGATATGCCATGGCACCGAACAAGGCGGGAACCACATTGGCAAATCCCGGCTGCAGCGCTTCACTCTGCAGGATCGGCTGCAGCGGCACCAGCAACAGGACACCGACTGCCAGAACCGTGATCGTTGTCAGGGAAGAAGCGGCGATGGAAAGCGTGGAAATGATCTCGTTCTCCGGCGTGCCTGCCTGTGTTCCGGAAATTTCCCGGGCATTCATCGCACACGGTATTTTCATATTGATGAGATTGCCGGTAATAAAGGCAAGATACCCGCCGCCGGCGCCAAGCATCGGTGTGTAGACAAGAAATTCCACGACACTGGATACCGTCCAGATAATACCGACGGAAAGGAAACCCTTTGCGGCAGCGGAAAGATCCGGCAGTGCGCCGAGAATGAAGCCGATCAGGAACGGCGCTCCCACCAGCATGACCAGTGTAATCAGAGAAGCAGCTCTTCCCAGAACATGTGTCGTTCTGTCATATTGTTCAAGATATGTATTCTTATCCATCATTCATACCTCCTCTATAACAGAATGGCCGCGATCATTCCCGCCAGCATACTGCCGGCGATGCTGAAGCTTTCCAGCCATACCATATTCTTTTTCTCAGCCAGATAGATGAAACCAGACATGAACAGACCGGACACAAACGCGACAATCACCGGTGTGAGATCTCCCTTAAAGGTAAACAGTCCTTCACCCGAGACAAAGCCGCCGATATAACTGCCGATATAGGTGGAAACAAGACCGATAAACATGGCTGTCATCGCCATATCCCCAAAGCCCGGCTTTCCGTCCGTTTTCTCTTTCTTCTGACCACCCAGTTTTTTGAGATAGCCTTTATTGAAGAAGAATGACAGGATCATTCCCCACATGATGCACACACTCATCAGCAAGGCAATTGTCGCGAATGCCTGTGGTGTCATCTCCGCCGCGCTTAATGTATGCAGTCCGACCTGTTCTGCCGCTGCCTGGGCAACCTGGGTTTCATAATGAAGCGCGCCGATGACGGACAGTCTCAGCCACGGCCATGGTGTTCCAAGACTTCCGCTCAATGCAATGACACCGAGAAGAATACCGACACTGGGAAGAACGGAAAATGTCACGCTGGATGTCAGTGTCCGTTT
>CACYXJ010000016.1 GCA_902778375.1 uncultured Erysipelotrichaceae bacterium
AGGAACTATAAGAGTAAGGTTTCTACTTCATTCTAATTCAAAGGCTTAGAAAGGATTGTGATATCCATGTACTGACAAGGTACATGTGTATCATACAAGATTCCTATGATCAATGAACTGTTTCCTGCCATCACTCCGGAAGAAGCAGCGACGCTTTCCCATAGAAAACCGTTTCTTCCTTATCAGCCGAACCCCGTCATTTCCAAACTTCCGAAAAACGGAACCCTGCAGCCGATTGAACCTTTGAAGGTCTTTGATAATGTTTACTGGATGGGGTCACGGGCTGTCGGTGTTCTTGTAATCGATACCGGCGAAGGCTTTGTCATGATCGACAGCGGCAGCAATGACACAGAAGCCGCGCACATTGCCGGAAGTTTTGCCCGGATGGATCTGAATGCCGCGGATATTCGACTCATCGTCATCAGTCATGAGCATTTTGACCATTACGGAGGAGTGCCTTATTTCCTTAGAGAAGTTTGCCCGGATGCCATGGTTGCCATAAGCCGCACCGGCTGGAATCTGTTACAGACAGTTCCCACAGAATTCGCATTCACCCAACCGCGGCCGCAGAAAGCCGATATCCTGATGGACGACGGTCTGTGCATGAAAGTCGGAAATACAAGACTGCTGTGCATTTCCACACCCGGACACAGTGCCGGATGCATGTCCTTCATATTCAATTCTTCGTTTCACGGCGAGGATCTTTCTGTCGGTGTGATGGGCGGCTCGGCAGTCTGGCCGAATTTCCCGGAAGCCCGTCTCTACGAGAATTCGATCGAGTATTTCAAGCTTTATACCGATTCTGCCGGATGCAATGCATTTTCCGCTGTTCACCAGAACGAAGCAGAACTTAACAAAGTCAGAGATCACTGGAACAAGGGAACAGAGCATCCCTGGGTATGCCGGAAGGAAGAATTCGACAGTGCCTGTCTGCAGGAATTCCGCAACAAGGCACAGAATACGATATACAGCGGCAGAATGCAGCCGTATATGATGCCGGACGGCACTGAGGAAGGAAGTCCCCTGCCACCAAGAAAGTAACTTACGGAAAGGGTATCCTTTCCGGATCATAATGCATACACAACTGGAGGAAAAACATGGAGTATAAGTATCCGCATCTATCTAGCCCGATCACACTGGGCCGCACGGTCTTCCGCAACCGTATGTTCTCTGCCCCGATGGGTGGCACTGACATTACCAATGACGGCTGCATCGGACCAAAATCACGAGCTTTCTATGAACTGCGTGCCCGGGGAGGCGCGGCTGCTGTCACGGTTTCCGAGTGCATGGTTCATCCCGCAACAGATGGATCCCATGCCTATCATCTGGATGAAAGCATCCTGAATTCCCTTGCCAATGCGACCTACGCAGCGGATGCAATCCGCCGCCACGGTTCCATACCTTCCCTGGAACTGTCCCATTCCGGCATGTTCGCCGGAACCTATATGACCGACAAGTCAAAGCAGCATTCCCTGAAACAGTGGGGTCCGTCCGATACCGTCCGGGCTGACGGTGTGCCGGTACAGGCACTGACAAAAGAAATGATCAGCGAGATCACTGAAGCTTATGCCCATGTCGCAAGTCTGGCTAAACGGGCCGGTTTTGAACTGTTGATGATCCATGGTGGTCACGGCTGGCTGATCAACCAGTTCCTGTCACCGCTGTTCAATCACCGCACCGATGAGTACGGCGGTTCTCTGGAAAACAGATGCCGCTTCGCCATCGAAGTGCTGCAGGCCGTGCGGGAAGCCGTCGGTCCGTTCTTCCCGATTGAATTCCGTATGAGCGGATCTGAATTTGTCGAAGGCGGCTACGATCTTGACGAAGGTGTGCGGATCGCCCAGATGATCGAACCGTATGTCGATCTGATCCATGTTTCCAGCGGAACCTATCAGAAGACATTCGGCATCACCCACCCTTCTATGTTCACCGAACACGGAAGGAACGTCTTCCTCGCCGCCGAGATCAAGAAACATGTTTCCAAACCGGTCGCCACGATCGGCGGTCTCAATGATCCGGCTCAGATGGAAGCCATCATTGCCGAAGGAAAAGCTGATGTCATCTACATGGCAAGAGCGCTTCTGGCTGATCCGTTCTTACCAAATAAAGTAATGGCGAACAAGGACGAGGATATTGTCCGCTGCCTGCGCTGCTTCACCTGCATGGCGGAACGCGCCTCCACTTCCACCCGCCGGTGCACGGTCAATCCGCTGATTGGAAGAGAAGACGAAGGCTGGGAGATCCAGCCGGCTCCGGTAAAGAAAAAGGTGCTCGTTGCCGGCGGCGGTCCGGGCGGTCTGTATGCGGCATATACGGCAGCACGCCGCGGTCATCAGGTCATCCTCTGCGAGAAGGAGGAACTGTGCGGCGGTATTCTCAAAAGCGAACAGGCTCTTCCCTTCAAATATGAAATGTATCAGCTTGCCGGGACATATGAAAAGTTCGCCCGCGATGCCGGTGTCGAGATCCGCACCAATACGGAAGTGACAAGGGAATATGTCGAAAAGGAAGCACCGGACGCACTGATTGTTGCCTGCGGTTCTTCTCCGCTTGTCCCGCCGATTCCCGGGCTTGACGGAGACAATGTCGTGATCGTAAATAATTATTATCTCGAAAAGGACAAGGTCGGCGATGAGGTCGTCGTCTTCGGCGGCGGACTGGCCGGCTGCGAATGCGCTGTCCATCTCGGCATGGAAGGAAAGAAGGTCCGCATCGTTGAAATGCGCCCTCTTCTGGCTCCCGACGCGAATGTCCGCCATCGTCCGCTTCTGATGGCCGAAATCGACAAGTATGCCGAGGTCTATACCAGTCACAAGGGACTCCGGGTCACGGAAGAAGGCATCTGGTGCGAAAATGAAAACGAGGAAGAAGTTCTGATTCCCGGAAAAACCGTCATCTGCGCGCTCGGTCAGAGATCACGCAGCGATGTCGTCGAACAGCTGCGCGGCAGTGCACCGTTCGTACGTGTCATCGGCGATGCCGAACGTGTATCCACGATTACAAACGCTGTCTACTGGGGTTACCACGCCGCCCTGGATATCTGAGATACATTTCTGATCAGACATTATCAAAAAAGAGAAAGACCGCAGTGATCTTTCTCTTTTTGTGTGCTTTTTTCAGCAATCAGTTTTCATCGATCTGAATCCGATAGGTTTCCTTTTCGAAATCCAGTCTTAGTGAAGCTGTTCCGCTTCCGTTTTTCCAGACGATGTCCATTTCCGGTCCGTTGAGTTCCGCCGTGATTTCCGCGTCTTCGGAGAATACCGGACAGGTGTTTCTCATTCTCAGCATTTCCAGCTGTTTGCGGACAACGTCTTTCTGCAGGCATTCTTCGATCTGTTCCGTGGTCAGATTGGTGCGGTTGATTTCCTTATGACCGCCTTCCCCTGCCCGCTTCATGCCTTCATAGTCATTCTTTCCGGCAAATAGGTCGAGATACCATACCTGCGGTTTTCCCGGCATGAACAGCTGCAGGGCCCTTGCCATCAGCATTCGCCGGTCGCTTTCGCCAAGGGCGCTGTAATATGTCGCATTGACCTGATAATAGACATTCTTTGCGCCGTGCAGGTCCTTGACGTATCCGCCTCTTGCAACGGTGGTTTTAATCAGGTTCTGAATGCTTTCTTCCGGCAGAAGACCTTTGAGATCCAGAAGCGGAATACCGTCATGGCATCCCAGCATGTTGACGGTCTGTATCTTTCTTTCCGTGATCTCGTCGATCCATTTTTTCAGATAACTTCCGTTCTTTCTTTCAAATGCGTCAATGACAAGTCCCGGCAGGAAGAAGTCATAGACCATATATCCCTTGTCAGCCAGGGTCTCATAGATTTTCTCTTCATAGGACGCGTGGATCTCCGGCAATACAGTCAGCCCGTACGAGCGGGCGATGCCCGCAACCTTTTCCAGCAGATCCCAGGTTCCGGGGTCGTTCAGAAAATTGCGCTCGCCGGGTTCCTTGGGAGCGTAGGCAAACGCGTCGAGACGGACGATCGAAGTGCCGTAGGACGCAAGTCTCTCAAGTGTTTCGCGGTAGTATTCCCAGACCAGACCGGATTTGATGTTGAGGTCCATTTGGCCGAGATATGTTCTTCTGCCTCTGACATAATCGGCAACCTCTTCCCGGTATTTGTTCCATCTGCCGAAATCAACGGTATCGGGATTTCTGTCCGATTCATTGAATATTCTGGCGATTTCCTCGGCGGTATTGTACTGCAGACCCAGATCCCTGACCAGTTCGTAGGCGGAAAGATCGGGATAATTCACCGCCTGATAGAACGTGTTCCAGTAAGGCACTTCCCTGCCGTCGGGGAAGCGGACCATCAGAATCGGCAGTCCCGCCTTGCGAAAGAACATCTGACCGATATACTTTTCGTCAGGCTGGATATAGCCGCTTTCACTCATCTCTCCACAGCCATCCCAGAACCGGTTCCAGTCGATAAAGAAATCACGGTACTTTGATTCATCGCCTTTCTTCAGAATGTCCTGAAACTGCGGTGAAAGAACGGAAATATGATTCAGCACGAAATCCATCAGCAGACGGATGTTCAGCTTTTTCAGTTCTTCGATATCTTCCCTGGAAGCCAGAGCTTCGTTCAGGTCATAGTTGATTACCGAGAAGCCGCGGTCAAGATCGGAATTGAAAACACTGGGAAGAATATAGAAGGATTCGAAAGTATCCGCAAATTCTTCCTTTTTCAGAATACCGACGATATCGGACAGCGTTCCGCCCATGCTGTCGCAGTACGCATTCAGCAGTGTTCCTGTCTTTGTTCTGTCCATTGTTACTGCCTCAGGACCTCGCCTTCCTTGGAAAGGATGACATCGGCGTTGTCTTCCATTCTGCGGTCGAGTTTTTCCTGTTCGATTTCCAGTACCATTGTCACGAACGGACTGTCGGCCTTGCCGTCTCTTGCCCGGAACAGACGGTATGCCTTTGTCTCTTCCGGTGTCGAACGCAGGCAGATGGCGATATCGACGTTTTTTACCTGTTCACTGCCGCTGTGTGTCCATTCCAAGAGCAGAACATCGGTATCGCTGAAGTCGATTTCGTCATACCATCTGGCATCTTCGGTCCTGCCCATACGCTTCATCCAGATCTTCTCATCGCCGCGCTTGAAGGCTGCCAGTACACCGTTGACCTGGGCGTAATCCTGTTCCTTGTCTTCACCGAGATATCCTTTCAGTCCTTCCCTGCCGTAAGTCTGATAGATCTTCAGCCAGGGATATGCTTCGGTTTCTGCCGGATCGGAGTCGGTCTCCTTCTTCCACAGGTCGGAAAGCACCGCCTGCACTTCCGGACTGTAGGCATTTTCCTTCAGTAGGCCCTTCAGTCCTTCCGAACGGAAGATGGAAACACGTTCAGCATCGTTGTATTCGGGAATGCGCCGCGGATAGTTGTCGCCTGACATCGCATAGGCCTTGATTCCTGCTTCGTTGAGATAATATGTCAGCAATGATGTTGTTACGCTCTTGCCGGATCCTGATCCGCCGAAGATCGAAATGACATATTTCTCGTCGCCCTTTTCCCTCATCTTCTTTACGAGAAGACGGAACAGTGTCCGGGCATGGGGAATCAGCGCGTCTGAAATGATCACCTTGTCGCCGGGCATATCGCCGTGCGGCATGTTATCAACCGGCGCCGGGAACTGCCATGTGTCGAGTTCGCTCAAAATTGTCTCAAGTCTTTCCTGTAACATTATGATTTTCCTCCGGTAACTCTTCTCTTTTATTCTATCAGTCAACCGGCTCTCCCGGAAATATCTCTATGTGCATTTGCACAAATATTTCACTATCTTCTGCGAAAACAGAATGCATTTGCACGAACCAGGCCGTCCCTGCTGTGTATATAATAGAATCAGGTAAGGAAAGGTGATGAAATCATGTTTTTCAGAAAAAAGCCGGTAAAGAAAACCTATGACAAACAAAACTGCAAACCTGCTATCCGTACCAGTATCTGCACGGGTGAACAGGTAGCGGGATTCCGCAATATCCACACCGGCCAGTTCGAGGAAGTCACGCTGATCACAAGCGGAAAAGATCTGCAGGAATTCCGGGATATGTACGATATTGAGGGAGAAATCGAAACATTCTACTGATGCATTGAAGCACATGTTTTCACTGAAGAAAGCACGGAGCCGGATTATCCCTTTCCGGTAAGACTGTATGTGAGTATATGACAATAACTGTGTATGACCGGCTTATACTGTCATGCGCAGTTTTTCGTTTCCTCCATGATTCTTTCCGTTTTCTGCCGGAATATTACAATCACCGGAACCGTTTCCGATGCGTAAAGAATACAGTACAATGAAAACGGACAGAAGCATTCATATGAACGGTTGGTTTACAGTTGAAGAAATCGATTCCCGGACTTTCGCCATCAGCGAATACAGGCACTGGGAAGAAACACACAGTTATCTGGTATGCGGCAATGAAAAAGCCCTTCTGATCGACACCGGACTCGGCATATCGAATATCCGCGATGTCGTTGACGGACTGACAGAACTGCCTGTCACGGCTGTCTGTACGCATGTGCACTGGGATCATATCGGCGGTCATCGGTATTTTGACAATATCGCTGTGCACGAAGCGGAGAAAGACTGGCTCGACGGACACTTCCCGCTGCCTCTGGAAACAGTGAAACGGAATCTGATGCGTCAGCCCTGCGATTTCCCGCCGGAATTCAGTATCGAAGACTACCGAATCTTTCAGGGAACACCGGACAGAATCCTGCATGACGGTGACATTCTGGATCCTGGCGGCCGCATCATTCAGGTCATTCACACGCCGGGACATTCGCCCGGTCACTGCTGCTTCTATGAAGCGGAAACAGGATATCTGTTTGCCGGCGACCTGATCTATAAAGGATGTCTCGATGCCTTTTATCCGACGACGGATCCGGTTCAGTTCTATGAATCAGTCAAAAAGATCCAAAGCTACAGCATTTCCAGGATCCTTCCCGGTCACCATCAGCTGGACATTCCGGTGTCACTGGCCGCGGAGATTGCTGAAGGATTCGCGGAAATCGAACAGTCCGGACAGCTGGCACAGGGAAGCGGACTGTTTGATTTCGGCACTTTCCAGATACGTATCTGACCGATTGCCCGGTCACGGCAAAACACGATTCATTCTGTAAAACGAAAAAACAATAACAACATCCAAGGAGCAGACCCATCTATGACAAACAATGAATTTCTCATCGGTTCCGCGACTGCGGGAAGCCAGGTGGAAGGTTACAACATCCACAGCGACATCTATGCCCAGGAGTACATGAAAACCGGCGGATACAAGGAGTATTCTCTGGATGCGGCGGATCATTATCACACATACCGTGATGACATCCGCATGATGCATGAAGCCGGACTGAATGCCTACCGCTTTTCTTTCGAATGGGCACGGATCGAACCGGAAGAAGGAAAGTTCGACGAAAAGGAAATGGAGCATTATCTCGATATGGTCCATGCCTGCCGGGAATATGAGATCGAACCGGTCATCACCCTTCTGCATTTTGCCTGCCCGAAATGGCTGATCGGCAAAGGCGGCTGGGAAGCCGATACCACACCGGCGGATTTCGGAAGATATGTCCGTTATGTGGCTGAACATCTCAGGAACGAGAACATCAGATACATCGTCACGATCAACGAAGCCAACATGGGCACACTGATTGCCGGTTATCTGGAGAAGATACTTAAGCACACTGATGGCGCCGGCCTGCAGATCGGTATGGATCTGGAAAAGATGGCGGAACAGGATGCACTGGCCAAAGAAGAAAATCTCAGTGTATTCGGCTGTGAGACGGCAGCGGTATTCACGTCTCCCCGTTCACCGCATGGTGATAAGATTGTATGCGAAGCCCATAAGACAGCCATGCGGATCCTGCGCGAGGTTCTTCCTGAAACCAAAGCCGGTTTAAGTCTCTCCGTACGTGATCTTCAATATACCGAAGGCGGAAAGGAAAATGCCGACAAAGACTGGGAAAAGGACTTCCTGCATTATCTGCCGGTCATCGAAAACGACGGCTTCTTCGGCATCCAGACATATACCAGAGCCATCTTCTCGGCAGACGGTGAAGAAGATCCGGCAGAAGGCGCAGAAGTCACCCAGATGGGTTATGAATACTATCCGGAATGTGTCGAGCATGTCGTGAAAAGAGTCCATGAGTCTTTCAAGGGAGATCTGCTGATCACCGAAAACGGCATTGCGACAGACAACGATGAAAGACGTGTCGCTTATATCAGAACAGCCCTTGAAGGTGTGAAGAACTGCCTGGATGCAGGTATTCCGCTGAAAGGCTATATGTACTGGTCGTTCATCGACAACTGGGAATGGCAGAGCGGCTATTCCATGCAGTTCGGACTTGTATCCCTTGACCGTAAGACCCAGGTCCATACACCGAAACCCAGCCTTTCCTTCCTTGGTTCCTTTCTCAAACAGGAATAAAGCTGGCCGGTGAAATGCATAATCAATAATAGAATCCGTAAAGGTCTCATGATCAGAAAACCTTTACGGATTTTTGGTGTCAACACTTTTTATTATCGGGAAAGTTTATCGTAATCCTCATCACTGACCGGCTCCAGCCACTCATGTGAACCTTCAACATTTCTGGCAATGATGGAAAGATGTGCGAACCAGCTGTCTTTCGCGGCACCGTGCCAGTGCTTGACATCCAGCGGTATGGCAACGACTGTTCCCGGTACCATGTGGACGGCTTCCTTCCCCCACTCCTGATACCATCCTTCACCACCGACACAGACCAGGATCTGCTGAGCGCCATGATGTACATGCCAGTTGTTGCGGCAACCGGGTTCGAAAGTCACGTTGGAGATATCTACCTGATCTTCCGGTCCGGTCAGACGGGCAAGCCAGCTGGCGCCGGAAAAATACTGAATGACAGGATTGACTCCGCCGAGTTCAAACGGTGATACATCTTCTTTTCTCATATTCATTATCTCCTTATCCTGTCAATATTATACCCGCTCCCGATACGAAAATGCATGCGGTGAAAGAACTGCCGGCATTTTGATCCATTTATCTTGTAAACACCGTTCTGGCCGTATTTCTCCTTCTTCCGGAACAGAAGCCTGACTTTGGGCAAAACCTTTGAAGGTCTTGAAGAACTGGAAGAATTCGCCCGTGCATATATAGATCAGCACGGTCCGGTGAGCAGTGATACACTGCCGGTAGAAGGCAGGATTTTCTGGCATTCCTCCATGCACTGGAGCGGAAACTGGGACAAGAAATCAGGTGCTGCCAGATCTGTTCTGGAACAGCTTTATACCGACGGCGAACTGATCATTCATCACAAAAAAGGCAGCCGGAAATACTATGACCTTGCGAAAAAGCACATACCGCAAAGCATTCTTGAAGCAGAGAATCCCTGCAGGGACGAGGAAGAATTGATTTCCTGGCGCATACTTCGCAGGATCGGTGCTGTCGGACTTCTCTGGGACAAAAACAGTCCCGCGTTTCTCGGCATCAGTCTGAATGCCGATACCCGCCGGAAATCATTCACCCGTCTGGCGGAAACGGGAAAGATCTGTCAGGTGAATGTGGAAGGAATCAGAACCCCCTTCTACTATCTTTCCGAAGACGAACCGCTGATGCAGGCGGTACTTGACGGCAGTGCGGATCTGAAACCACGCATGTCCTTTATCGCTCCGCTTGATCCGCTGTTATGGGATAAAGCATTAATCAAAGCATTATGGGATTTTCACTATGCCTGGGAGATCTATACTCCGGCAGAGAAGCGCCGATACGGCTACTATACTCTGCCTGTACTTTATGGCGACATATTTGTCGGCCGCATCGAAGCGGTGCCTGAGCGCAAAGAACAGATCCTGCAGGTAAAAGGATTATGGTGGGAACCGGAAGTGCGGCAGACCAAAAAACTGCAGCGCAAACTGGAGAAAACATTGAATGCTTTCAGCCGCTTCAACGGTTGCAGGGACTTCGAAATGAATTATGAAAAGAATTGTTCTGAAAACTGAATCTCTGGCGGCAGATCAGATAATCAGGATGCTGGAGGAAAATCACATCCTGATGAATGATTACGCGAGGATGTATATTGCCCATCCCCGCTTTTTCAGCAGACAGTCAGAAGAAGTCAGTGTCGTGATTGCTTCTCTGCAGGAAACCGGTCTGGAAACCGGAGCCACATTGAATGAGATCTTCCGTCATATTCAGACGATCGGGCTGAAGCCATGTTCTCCGGAAACCGGTGCTTTCCTTCGTCTGCAATGGAAAGAGCAGCCGCAAAGCCGGAACTCCGTTCTCAGCGGCACTCACAGTGCGCCGGACAGCGCCGTCACAGTATTGTCCGAACTGCTTGAGGAGGATGACGCATTCCCGAAAGGATTGTATCTGCGTAATGTAGACGGCAGTCTCTGGCTGCGCGGATATATCTGCGACTCAACATACAGATTTCCGGAAGATGCTCTGTTTGCCTTTCAGGAAAGCAGTCTCTGAACATAAAAGAAATTCCGGCAACCATACGGGTGCCGGATTGTCTTTTATTTCTGTGCTGCAATCTTCCGCAGTTTTCCTGCCCTGATCAGAATCATGATAATCAGTACCACAAAGAAGAAGACATGCAGAATGCTGAAGAACTCCCCTTCCGCCAGATAGCTGAAGAATTTTCCGTAACTGAAAGCAAAAGCATCATAAATGATAAACAGCAATGCCGCGCCATAGCAGAACAGCAGGATCCAGGAAAGGATGATCTTGCCCTTTTGCGGAGCGAAGTGGATGATCGTATCGGTAATGGTCAGCACCACGTTCAGAAGAAAGGCACCGGTAACAATCAGAAACATGACACTGCCGAAGATCGCTTCGGCAATACTGTCGAGACCGCCGTGAATACTTTCGGTGTACAGATAGGAAATAACCCAGAGGATACCCAGGACCAGGGCGATGATGCCATGTTTGATCAGAATCTTTTTCATACAGCAGAAACTTCCTTTTTTTTCAGTATATACGGTAAATCAGCTTTGCACATGAATTATTCTCCGGCGGGGTGGCTTTGCGGCAAAATGATCATCTTTCCACTATGATAAAGTCATGAAAATGAAACATCTGGTCCTGTCCGGAGTCCTGCTGCTGAGCGGATGCGCGCAGCCGGTTACACAGACAGAGGAACCGGTTTATGAAAACACGGATTTCACTGCCGTCGTTGTCAGTGATCTTCATTACATTTCCTCTCCTTCCGGATTCAATTCCGCCGTTCCTCTCGAGTATTTCGGCAGTGAAGTGACAGACGCGCTGATCGACCAGACCATCGCTCTTTCTGCCGACGCCTTTATTATGACCGGTGACAATACCAATAACGGCAGGGAAAAAGATGTGAAGGAACTGGCTGACAAACTGAAAAGGCTCAGGGACGCAGGTATCGAAATCATCATTATCCCGGGCAACCACGACTACGGTCAGGGATCCATGAATGCATATGAGAAATATATCCTGCCGCTGCTGGATATGGATGAAAGAGATGCTTCTTCGTTCAGCTATGTCTCGCACAGTCACGGTACCGCCGTCTTTGCCATGGATGATTCCCATGCCGGCGAAAGCGAAGGATACTTTTCCCGGGACACCATGAACTGGCTGAACAAACAGCTGGATCAGGAACAGGACAGGATTCTTTTCCTGTCCCATCACAATATCATCTCCGGAATCTGCGAGCCGATGTACTCCCGGTATCTGATTCAGAATGACGAGTTGTATGACATGCTCAAAGGTGCCGGAGTGCGGCTCTGCATGAGCGGTCATCAGCACAATCAGTCCGTATATCATCTTGACGGCATGTATGAGATCCTGAGCGGAATGCCCTTTTCTTCCGCCCATACGTTCGGTCTTCTCCATATGGACGACGAAGGCGTCAGCTATCAGACGATGGAAATCGATCTGGAAAAATACGGTGCGGAAGGTCTCTGTGAAAAAGCGGACGCTGTCATCTCGGAACAGAACAGGAACTTCTATTCCGTCTTCGAAGAACTCTGCAAAGAAAAAGAACTGGATGAGGCGGACACGGAAAAAGTTATCGCTTTGATCATCCGGTTCTTTGAAGCATATAACAGCGGGACTCTTATCGAAACAGCCGCGGATATCCTCAACGATCCTTCATACGCGAAGATGCAGAAAGTATTGTGGGATAAAAATTACGGACCGTGGATGGAAGGACTCCTGAAGAATCCGCCAATGGACGGAAACAGTCTCTCATTCCGTTGGGATTCAGACTGAAACTGTCCGTTACTGCTGATGATGATTTCCTTCAGCGCGCAGTTCAATCAAATTGCGCGTTTTCCTTTTGCGGCATAGGCATCGGTACGCGGCAGCCATTCCAGGAAACGTTCCACTTCGATATTCCAGAAGCGCCACTCATGACCGTAGCCTTCGATCTCATCCCATGTGACATCGGCGCCAAGACCTTTGAGTTCGTCGGCGAATGCCTTGCAGGAATCAAACAGGAAATCAGCTGTTCCGCAGGAAGCATAGATCTTCGGGAATGCTTTGCCTTCTTCCTTTACTGCTTTGGCAAGATCATGAAGGACGCTTCGGCCGCCTGCCGCACCGGCAAATCCGGCTCCGCCGCCCATGTTCGCCAGCTGTTCGGGAACGATTTCGACACCGGCCGAGAACGTGCCGATGGCAGTGAACCGTTCGGGATGTGTCAGACCATGGAGATAGGATCCGTAGCCTCCCATGGAAAGACCGGCAATGTAGGTGTCCTCAGGCCGGGCGGAAACCGGGAACATGTTCGTGACAAACTCCGGCAGTTCTTCCGACACAAAGGTGAAGAAATCGTCGCCGCCGACTTTCGAATAGGACTTGTTTTCCGCTGAAAGATTGACGATGGCGATCCGCTGTTCCTCGGCGAACATTTCGACATTGGTATAACCAGTCCACTGGGCATGGTTGTTGCCGAAACCGTGAAGCAGATAAACCACCGGATACTTGTCGGTGATGACGTGGGTGGGCTTGTCACCGAGGCCCAGGGATTCCGGGCATGTGGAAGTCGGAATGATCACGGTGATGTCGACCGCTCTTAAAAGCGTGCGCGAATAAAAATTGCATACAAATTTAGCCATATGATTTTCCTTTCTCTGTATATGCGGAATATTCTTTGTTCATCTTCATTGTACTGTAATCTTCCGGGGTATGAGCACAAAATGACTGCCGGGTTTTCCTTTACGAAAAACAAAATAATACCTGCCCGAAACGCGCCGCATCCGATATGATTAAAGTAGCATAAGACAGGAGACTAACATTCATATGTCAGATTATCTCGATTTTAAAGAAGCACAATGCATGAACTGCTATAAGTGTCTGAAGGAATGCCCCGTGAAAGCGATCCGCATCCAGGACAATCAGGCCAGAATCATAAAGGAACGCTGCATCCTCTGTGGCCGCTGCACCAATGTCTGCCCGCAGAATGCAAAATCGGTCCACAGCGATATCAACAAGGTCAAACGCCTGCTCAACAGCGGACCGGTCATCGCATCTGTTGCGCCTTCTTTCATTACCAACTTCAACATTCATACCTTCCAGGCTATGGAAAACGCTCTGAAGCAGCTTGGTTTTGTCATGGCGGAAGAAACAGCCCGCGGTGCGATGGAAGTCACGAAAAAGTATGAAGAACTGCTGAAAACAAAACAGTACAGAAACTTCATCACTTCCTGCTGTCCGTCTGTCAACCGGATGATCACCTTGTATTATCCCGAAGCCCTGAAATATCTCGCACCGGTGGATTCGCCGGTCATCGCCCATGCGAAGATGCTCAAGAAGGAATATCCGGATCACAAGATCGTCTTTATCGGACCCTGTATCGCCAAGAAATGGGAATGCGACATCCCCGGTCTGATTGACGGCGTGCTGACCTTCGAAGAAATCTCCGTTCTCTTCGAGGAAAAACTAATCGACCTTGAAGATACGGAAAACAACATGCAGTCCGGTTTCAACAAGGCAAGGTACTATCCGATCAGCACCGGCATCATCAAGTCCTTCGAAGAACTCGCCGACGGTTATGAATACATCGCTGTCGACGGAACCGACCGCTGTATGGAAGTACTGGAAGAAATTGACAGTCTCGACCATGTGTTCCTCGAGATCAACGCCTGCCCTTCCGCCTGCATCGGCGGACCGTGCCGCATCAACATGACAAACAACAAGGTCACAGGTGATGCCAAGATCAGACAGTATGTCAGGGACAACGCGCCTCTGAGCGTCTCTTCGCCGGATGCCGAAGGTCTCGATATTCACCATGAGTTTGCCAGAAAGGAACTGGCTGTCAAGAATCCGACGGAAGAAGAAATCCGGGCAGTGCTGGCCAAGACCGGCAAATACAAGCCCTCCGACGAACTGAACTGCGGTGCCTGCGGCTACAATACCTGCCGGGAAAAGGCCTGGGCCGTCATCAACGGATTCGCCGATGTGCGGATGTGTGTTCCGTATATGCGGGAAAGAGCCGAAAGCGTATCGAGCCAGATCATGACCCACTCTCCTTACGGCACGATTGTCGTCGACCATGATTTCCAGATCGTCGACATCAACAAAAAGGCAAAGGATATTCTCGGCATTTCCATCGTCCATAAAAACGAAGACACGATTTTCATTCATCTTTCGGAAGTGGAAGACATCATGGATGCCATCATCAACAAGAAGAACATTCTGAACCGTCAGATGTATGTTCCAGCCACGAAAATACATGCCGAATATTCAATCTCGTACATCCGCGAATATGACATGTGCCTGATCGTGATGAAGGATGTCACCGAGAGAGTCAACTATGACAGCAAGCTGCAGGAAGTCAAACTGGAGGCCTTGTCCATTACTGACGATGTGATCCGCAAGCAGATGCTTGTCGCCCAGCAGATTGCTTCCCTGCTGGGAGAAACGACAGCCGAAACAAAGGTCGCACTGGTAAATCTGAAGAAAACGCTGGATGACGGAGATAAAACGGTATGAGTCTCGCACTGGAATATGGCTACACGGCATTCCACAAGCATGGTGAAGAACTGTGCGGCGACAATGTCGCCGTGGCTGACAAGGACGGATATCTGACACTTGTTCTGGCTGACGGCATGGGAAGCGGCGTCCGCGCGAATATCCTGTCCACCCTTACTTCAACGATGCTGTGCACGATGATCACCAACAATGTTCCGATCGAAGAAACGGTCGATACGATCATCGACACACTGCCTGTCAGTTCCGTGAACCAGGCCGCGTACTCTACCTTCTCGGTCATTCATGTCAACCGCGAAGGACACGGCTATCTGTTCGAATTCGACAATCCCCGGTTTATCTATTACCGGAACGGAAAGCATTATGAACCGCAGCTGAACGAACTGCATATCAGGGGAATGACCATTGTCTGGATGGAACTGGACATGCAGGAAAACGATCTGATCCTTGTCATGTCGGACGGCAACCTCAATGCCGGCACGGGAATGACTCTGAATTACGGCTGGGCCAGAAACGAGATGATCGATTACATGAACCGTCATCTTGCCGCAGGCATGTCAGCCCGCTGCGCTGCCAATATCCTCGCTTCGGCAAGCGATAACCTGTACATGCACATGCCGCTCGACGACACATCGGTTGCCGCGCTCAGGATCCGGAAGGAAACTCCTGTCAGCGTCATGATCGGTCCTTCCGCCGACCGGGCGGATAACGGCCGGCAGGTTTCCGACTTTCTTTCCAAGGAAGGTCTCAAAGCCGTCTGCGGCGGTACGACCGCTTCGATCGTGGCAGCCTATCTGAACAAGGAAGTCATTGCCGAACATGAATCCGATGATCCCGAAGTTCCGCCAATCAGCCGCATTGACGGAATCGACCTGGTAACGGAGGGCGTCCTGACACTGCAGAAACTGCTGGAGCTTTCCCGGGAGTATCTGCGTACTGACAGTTCGATACCCAAACAGTTCACCGGCAACAACGGCGCGTCCAAACTGGCAGACATGCTGTTTGAAAAAGGAACAACGATCCGCTTCTATGTCGGTCAGGCAGTCAACGAAGCCTATCAGAAACTGCAGATGGACAGCATGCTGAAATTCAAACTGGTCGACCGGCTGATGGAAGACCTGAAGAAAATGGGAAAGGAAGTATCCATCCGCTACTACTGATTCGCAAAGAAACATGAAAAACCGGATCAATCTGAACGTGAAATGTCAGATCTGATCCGGGTTTTTTCATACTGTTTGACTGATTTTTACTGTTTCGGAAGTTTCATCGTGATGTTCGTAAACTCGGCGCTTCCGGATTCAGCAAACAGACCGATATGGGCACCGTCGATGGAATGACGGATACGGGAACTGAATGCTTTTGTATCATCGATATACAGGATGACAATTTCATTCTCGCACACCAGTGTCACATGATGGTCCTGCGTCTTTGTGAAGTCAAACTTCGTGTAGACGACCGGGTCAAATAATTCGAGGTCTTTCATCTCGTAGCCTTCATAATGCAGAAGTCCCTGCTGGGCGTCCAGACAGAGCACGGTGTAGGTTTCATCCGCTTCGCTGCCGCCGAACGCAAATCCGACACGGCTGTTTTCATCGATTTTCACATCGCATTCCAGCAGGACAGTGGCCGGTCTGGTGCCCATGTCTGCCAGAGCAAATTCCTTGTCTGTGGCAGTAACGGTAACAGTGTTGTCCTTGATTTTGACCTTTCCCTGCTTTTTGACTGCCCTGAATTCTGTTTCCTCTGTGAAATACTCTTTGAATGTTTCCGGTGCCTTTACTCCCAGCGTGCCGTCTTCTTTCTGAACCAGCTGATGATTCAGAACATTGCCTGCCCACTGATAGATTCCCGAATCTTCCGTCAGACCGGCCCTGCCGAGCCAGCCGCAGAGATAAACCGCATCATTGAGTTTTGCTGTTTTGGCAGCGTAGAAGATGAAGCCGGTGCCATCCAGGACATTGTCATCCGGCGCTTTAAACGGTCCGTTCATCGAATCGGATACGGCGTAGTAGGTAACACAGTCCCAGCTGTATGTCAGATAATACTTGTCACCGATCTTGAAAAGGTCTGGACATTCCAGCATATACTGGCTCAGCGGCGCGTAGATCGGTCCCTGGAATTCCCAGTTTTTCAGATCAGTGGAAGTGTATTTCGCCACGACGCCTCCCTGCGTTCTTTCCCGGGCAGCAATCAGCATCCAGTAGCACTGTTCCTCCTCGACCCAGAAGACTTCCGGATCGCGGAAATCATCCTTCGAATAGTCTTCTTCAGCGAAGAAAGTATCCTCCGGTATTTTCGTCCAGTTTTCACGGTCGGTGCTTGTGGCATGCATGACACATTCCCTGCCCTGCCCGCCGTTGCCGGCATCGTTATGACCGGTATAGAAAAGATGATACAGACCTTCCTGATCTCTCATGACGGAACCGGTTCCGATTGCCGGATCGGGATCCGACATTAGTCCGAAATTCAGAACCATTCCGTGATCCTGATATTCATAGAGATTCTTTGTCGAATATTTCCAGATCGGATGATAGCCCGCTCCGTTATGATCCGTATCATACAGATAGTACAGTTCCAGTTCGCCATCGTCTGTAACATAAGGCATGGTGTCACCGACATAGGCATCTGCCGGCGCCGGGTACAGATTGTACGGAACAGCCTCATACGGCTCGTCCGGCAGCGATGCATTCGAACCGCATGACACCAGCGTCATGGCGGCGGCTGCAGCGGTCAATACTGAAATTGTTTTGCGCATAGGGAACAACTCCTTATTCATTCACAGGTTTTCAAGGGAGCATTATCATCCAGAGACAATGCCTGAGGGATCATCATATGTATTATTGATACTTGTTCCGGAATACAATCAGCCGGATAATTGTGCATTTGCACAGTCTATCTGTTTACAATTATACATTTGAATGCCGGCTGAATCTACTTTCCATTGACTTGTCAGCAAATAAAAAGGAAGCTGCTCATTCAGATCTTCTTTCTGAAATCATCCTGCTGATCCGATACGTACCGGTAAAATGAGGTACAATATGAACATGGAAAAACAGCTGTCCGCAGGAGGTACGCCTATGACAGAAACACAGGCTTCATCCATCAAGCAGCGATTTGGTCTCAACAGCAACATGCTGAAAGTGATTGCCATTATCGCCATGACCATTGACCATCTGGCATGGATGGGTATCGAAACATACGCGCAGGCGGAGACACCGGTACAGATTCTCCTGCACATTATCGGCCGCCTGACCGCACCGATCATGCTGTATTTTGTTGCTGAGGGATATCACTATACTCACGATTTCAACAAATACCTGAGACGGATGGCAATGCTGGCGGCAGTCAGTCATTTTGCCTTCTGTTATTTCAACATGTCCGGTTTCAATCCTCTCAACAATCTGCTTTTCAATGCCACCAGTATCATATGGCCTATGATGTGGGGTCTGATCCTGCTGAAAGTCTGGGATACGGAACGGTTTGCCGTCTGGCTCAAGGTGCTGATCACACTGGCTGCCTGCGCATTGACATTTTCTTCTGACTGGAGCTGTGCTGCTCCTCTGGCAATTCTGATGATGGGAAGAAACCACGGGAATTTCCACAAACAGATGCTGTGGCTCATGGCAATGGCCTCAATGTACGCCGTGGCATTCTTTATCTTTCACAGTCCGGTTTACGGTATGGTCCATATTGCCTGCTGGTTCGCCGTGCCACTGCTTTCCCTGTACAACGGCGAGCGCGGAAAACTCCGCTGGCTGGGACAGTTCTTCTACTGGTACTATCCGGTGCATATGGCTCTGATCGGACTGCTTGCCAGAATGCTGCCTCTCTGACGCAATAAAAAAGAGAGACCTGAATATGTTTCCTGTTAAATCTCTGCGGAAAGGATGTGCAGTATGGATTATTACTTTCTGATGTTCGATCAGTTTGAAACTCTGGACCTTTTCGGTCCGGTGGAAATTTTCGCCAGAACACCCGGCGCATCATTGCATTATGTATCCATGAACGGCGGTATGGTCACCAGTGCTCAGGGGACCACAATCGTTACGTCGAAAGCAGAAGCACTGCCTCCCGGAAGTGTGCTGCTGGTGCCCGGCGGTCAGGGAACCCGGCGTCTCGTCACTGACCGGTTATTCCTTGCCAGGCTCAGGGAACTGTGCGGTTCGGCGGAATATATCCTGTCTGTCTGCACCGGTTCTGCGCTTCTTGCGGCTGCCGGTATTCTGCAAGGCAGAAAAGCGACTTCAAACAAGATCGCATTTGACTGGGTCACGGCAGCAGGTGATGCCGAATGGATTAAAAAAGCGCGCTGGGTGCGCGACGGTAATATCTATACTTCTTCGGGCGTTTCAGCCGGGATCGATATGGCTCTTGGCTTTGTCGCCGACCATTACAGCATGGAAGCCGCAGAAGCGAATGCCCGCAAAACGGAATACCTATGGAACAGAAATGCCGGCGATGACCCTTTCGCCTGATGATACAATTCTTCTCAGACGCGGGCGAGAAGCAGCAGCACTGCGGCCATGACTGCCGGTACGGTAACCGTGTCATATTCGCTTCCGGAGAACAGTTCTGTTGCTGTCCCGAGGAAAGCCGTCAGAGCGGCTGAAAGCAGTGCATGCGGAAGCGATAGCTTCTGCACATACAAAAGAACAAACGTCCCGACCAGTAAAGATACGGCAAACATCGCACCGCTTCCTTCCCAGGACTTCTTTCCGTCCGTGAAAGGAAGTTTTATTTTGTGCTTTCCATACGGTATGCCTGTCAAAGCGGCAGCGGCATCCCCTGTTCCCCACATGAGAATGGCAGCAGCGAGAATGCCCGGCTGGTTGAAGATGCCCCAGCATACAGCCGTCAGTGCCGCAAACATGATGAACAGAAACAGAAAGCTTTTTTTGATTTCGCCGGAACTCTTCTCCACGAAGAAATCCGAAAACCAGGTTCCCTGTTCGAGCAGGACCAGAACCGGATATAATATCGCGGCGATGATCAGCGAAGCCAGCGCCGGCTCTTCCCAACGGTCCGCCGCCAGGATCATTGCTGTCACACAGGTAAAAGCCACAACATGGAGCAGCTTGCGGAAGATGAAGGAAGGCACCTTCGTGAACATACGGACCGGTACCAGCACCATAAGACAGGGAGCGATATACATGGCAAGCACGGCAATACAGCGCAGTGCCCCTGCGAGTATTTCACAGCGCGAAATGATATCCCAGTAATTCAGCAGGATCATGGCAGCGCCCAGAACAGTCAGAACAATACCTGTAACATAACCTACGGTCCGGTTATTGACGCGGTTGGCAAAGCGGGCGGATACGAGACTTGCAGCGGTGGCGAATACGATGCATATCAGCATGACATCCCATTTTTCCAGAATGATGGCAGGATGGATCAGGATATGACTGACAGAAGCAATCAGAGCGGTAAATGTCATGATGAATGTGCTCGTGCCGACGGCCGTTTTCAGTTCCATGCCGAGAAAGAGCGTGAACACGATCAGCATCATCATTCCGCCGCCGGTGCCGACAAAGCCGGTGCCGAAACCGATGGTGACACCGAAAAAGACCGATATGGCAATCCCCTTCCAGTCCAGCTTCTCCCCCTTTGCTGCCTGTGTCTTGCGGGAAGTGTCCGGACTGACGAGAAAACGGATACCGATAAAGAATGTCAGAAACAGAGTGAAACCGCCCAGAACGACATTGCCGACCAGAAAAGCCGCATAGCTGCCGACAGTGCACATGACCAGTATGCAGACCAGCATGATCCAGCCGCGTCTGAGATCGATGTTCTTATGTTTCGCATAGGTATATGCGGTGACAGCGGAACCAAGAATATCCGATGCCAGGGCAATCGCGGTAGCCTGGTAGGCACCGGTCTCGCCATGGAAAGACGGACAGAGCACTATCAGGATCGGAACCATGACGGTCGCAGCCGAAAGACCTGCCAGTCCGGTTCCTATTCCCGCGCCGATTGCCGCTATGATATACCATATGTATTCCATCGCATTCCTCTTCTGTTATTAACGTAATTGCAAATGAAGAATAATTCAACTGATTTTAGTTGTGTGCTTCCCGGTTTGATCTGCCGCTCCGGACGCATCATATTCATCAGACCGGAGTGGTTCTTTCCAGTGAGGACCGAAACAAAAAAAAGCAGCCGCGGCTGCCTGAAGAATTCTGTATTTAACCGGCGAAGAGAGCGACTGCACTGCTGATCGCACCCATGGCGGCGAGAAGAACAATAATCCAGATTACTGTGGCTGTTTTAGTCTGATGGCGGATGCGAAGGAACGGATACGGTCCGTCCACCTTTTCGATATAGTTCATATACAGCATGATAACACCATACAGCAGTGTCGCAGCCGGCGGAAGAAACACGGATCCTTTTGCGTGTGTTTCCAGAAACACATAGGAAAGTGTGTTCAGAAACGGACATACCAGATGCAGGAAGAAACCGGTTCTTGACCACAGAAGAAGATAGCTGTCATGAAGCAGAGGCTGCAGGACAAACACTGTCACAAGGCATGTCATGATCAGCAGACAGACGGAAAGATAGCGGAAAACAGCGATCCATTCCGCCGGACCGAAACATAACAGCAGCACGGCTGAAATCAGTGCAGCAACATTGGAGAGCTGGGTATAGTAGATCATTGATTTCAGCAGATGCTTTTTATCTACTCCGGTAATACCCCAGATTTCGCAAACGATGATCAGCAAAAGCACAATTGTCAAAAACATTCGGCAACCTCCCGCACTGTCTTCTTCCTCATGGTAGCACAAGACCGGATTGAAATGATATTGAAGAAAGAAACACTCCGAAGACTCCGATCTTTTTCAAACGGAATATCATCTGCTCTGTTCAGCGGCAGCATGCCGGTACGGTATAATGATTGCGAGGTATAACCATGAACAAGATAACCTGTATCTGTCTCGGTGTCAGAGACATGAAACGATCGATCATCTTCTACCGTGACCGGCTGGGTTTTCAGACCGACTGCAGGGAGAGTAATCCCCGCGTATGTTTTTTCAATACACCCGGAACCAAATTCGAACTGTATCCCCTGGACCTGCTGGCGGAGGATATCGACCCTGTTTCCCCGCCCGTGTCTGGAAACGGTTTCGGCGGCATCACACTGGCATATAATGTCGATGCCAGAGAGAAAGTCGATGAAGTGATCGGACTGGTGCGCAGTGCCGGCGGAACGATTGTCAAGGAGCCGCAGGATGTATTCTGGGGCGGCTATCACGCGTATTTCGCCGATCCGGACGGATATTACTGGGAAGTGGCCTGGGGTCCTGATTTCCGATATGATGAAAACGGTCTTCTGATTCTGTAATAAAGACATCAGAATAATATAAGCATTGGAGGAACAGATGAGAAAATGCAGTGTTTGCGCTCCATACAGAGCCTGAGGAATCTGTATGGAGGAATGAATATTTCCTCAGGCTTTGTTCAGTATCTGAAAACGATAAGGAGCAAAGACAATGAAAACAAACAATGAACTGAAAGATTTTTATCTGCTTTGGATCACACAGGGACTTTCACAACTTGGCAGTGCCATGACAGCCTTTGCATTGACGCTGTGGCTGTACGAAAAGACCGGTTCGGCACTCAGCACGGCAGCACTTCAGATCTGCACCTATGCGCCTTATGTGATCATGAGTATATTCGCAGGTGCGCTTACGGACAGATTCGACAAGAAGAAGACTATGCTGGTCTGCGACGCTCTGGCGGCTCTCAGTACGGTTCTGGTGCTTTTCCTGTACCGGACCGGAACGCTGAGCATATGGCATCTCTATGCCGTCAATGCCGTTTCCGGTCTGATGAACACGGTGCAGTCGCCTGCCTCGGAAGTCGCCTATACGCTGATCGTGCCGAAAGAGTACTATCAGAAAACAAGCGGGCTGCAGTCGCTGACCCGTTCGCTCGTATCCATCGGCAATCCCCTGCTTGCGGCAGCGGTGTATGGTATTGGCGGGCTGGATGCAGTGATCATGATCGACCTGACGGCATTTGCCATCGCCTTTATCACCCTCGCCTTCCTGGTCCGCATACCGGCAGTCACTGCTGTAAACGGACCCGGAAGATCCGTTCTGGAACTGGCCGGGGAGGGTCTCGGTTTCCTGAGAAAGAATCCGCTGATCCTGCATGTGATCCTGTTCATGTCAGGTGTGAATCTGGTTTCTTCCGCCTTCAATGCGGTATTGCCGGCGCTGGTGATTCCCCGCTATGGAAACGGCATGCTGGGAATCGTGACATCCTGTTCCGGTATCGCGATGATTATCGGAAGCCTGATCGTGACGGTAATGCCGAAACCGGAAAACAGGGTCCGGGTCATTTATCTGACCATGCTGTTTTCGCTGGGAACCGAAAACTTTCTGCTGGGATTGACGCGGAATCCATGGATCTGGTGCATTGCCCAGATCGTTGGCTGGATCCTGGTGCCGGTCATGGGTGCCAACCAGAATGTCATCATGCGCAATTCCGTTCCTGTCGGACTGCAGGGAAGAGTTTACGCCTGCCGGAATACACTGCAGTTTTTCACCATCCCGATCGGTCTTGCGCTGGGCGGCTTCATGGTGGATACATTCTGCGAGCCTTTTATGGCAAAGCAGGTGCCGGGAAGCTTTATGACCCTGCTGTTTGGCAGCGGTAAAGGTTCCGGAGCGGCAATGATGATGTTTATTCTCGGCATTGCCGGCGTCATACTGTGTCTGGCTTACGGCAGGAAACTGAGCACCTACAGCTACTCAGATGAATGAAACCGGCATTCATAGATCATCATGTATACAGATAAGAAAATGTGCGGCCATCATTGACCGCACATTTATCATGTTCTATTCCGTTCTTTTTATCCGGGCGTGACAGAAGTGATGATATTTATGACCCGGCCGCCGTTCACCTGTATTTCAACATGATAGTTCCTGAAGTACTGATTGTCCTGCGATGCATCGAAAGTATAGGTTTGTGTGCCGTCTTCCAGTGTTCCGGTGGTCTGCCATTCGACATCAGAACCGTTCAGAATACTGATCAGATCATCTTCCGACGTGCCGGTGCTGATGCCGCCGGGAAGTTCGAGGGTACCGGAAGTATCTATGACGTCTGTGACAACGGTATAAGCCAGCTGTTCCTGATCGACCGGTTTCAAGGCCATTACAGTGATATGCGTGCTTCTGTCCAGATAAACCAGTGTGTACCGGACGGTTGTAAATCCGTCCTTTGTTTCCAGGTATTCCGTATTCTCCACTGCCCATCCGTTCTGCAGGAACATCATCAGTGAATTCGGCAGATGATACGTTCTTCCATGGATCTGTATTTCGGCATTCTTCAGACTGGTTCCGGCTGTTGTATCGGAAGAGACATCCTTTTCCATATTCTTCAGCATGTCCAGCATGATCAGACTGTAATGGGGATTATCGACAACAACGACCGGCGGTTCCGGCTGCGGTTTGTTTGCCTCGGCGATATAACCGAGAAACAGATTGAGACCGAGCGCCAGGACCGCGGCAGCGATATACCCGGCAACGCGCAGTTTCCGTGATTTCTTTTTCTCTTTCGCTTCATTGTCAATCTGCCGCACATCCTGTTCCACCTGGGAACTGATCTGCACATCCGGCTCAGGAAGGTTTTCCAGATACTCTTCAAACAGATCGTTGCTCTGCTGGGTTTCCTGCTGATATTGTTCTCTGCTCATAACTGTGTTTCCCTGTTTCTGATATCATATCAGACTTTTCCATGTTTCATGCTTCTATAAAAGCTCTGAACGTTTCATGAATTCTGTGACTTCCTCCATCCGGGGGACGGAAGGTGCCGCACCGGGACGGGTAACAGCGATTGCCGCTGCCGCACTGGCCTGCCGCAGCGCCTGCGTGCTGTTTTTTCCGCAGAGGACGGCCTGCAGGAAATAGCCGGTAAACGTATCGCCGGCACCAGTCGTATCTGCCGTATCGACCTTGAAAGCTTCACAGTATTCCCTGACATTCCGATCGCTGTACCAGGCTCCTTCTTCGCCGAGTGTCAGTATGATACCGGTATCGGGACATCTTCTGACAAAGAAATCCAGGATATCCTGCGGATCCGCATATCCGCTGATTCCCTCGCCTTCAGTTTCGTTGATGAAAATCCAGGTGCATTTTTCCAGCGGATAGTCTTTGATATCTGCACTTACAGGCGAGGCATTGAAGCATACCCGGATTCCCTTTTCATGGGCTGAGCCAATCATTTCCGGCACCAGGTTCGTCTCGTTCTGAAGCACCAGCACATCCCCTGTTTCCAAATGGTTCAGACATGCTTCGATTTTGTTCTTTGTGAACATCATATTGGTGGACGGGCAGTACAGGATGCAATTGTCTCCTTCGGCATTGACCTGGATGAGAGCGTGTCCGTTGGGCTGGTCAAGCATTTCTGTCTGACTGGTGTCGACATTGTTTTCCTTCAGTGCTTCCAGAAGGATGGTCCCTTCCGTTCCGATGAGACCTGCCGCCATGACATCCAGTCCGGCTTTCGCCATGGCGATCGACTGGTTCAGTCCCTTGCCGCCGCAAACGACATCCCGGCTGTTTACCTTCAGTGTTTCTCCCTGCTGCACAAAGTGATCCACATGGTAAACATAATCGATATTCATGCTTCCTATCACCATGATTTTCATTTTCCCTGTCCTTCCGCACGCAAAGCATCCCGGTTTCGCAATCACAATCTTATATGAAAACTGCTTCTTCTTTTTCAGTATACCAGTTGCGGTATAGTGTTGGATAATGGGTATGGAAGGTAACGCTTATGAGTCACTCAATTTATCAGTTAATCAGCGAAAACATAACAGAGGAAGGCATCCTCTCAGAAGATTTTGTCCTGCCGGAAGAAAACAGCAGTTCGGGAGTGCACTGGGCACATGGAGCCATGGACGGAGTCTTTATCTATCATATGGCGCACAGCAGTCTGAATGACGATCAGATAGCCGGAATGGCAAACGCCCTGGAAGCCGCTTCCTCAGGTGAGGCAGATAAGGCGGACCAGCTGTTCGCGGAGTGGACAGAAAAGAACCGGGCTGTCGGTGTCGTGGACGAGCTGCAGCAGTATATCATTGATCATCAAAGCGGACTCAATGCCGGAAACATCTATCGTACCGCTCTTCATATGATCATGAATTCAGCACATACCGAATGCGTGAAGATTGGCTTGGAAACTCTTGAACTGTTCCGGGAACCGGCAAGTGAAACCAAGGATGTCATCCGCTGTCTCGGCCTGTGCGATGAGTTCACTATTTTCTCTGTATGGAATATGTGGAAATGGACCGACGGCAATAATGAAATCTTCTCGCTTGCGAAAAAAGTGAATGGCTGGGGAAAGATCCACGCTGTCGAACGGCTGGAACCTGTCAGTGAAGAAATACACCGGTGGCTGCTTACGGAAGGTACCGTCAACGGTGTCATGAATTCCTATTCCGCTCTGACATGCTGGCGGAAAGCACAGGCGGAAACCATCCTTTCCGGGACTCCGGATCCGGAGGAATACAAGGGAATATCGACATTGATCGACGCGCTTCTTGATGAAGGTCCTGTGACCGGAATCTCGGAACTGAATGATGCGGAAAGGATCCTGCGGCGGTTCCTGGAACTTGCTGAACAATATGATCTTTCCATCAAGGAATATGACTGCATTCTGAACATCCGAAACTGGGCCGAGCAGAAATATCCCTCGATTGTCAGTTGTGCTGATGTAATCCTGCACAGCCCTGCATGTCTGGCAAAAGTCGGAGAATCGCTGGTCAGGGGCGAAGGACTTCAGCTGGCGGACGAACTCGGCATCCCCTACCTGCCGCAGCTGTTTGAATGCCTGCAGAACGATTTCAACCATCATTACTGGCACTGTCTTCAGCTGATGAATGAGCCGGAATACAGGGACCGTGTGCTGCAGCTGTTTGAAACGCAGCTTCCCCTTTCCGAAATGGAAGGAGACCTCAGGGCAGATGCCGGTCTTGGCGAAGAGTACCACCGGTATATGCAGCTGGATCTGATCATGCAGGGAATCATAAACACACCCTTGCAGGGAACAGCATTCATCCTGACAGGTTTGAAAAGCCCGGTGCTCCGCTGTCGGAACCGGGCACTGGCAGTTTTGAAGACATGGGTAAAGATGACCGGAAAACCGCTCGCTTCTCTTTCAGAAGAACTGTATGATGCTGTTAAGAAACTGAAAGACTCCGCCGGAGCTGATATGCCCATGGAATCCGTCATCCCTCTTCTGGAAGGACAAACAGAATTCGAAAAAGAATGATACCGTTACGTGGGAAAGTATCATTCCCAGGAAAAAATCATGGAGCCGGAAATGAAAGAAAGAATACTTCAGACAGATAAGGGAAAACTTTGTTACTGGCAGTCCGATCCCTGGAAAAACGGTGCCGATACTCTTTTCTTTATGCATGGCCTGAGCGCCGATCATACGATGTTCGATGATCAGGCAGCGTTTTTCGATAAAGAATACAATATCCTGGCATGGGATGCTCCGGCACACGGAAGATCCCGGCCATTCGCGTCATTCAGTATTCATGAAGCTGCCGGCTATATCAGGGAAATACTGGACAGGCTTGAAGTCAGCGAAGTTATTCTGATTGGCCAGTCGCTGGGCGGTTACTTTGCCCAGTCGTTTATCAGACAGTATCCCCGGCGTGTGAAAGGTTTCATATCGATCGGCAGCACGCCGTACGGATCCGGTTATTATTCACGATCCGATATCTGGATCCTGAAACAGGTGGAATGGATGGCAGGTCTTTATCCTTTCGAACCGCTGAAAAAGGCAATGGCGAAGCAGGCAACCGTGACCCGGAAAGGTTATGACAATATGATGCAGATGCTTGCACCGTACGGGAAAAAGGAACTGTGCCGCCTGATGGGACTGGGCTATGCCGGTTTTCTGGAGGACAACTGCGATCTGGAAATTCCCTGTCCGGTACTGCTGATCATGGGCGAAAAGGACAGAGTCGGGAAAGTGAAACAATACAACATGCAATGGACCAAAAGAACCGGTTATCCTTTGACCATCATCAAAGATGCCGGTCATAATGCCAACGTTGATCAGCCGGAGGAAGTCAACAGATGCATTCTGGACTTTATATCCGGAACCGGCAGCGGAAAACAAGCGATGAAACAGAGGTGAAATCATGCGTATTGAATGGATAGAGGGATTCGAGATCAGAGTAACTTCCGAACATAAGGAAACCGTCATAACAGCAAACAGGGAAGGACTGCTTTCGCTGGCCAGACAGCTGACTGCACTTGCCAGACAGCCACCGGGAAGTCATATCCACTATGACCAGCACAACTCTCTGGAAGAAGGTTCGTCGGAACTGATCGTTGTCAAAGGAGAATAATCCCTTTTTGCGCAAGGAGAAAATGAAGAATATGAAAAAAGCATTCCGAAAGATCATGACGTATTCACTGACCGTCGCCATGACATGTCCTTTTCTGTCCGCCTGTACAAAACAGGAAGAACCCGCACCGGCGGCAGAAGAGCTGCGGATCGAAAACGTCGCGATCGAACACGAACCGGAATTCGGCGGTGTGTATATCGCCATGACCATCGATGATTTCAACAATCTCGGTTTTGTCTACGGGGACAGCGTGGATGTGGTCTTTTCCAACGGATATAAACTCGAGGACATCCCCTATTACAACGGTTATTATGTCGATGCCGGGCAACCGCTTCTGGTTGCCTATCCCGGTTATGATTACATCAAGGCAGCCGTAAACTATGGTGAGGATCTCTGGGATACCGGCAATCTGCAGGTTGTCAATCCGGTCAATACCCTTTGGATGAAACTGGATCTGAAGGAACATGACACCGCCAGCGTCATCTTGCGCGAAAGAGGAAAATACGCTGACATCCAGGAAGCCAGCGATATCCATTACTACGATGAAAGAGAAAGATATCCAAGCGATACGGTATTCGCCAACTTCCGGAACATCCATACGGGAAGGATCAAGGAAAACATCCTCTACCGTTCCGCTTCACCCTGCGACAACCAGCATAACCGGGCATCCTATGTCAATGATCTGATCGAGGCGGCGAATGTCCGCTGCATCCTCAACCTGTCCGACAACGATGTCAAAATCGAAAGATACATCAATGCCGACGATTTCGCATCGCCGTATTTCCTTTTCCTTTACGAAGCAGGCAATGTCATTCCCATCGCCCTGAACATGAATTATCTTTCCGATGAATTCGCCGGTAAGATTGCCGCGGGTTTTGCCGAAATGGCGGAAAAGGAAGGACCGTATCTGATCCACTGCACGGAAGGAAAAGACCGGACCGGATTTGTCTGCATGCTGATCGAGGCACTTGCCGGAAGCAGCTATCAGGAAATTGTCGATGACTATATGCTGACATATGACAACTATTACAAGATCAATGAAAGCAGCGAGCCGGAGAAGTATCAGACGATCATGGAAAGAAACATCATCGCCATGCTGAAGTTCATCGTCAATGATGATCTGATCGACATCAGAACAGCCGACCTTTCCGCATATGCCCGACAGTATCTGATCAATGCCGGCATGACGGAAGAACAGATCGATCTGCTTCTTTCCCGCATATGTGTATAAAAATCAAACAGAACCGGAAAAGGCAGATCACACAAAGATCTGCCTTTTTCAAATCCGAAGCAATCAAATCCGGACAGAAAAGGACCGGTATGCAACCGGTCCCTGTTTTCACTGAAACAGATCAGATTTTGTTGTCGCAGCCAAGAACGTCGACGATCTTGTGCTTGACGAGCTCCTTGATGTTGGCACGTGCCGGCTTCAGGTATGTGCGGGGGTCGAAATCAGCCGGATGATCGTTGAAGTACTTGCGGATCGTTCCGGTCATGGCAAGACGCAGGTCGGAGTCGATATTGATCTTGCAGACAGCCATCGAAGCAGCCTTTCTCAGCTGTTCTTCCGGAACACCGACAGCATCCGGCATGTTGCCGCCGTTCTCATTGATCATCTTGACATATTCCTGCGGTACGGAAGAAGATCCGTGCAGAACGATCGGGAATCCCGGCAGACGTCTGGATACGTCTTCGAGAATGTCGAAGCGCAGCGGCGGCGGAACGAGAATGCCCTCTTCATTTCTTGTGCACTGTTCCGGCTTGAACTTGAATGCGCCGTGGCTTGTGCCGATGGCGATTGCCAGGGAGTCGCAGCCTGTCCTTCTGACGAACTCTTCAACGTCTTCCGGACGGGTATAGGAAGAATCTTCTGCCGCGACACTGACTTCGTCTTCGACACCGGCCAGTGTTCCCAGTTCCGCTTCGACGACGACACCGTGAGCGTGTGCGTATTCGACGACTTTCCTTGTGATTTCAATGTTCTCCTCGAACGGTTTGGAGGATGCGTCGATCATGACTGATGTGAACCCGTCGTCGATGCAGGATTTGCATGTTTCAAAGGAATCGCCATGGTCGAGATGCAGGACGATCGGCAGACCGGTCTCGATGACTGCTGCTTCGACAAGCTTGACCAGATAGGTACGGTTTGCATAGGCGCGGGCGCCTTTGGAAACCTGCAGAATAACCGGAGCGTTGCATTCCTTTGCGGCTTCAGTGATACCCTGAATGATTTCCATGTTGTTGACGTTGAAAGCACCAATGGCATATCCGCCGTTGTAGGCTTTCTCAAACATTTCTTTTGATGTTACCAGAGGCATAATTATCTTTCTCCTTTGCATTATCTGCTTATATTATAATCCATTGATTTTTGTTCAGAAAGAAACGTATCTCTGTTTTGCTGTTCAATCCCATCTGCTGACGAGTTTCGAAACTTCCTTGAGGAACTTTTTCAGTTCGCTGTTTTTCGCGTCCTTCCGTTTTTCGATCAGGCGGATCAGTTTCTTTCCCTTTTCCATCAGTTCGCTGTAATACTTGTTCTGACTGTAGGTATCCTGTTCCCTTTCCTGATCCTGACGGATCTCTTCCTTCTTCTCCTCGGTACTGAGAACCCTGTCCGGTTCTTCCGTGCTCAGATATTTGTTGTACAGAAGATCGAAGACATATCCGGAATACGGGGCGGATGCTTCATAACCGCAGCTGTTCTGCAGATATTTCGCAAATTGTTCCGCGACGCTATCCTCGCCATGAACGACGAATACGCTTTTCGGTTTTTCCGGATTGTCGGTCAGCCAGTGAACCAGTCCGTCCCGGTCGGCATGGGCGCTGACATCCTGCAGTTCGACGATTTCCGCTTCCACATGGATATCCTCCTGGAAAATCCGGACATCCTTTTCTCCGTCAACCAGTCTTCTGCCCAATGTATCCTCTGCCTGATAACCGGCAAAGGCAATGGTGCATTCCGGCCGCCACAGATTGTGCTTGAGATGATGCTTGATACGGCCGCTCGTGCACATTCCCGATGCCGAGATGATGACGGACGGTTTGGTGATGGTGTTGATCAGCTTTGACTCTTCGACATCGATGACCAGTCTGAGATTCGGGAAGACAAGCGGATGGCCGCCTTCCCTGAGAATCTTCATCGCTTCCTCGTCATAATAGCCGAAGGTGTTCTCTTCGAAAATCGCGGTTGCTTCCTCAGCCAGCGGGCTGTCCACAAAGACATCGAAATCTTTAAAGGAAACCAGGTCGTTTTCCAGGATCTCGCGGATAAAATACAGGATCTCCTGCGTTCTTCCGACCGCAAAAGCAGGAATGACAACATTACCGCCTCTTGCGAATGTCCGGTTCATGATATCCGCCAGCTGCTTTACCGGATTGTCGACTTTATCGTGCAGACGGTCGCCGTAGGTGCTTTCGGTAATGACGTAATCTGTCGTCTCTCTTGGTGAAGGATCGTTGACGATCGGCATGTTGATATTGCCCAGGTCGCCGGTATATGCCAGTGTCCGTGTCTTTCCGTCTTCCTGCAGGGTCAGATAGATGACAGCGCTGCCGAGAATGTGGCCGCCGTCTTCATATCTGGCAGTGACCCCTTCCACCGGGCTGAATTCCTGGCCGTACTGGACAGACTGGAAATACAGCATGGCAATCTCCGCGTCTTTCACGGTGTACAGCGGCTTTACCTGCTTGCGGCCGCTGCGCTTTGCTTTGCGGCTGGCCCACTCTGCTTCGGATTCCTGAATGTGCGCCGAGTCCTTCAGCATGATCTCGCATAACTGTTTTGTGGCATCGGTACACCAGATCGTTCCGTGAAAACCGTCCTTGACGAGTTTCGGCAGCAGCCCTGAGTGATCGATATGGGCATGGGAAAGCAGAACGGCATCGATTTCCCCGGCGGGAACCGGCAGGTCCTCGTTGACATACACATCCCTGCCCTGTTCCATGCCGCAGTCCAGCATGATGTGTTTTCCGTTGACTTCGATTACGTGACAGCTTCCCGTTACTTCCCTGTCCGCTCCGATAAAGTAAAGTTTCATATCGTCCCTTTCTGTTGTGATGTATGTTTTGTTCATATAAATCATAGCACCGAAAAGACTGCATCCACATTTAACAAAATGATTTTTCCCGCCGGACAAAACAAAGCAGAAAATGACAGGACTGTGTCCAGCCGGCAGGCTACACTGGTATTATGAGAGAAAGGAGAATGTTCAATGGAGTGGGTCACGGCGATACGCACAGCCATCGATTATATGGAGAATCATCTCAGTGAGAACATCAGCGCGCAGGACGTGGCGGATCAAGTGTATCTGACTCCGTTTTTTCTGCAGCGCGGATTTTCGCTGATGACCGGATACGGCATCGCTGAATATCTCCGGAACAGACGTCTGTATCAGGCTGCTCTCGACCTGCAGAATACGGATGACAGAGTAATCGACATCGCCCAAAGATACTGTTACGAGACGCCGGAAAGCTTCTCAAAGGCATTTTCCCGCTTCCATAAGGCAACACCTTCCCAGGTGCGCGGCGGTGCTGCCGTGAATGTCTTCCTTCCCCTTCGGATCAGTATTGCAATACAGGGAGGAAAACTGATGGATCATGTAATCACACCGATGTTTCCGTTCAAGGTAATCGGCTTTCAGAAGGTATTCGAAAACGAGACGGCGTATGCGGAAATCCCGGAATACTGGGACGAGATCTGCGAAAAGTATGCGAATCATGTATATGCCGGAAATCCGCCGGCAAATCCTTACGAGCAGGCAATCGTCGACAACTGCATCGGCGAATACGGCATCTGCATCGATGATATCGGCGAAGGAAAATTCCGGTATCTGGTGGCCGGCAGATACACCGGCGGCGAAGTTCCGGAAGGAATGACTGTGTATGAGTTTCCCCGGACTGAATGGGCGGTGTTTGACTGCCGCGGTCCGATTCCGGAAGCTCTGCAAAGTCTGAACACCCGCATCTTCAGGGAATGGCTTCCGGGCAATCCGGAATATGAACTCTTTGGAAATGCCAGTGTGGAGTGGTATGACTGCATCAACGGCGAAAAAACCGATCCGGATTATCACAGTGCGATCTGGATTCCGGTAAAAAAAAGATAAAGCAAAAACGGGAGGATCTGAAACATGAAGATCAGAACGATTCGGAAGGAATCCTTTACCGTCATCGGCAAGGAAGGTTCGACTGCCGACGGTCCGGGATTTATCCGGAAACTCTGGCATGAGGCAAACACGCATTTTGAGGAAATCGCACATCTGGCAAAAAGAGACAAAGACGGAAATCCTGCCGGTATCTGGGGTGCGATGTCCGATTTCTCCCGTTCCTTCCAGCCCTGGGAGGATTTCAATAAGGGTCTGTATCTTGCCGGTGTCGAATGTCTGGACGATGCGGAAGCCCCGGAAGGCTGGGTCAGATGGATCATTCCCGGATATGAATATCTGTATGCCGAACGGGACAGCGACCATGCTTTTGCCGATGTAATCAGTTACATGAAGGAAAACCAGATTCCCCTGGCCGGTGCCGCCCATGATTTCACCTGTCCGAAGACAGGCACCGAGTATATGTTCTTTCCGGTCCGCAGACTGTGATGCAATCATAATCTTTTACCGGACATAAAAACTCCTTCATGCGAAGGAGTTTTGTTCTGTCTGATTATCGTGTTTCTGTCTTCTTTTTCAGCAGGACATAGATCCAGCTGAATCCGTAAAGTTCTTCCGTCTCTTTTCCAAACCGTCCTGTTTCCAGAATTTCACACGGCAGATCTTTTGTCAGTTCCCGGATTCTGTCCTCTTTCAGCCAGGTAAAATAGCGGCCGTGATCATACCCTTCAAAGTCTCCGTATTTGAACGAAGCGTAAAGCACACCATCTTCTTTCAGAGCCCATATCATTTTCGGAAACAGGTACTTCAGTTCCTCATAGGGAAGATGCATGATCGATGCCGAAGCGTAAATACCGTCATATTCGTTTTCCGCGCACAGTTCCCTGAATTCCATGACCCTGACCGGCTGCCGCAGATATTCCGATGCCAGCCTGCACAGTTTTTCTGCCCCGTCGATTGCGTCAACGGTATATCCTTTCGACAGAAAATATGCCGTATCCCTTCCCGAGCCGCAGCCGAGATCAAGAATATGTCCACCCTCCTTCACATGGGAAAGAAACAGATCCTGTGTTGTCCTGTCCTTGATTTCAAAAGCTTCGCGGAACTGTTTCTCCGCATGTTCGTTGAAATACTCAATTGTTCTGTTCATATTGCTGCCTGCTCCTGTTCTTCCCTTTCATTTTGACACAGCCGGAATCGTGAGGACCACTCTTTTATAAAAAATACTCTTTTCCTGTCCTGAAAATGCATGGTTATGGCCGATTCCGTGATAATATCTGATTAGAGAAAGATGAGGAAATATAATTATGAGCTTCCCGAAGAATTTTCTGTGGGGCGGCGCGGTCGCGGCCAATCAGCTGGAAGGTGCATGGCTGGAAGACGGAAAGCAGCCCAATGTTACAGACATCATGGTCGGAATCGGAACCAGGGATCCCGGTATCAAATGGAATGAAGAAACAGGCAAATGGGAAATGTGCCTGAATCCGGAAAAGAAATATCTGAGTCATGAAGGTATCGACTTCTATCATCGCTACAAGGAAGACCTTGCCCTGATGGCGGGAATGGGTTTCAACTGTTTCCGCACATCGATTGCCTGGGGACGTATCTTCCCGAACGGCGATGAAAGCGAGCCCAATGAACCGGGACTGAAATTCTATGACGATCTGTTCACCGAAATGAGAAACCTCGGCATGGAACCGGTCATTACCCTTTCCCATTATGAAACTCCGCTTCACCTTCTGACCGAATACGGCGGATGGTCCAATTCGAAACTGATCGAATTCTGGAAAAACTATGTCACGACAGTCTTTACAAGATACAAGGGAAAAGTGAAATACTGGCTGACATTCAACGAAGTCAACGCGATGCTGAGAAATCCGTTTGTGGCCGGCGGCATCCTGAACATCACCGATCCGAAAGACAAGAATGACCCGATCGGTTCCATCACCCAGGAAGAAATCTGGCAGGGCTACTACAACATCCTTGTTGCCAATGCATGGACGGTGAAAATCGGTCACGAAATCGATGAAAACAACCTGGTCGGCAACATGATGACCGCTTCCGGTACAGCGACATATCCTGACGACTGCAATCCCGACAATGTCCTCGGTGCTCTGAATACACAGCGCATGGCAGTCTTCTATATGTGCGATCCGATGGCACTGGGCGAGATTCCGGGATATGTAAAGCGTATCTGGAACGAGAATCCGTCACTGACACCGAAGATGGATGAGGAAGGTCTCAGACTGATCAGGGAAAACACGGTCGATTACATCGCCTACAGCTACTACCGTTCCGCTGTCTATGCCGTGGATGCCAACATGATCAGCAACACCGGCGGCATTGCCGGCAAGAAGAATCCTTATCTGAAGGAAAGCAGCCCGAAACCATGGAGCTGGGCAGTCGACCCGAAAGGTCTGCGCTATACGATGAATGTCCTTAACGACAGATATCACAAGCCGCAGTTCATCGTCGAAAACGGTATCGGTCTGGACGAGAACCTGGATGAAAACGGCAAGATCGACGATCCGTTCCGTGTCAGATATCTCGAGATGCATCTGAAGCAGGTTCACGAAGCAATTCTCGACGGTGTCCCCTGCCTGGGCTACCTCTGGTGGGGACCGATCGATGTCGTATCAGCCGGCACCGGCGAAATGAAGAAGCGTTACGGCTTTGTCTATGTCGACAGATTCAACGACGGCACAGGCACCCTGGAACGTGTCAAAAAGAATTCCTACGACCGCTACAAGGAAATCATCGAATCCAACGGTGAAGTCCTCCTGAAGGAAGAATGATCTGAAGCAAAAAAACCGTCTGAGCATACAGCAAACCGCTGTCTGCCGGACGGTTTTTCCGTTTCCTGTATAATAGTTTCAGGAATATCTGACAGGAGGCAGAAACATGACCAGAATACTTGCGGCATGCGGGAATGACTGCTCGGCATGTCCGAGATATGCAGAACATCCATACGAAAAAACAGAAGCGGAACTACAGCGTACCGCACAGTTGTGGTTTAAAATCGGCTACCGTGATCAAGTTGTCACAACTGAAGAAATCGCATGCACGGGATGCAAAACAGACAACTGGTGCAGATATCAGATTGTCAGATGCTGCGAAGAGAAGAATATCAAAAGCTGTGCCGCATGCGATGCATATCCCTGCCCGACCATCGAAGAATGTTTCCGGATCACGGAATCGTTTGAACCGATGTGCCGCAAAGCCTGTACAGCCGAAGAATATGCAATTCTGAAGAAAGCGTTTTTCGAAAAGGAAAAGAACCTGTCGGAAGAATAAGCTGCTGTGCTTAGCGTCATACAAACATGAAAAAGGGGCTGTAACAGTTGAAAAACTGTAGCAGCCCCTTTCTTCATGCATGTAGTAGAATGTAGATATGAAAAATGCTAATCAAGTACTAGCCCTACCTGATCAGCGAACTTATTATAATGCAGTTCAG